>CAJMLT010000010.1 GCA_905214325.1 uncultured bacterium
CGTGGGAGGACGACACCTATAGGCAGCTTCATGATTGGGTTGGAGAGGTTGTCGGATCTGAAAAGATAGAGCAAGGTCTCTGGCGTACCTCCGTCATCTGTCGCAATCGTTTTTACGAAGGTGACGTGCTCGAACTGTTGAGCCCTCATGCTCCCATCACTGAAATTCCCATCGAAAACCTCGTCGAAGTGTTCGCCTCGGGAGACACCCAAACGGTTGAGGTGGCCAACAAGGCCATGGGAACCTATGCCATCACCACTTCTGAGCAGTTGCATCCCCGCGATATCCTCCGCGCCCGTCGCAAGGATCCCTCGCGCAAGAATTGATTACGGAAAAGGTCGTGGATTCGACAGTGGTCAATGTTTGAGAATTGCCCATCTGCCGTTTGCTCCCTCTTCTCATCGGTCGTTTCATTGCTATGATGCAAGGAGCGGGCTACATGAGAGGAGAGACTATGGGGAGAAAGTCCGAGGAAGCTTTAGAACTCGCATCGATCGATGATTTGATCGAGTATCTGAGGGGTGCACATTCGGTCTACATGCAAACCGAAGTGCAGACGTATTATCTGACCGATGCCAACGATATCTATTGGCGGGCGCAGGATACCAATATGCTCAACGAGAAAGATCACTTCGTCGATTGCAGTGATCTGGTGCCGACGCTCAGCGATTTCGTAACGGTGCCGTTTGTCGAAGGAAAATCCATCACGCAGGTTTTCGGCGAGTCGACGTTCTATCCCTCGATCAAGATCGAAGGGCAGGGAACGCCAGTTCCCATCGTTTAAAAGGATTATTGTACGAGGGCGATAAAAGGGCTTGACCTTGCGTCCGACTGCGCTATACTAACATACGCACTTCGGGGCTTTAGCTCAGCTGGGAGAGCGCATGGCTGGCAGCCATGAGGTCACGGGTTCGATCCCCGTAAGCTCCACCAAGTATTTTCAGGCCAAGCATATCGCTTGGCCTGTTCTATTTTTCCGGGAAGAGGTGTCGCATGAAGATACTGGTCAGCGCCTGTTTGATGGGCGTCGCCTGCCGCTACGATGCGACATCGAAACCCAACGCTTCCGTGAGGGAATTCCTGAAAAACCACGAGCCCGTCTTAATCTGTCCCGAGGTGATGGGTGGCTTGCCCATCCCACATCCACCGCATGAAATCCGTACCGCCGAGGCCGATTTGCGTGTTTGCGATGCGCAGGGGAGGGATAACGCGGAA
The DNA here is from genome assembly GCA_905214325.1 of uncultured bacterium. Lineage (GTDB taxonomy): Bacteria > Actinomycetota > Coriobacteriia > Coriobacteriales > Eggerthellaceae > Anaerotardibacter. Next base: position 1,216 of record CAJMLT010000010.1, read on the forward strand.
AGATTCCTTGCAGGCGCACGTCGTGTACTCGCCTGCGCACGCGAAGAAGGGTGTGGCCATGCCATTCTGAAATCGAAAAGCCCTTCGTGTGGGGTGGGCTTGGTCTACGATGGAGGGTTTTCGGGAACATTGACGGCTCGAGACGGGGTTACGACGGAGCTGCTCCGCGAAGCGGGGATCGTGGTAGCCGATGAAAACGATTTCATGACCGTCTTCGGACTTGAGTGATCGTGTATCATCCGGAAGGTCAGTCGATGAAGGAGGGGTCTTCCAAAAAGCCCTTTGCGTAGGCATCGGCGGCATCGATCGCTTTTCCTTTGATGCCCGATACGACGGTGATGCCGGCGTTGTTCATTATTTCGATTTCCTGGGGTGAAATGGTGCCGCATATGAGGACTTTGACCTCGATTTGGCGGAGAAAGTTGGCCTGAGAACCGCACAGGTGGCCCTGACTCGGCAGATTGCGAGAATCGACGAGTCGGTCATCGTCTACTTTGTAGTAGTTGAAATTGGTACAGCAACCGAAGTGATTGCTCACTTCCAATCCCTCGCTGGCAACTGCTATCCTCATAGTTCTCATTTCCCAAAAAATGCTTCCGTCTACAACGATAATTCGCGGAAGGAAAAGGGAAAAGACTCTTATCGCCTAACGGAATAAAAAACAGGTGCGATAGGAAGAATCACTTCGTGTGCCACCCCCTCTTTTCCGCCTATGATTTCCGGTGGATGGATCACGGAGAATCATCGTTAAAGAAATTTGGTTGTTCCCCTTGCAAAAGCCCAAGAGCTTTGCAATAATGGGCAAGCTGCTTTTTGGGCAGCCCGCGTCCCCATCGTCTAGCGGTTAGGACGCCGCCCTTTCAAGGCGGAAACACGGGTTCGATTCCCGTTGGGGGCACCACATGTTCAAGCCCTGCGTTGCGGGGCTTTTTTTTGTTGGCGGGAGCGAAGAGGTGGGCCGGGTGCCCGCTTCGCCTGCAGGGAAGGGTGTTCGTGAAAAAGCTTATCGCTCAGATCATGAAGTTCGGCGTGGTCGGATTCATCGCTTTTCTGATCGATTTCGGTGTCCTGGTGTTTCTCACCGAAGTGTTCGGGGTTCCTTATCTGATCAGCACCACCATCGCCTTCATCGTCTCCGTCATTTTCAACTACTTCGCCTCCATGCGTTTCGTCTTTCAGCGCAAAGACGACATGAGCCGACGCCGCGAATTCATCATTTTCGTCCTTCTGTCCGTGGTCGGCCTTATTTTGAATGACGTTTTCATGTGGGTGTTTGTCGAGTTCTTCTTCATCGATTATCGTATTTCCAAGATCATCGTGACCGTTATCGTCTGCATCTGGAATTTCGTTACGAGAAAGATTTTTCTCGAAGCGCATTAGAAGGTCTTCCGTGGGGGACGACTTCGATGTTTTTTCGGATGATTCGATGGTTTTGCAGGGGGCCGATCGATGGGGATCGGGATAATGAAGAAACCTTGATCCGATGGGAGGGAAGAACCACGTGAATGTTCAGTTCAAGCTTATGCGTCGTTCAGGCGATAAGGCCTATATTCTTTCCGAAATCACCGGCTACGACGAGCGTCTGCCCGTTGTCCTTACCGCTTCGACGGAGGCCGGCATCCGTATACCCTCGGACACGTTTCCCTACTGCGACGAAAAAGACGCGATAGCTCTCGAGGCGGTGCTTTTCGATGGCGCTCTCGCCAGCGACGAGGATCTTCCGTCTCTTCATACGAAGAATTCGGCGGAGGTTCGCTTTTTCGTCATCGTTCTTCCTTGGATGCGTATCCGCCGCTACGAATTGGAGTTCCGCGCTATCGATTCATCGGGAACCATCGTGAACAGCTGCAAAAACAAGCTCGACCTCGAAGCGGTGAAATGGATGTCGCGTTTCGCCGAGCGCATCAATCATCTCGAAGGTCAGGCGATCGAAAACCTCGACGGTCGCTTCATTCACGACCGTATCCATGTGAGTTTCGTCCGTGCGCTCGATCAGGGGGATTCTCTTCTGGTTTCCGCTTCGCTTCAGATGCCCTATCACGAGGAAAGCTCCATCGAGTTCGACTTTCTGGGCGACCATGGTCAGCCTCTTCTCATGGATCACTACATCATCGAGGATTCCATCACTCACGGCGTCGACTACGGTTCCTTCGAGCGTCGCCACATGATCGTTTCCTTCACCGTTGATAGGGAGCGCCCCGAAGTGTGTTTCTGCGCCACCGATACGGCGGGTTCCATCGCGCCTGGTTTTGCCATGTTGGGCGCGGAGAGTCTTCGGGAATTGACCGATGACTTCGAAGAGAAGACAAAGGGTGCCTTCGAGGATGAGGAATACGATCAGTGGTATAACGAGGTTCACAAAGCGGATCTTCCTACGTTGTTGGAGCAGGTTTCCTCGCGCTTCGAGAAGGCTCCTCTTTTCAGCATGGTGTGTCTGCTCAAATCGACTCCCACCCATCATCTTCATGACATCATCAGTTCCCTGCTGACTCAAAGCTATGGTAGATGGGAACTGATCTTCGTCAATATGAGCGGCGATGACCAGTCCGTCGTCGATGTGCTCAACGCCTTCGATGACGACCGCATCTACCTTCTCGATGTCGAGCGGGACCTCAGTACGGCGGAAAAGATCAATGCCGGAGTTCTGGCTGCGGAGGGTGACTTCATCGGAATGGTGCGCGCCTGTGACAAAATCGCCCCCGATACACTGTTCGAGCTCGTTCGTTCGATAAACGAATTTTCCGATTGCGATATGATCTACTGCGATATGGACACCTTCGATGCCGACGGAGTCCATTCCGAGCCCGTCTTCAGGCCCGATTTCTCCCCGGAACTCCTGCGTTCCTACAACTACCTGCAGGGCTTCATCGTTATCCGTTCGAAGCTGTTGCTCGATGTGGGATTTCTGTCCAAGGATTTCAGCGGGGCTTTGGCCTATGATTTTATCTTGCGCGCAACGGAGAAAGCCCGTCGCGTTTGTCATGTGCCGCGCGTGCTCTATCATCGTCGCTATGCTTCGACCGTTATCGAAAACGAACTTTTCTCCGATTTCGAGCAGGAGGCGGGTCGTAAGGCGCTGGTGGAACATTGTCGTCGTATCGGACTGAATGCCGAAGTGTTGACGACTTCCATGCCCTTCCACTATCACGTGCGTCACGTTCTCATCGATGCGCCACGTGTGACGATCGTCATTCCCTCCGAAGACAATGCGGAGCTGCTCGATTCGTGTATCCGTTCCATCTACGCGAAGGTGAGTTATAAGAATTTCGAGGTCGTTATCGTCGATGTCGCCAGCAAGGATCCCGCTACCTTCGCCTGTTACGAAGCGCTCAAGCAACGGTTCGATACCCTGACGGTTCTGGAGTGGGATTACGAATTCAACCGTGCGCGTATCGCGAATTTCGCCGCGGAAAACACAACGGGGGATTTCCTGTTGTTCCTCAACGATGACACGCGCATCATCACCGGCGATGCTCTCGAGGTTATGCTGGGATACTTCCAGTCTCCGCAGGTGGGTATTGTGGGGCCTAAGGAGTTGTTCGTCGACGGCACCATCGAACATGCCGGTCTCGTCGTGGGTGGCTCGCGCATCCTCAATCCGCTCTCGCGTTACATGTCTCCTCAGTGGAGGGGGTACTTGGATCGTGCGGTGGTTGCGCAGAATGTCTCTGCGGTTACCGGGGATTGCATGCTTGTTTCCCGCAATGTTTTCAAGGAGGTGGGGGGATTCACCGACGACTTCTCCATCCTCTATTCCGATGTCGATTTCTGTCTCAAAGCGCGGGAGATCGGTTATTACACCGTTTACACGCCTCATGTCAGCCTGACTCACTTCCAGTCGGTTTCGCGCGTGCGAAGCTACTCCAAGGCGTTGCGCATCAAGATGAAGCGGGAAGCGGCTCTGTTGCAATATTTCTGGCCCTGTTATTTCGTCGAGGGAGATGCTTTCTATAATCCCAACCTCGATCCCGATAGCCCCTACTTCGCTTTGAAACACTGAATGCGAAACACCTGAAACACTGAAACGCACTACGCAAAGGGTTTTTGTATATGAATGTTCGTCCTGAGAGCATGTGTCACGGAGATGGCAAGATCTACCTCCAAATGGTGGTCGATCGCATGCAGCCCGACACGCTCGTTATGCTTTCCGCTCACCTGAAGAACGGTGTGGAGATTCCCTCGCATCTGTTCCCCTTCCAGCCGTTGGAGAAGTCGTCGCAGGCCAACTACGTGGTCGTGCTTCCTCATTTCGAGGTTCGAGAGGTCGATCTGTTGTTCACCGGATACAGTGGGCCCGATGCCCCTCTCGATCGCAGTCGTCTGACGGTTGAGATGAACATGGTGAAATGGAAGACCAAATTCAACTCCTTGGTACGCAACGAACTCACCGAACAGATGCTCGACATCGAGCGCGAATACTATGCCGACAGGATGAATGTCTTTTTCACGGGAGCCATCGACGACGGGTCGGATATCGTGGTGAAGATGCTCATCGATATGCCGCACATCGGCATTTCCGATGTCATGGTGAAGTTCCTCGACCGCACCGGTTCGGAGTTGGATATCCCCGTGTACCCCTTGCTCGATGAGGTACGACCCGCCTCGCGCTACGGTGACGAGGAACGTCTCACCATAGGATTTTCGGTCCGCGTGAGTCGCCACGATAAGGATTTCTGTGTGAATGTCTATGACGCCAACGATGTCGTTCCGGGTGGTTTCGCCTTATTTTGCGACGAAACGTACCTGCCTTTGCGTGAGATGTTTCTTCTCGAAACCCTCGATGCCTCACTCGACCCGCGCTACGAAGGATGGTATCGTCGCCATCGTGCGACCCTAGCCGATCTCGCCGTACAGCGAAGGACCGGATTTTCCTGGGAGCCTCTTATCGGTATCGTCGTTGTCGTGTCGGCCGATTCCGTCGGCCTGTCCGACATGCTGGACCCCCTGCGCCAGCAGACCTATGATCGCTTCGAGCTCATCGTTGTGGGGCCGACCCCCTCCGACGAAGCAAGCAGGGCGGCACTGCGTGCATGGGACGACGATGATCGCTTGGTGTCCATTGCACTCGATGGCACCTCCGACGAAGCGACGGCGGCGGTGACGGGACTGCTTCAGTCCACTGCACTGTTCTGCGCCGTCCTCACTCCCGATGTCGTGTTGGCACCGGAGGCCCTTTTCGAATTCGTGCGCCACATCAACGAAGTACACGAAGACCACCTCGGCATACAGGGGGGAGTCGAATCCGGTGCGGTCGATATTTCCGGTATGCCCGATGCGCTGGAGATGTTCTACTGCGACGAAGACGTTCTCGATGGTGAGGGTGGCCTGGGTAGATGCTTTCTCAAGCCGGGTTTTTCTCCCGATCTTCTCTATTCCTACGATTACTTCGGCCCGTTCGTGTTGTATTCCAAATCCCTTATCCATCGCATCGCGCAGGGCCCCGGTTTCGCTACCGAGGCCTTTGCCTATGATCTCGCTCTCAAGGCTGTCGAAGTGGCCGATCGGGTCGAGCATGTGGGGGCGGTTCTCTACCACGTGCGCGCTCCGCAGACGCATACCGAAGCGGACCATGAAGTCCGCAGGGAACACGAGGAAAGAGAGTTCTTGAGTGGTCGCAAGGCTTTGGCGAACCACTTCCATCGCAGCGGTATCGAAGCCGTCGTGCTCGCCGATGCGGAATTGAAGCGATACGAGGCGCGCTATCGATTGCCCGAATCGACCCCGGGACTCTCCATCGTCATACCCACCAAAGATCGACCGGCTCTCTTGGATGCCTGCATCACTTCGATCCATGCTTCCGACTCCTACGATGTCTGCGAGATCGTGATCGTGGATAACGCCAGCACCGAACCCGAGACCCATGCCTTTTACGAAATGCTCACCGAAGCCCACGCCGACATCCGCATTCTCTCCTATGAAGGTGAATACTCCCATCCGGCTATGGTCAATCATGCTGCGAAAACGTGTAGGGGCGATTACCTGCTCATCCTCGATGACGATACGGAGATGATCACCGAAGGCGCCCTCGGTAAGCTTGTCGCTCACGCCTCACGTGAAGATGTTGCCGTAGTCGGCGCCAAGTTGCTTTTCTCCGACGACACGGTTGAACACGCGGGTATGGCGATCGGCCCCAACGGGGCGGTGGGCATCGTCGGCGTCGATCTTCCCCGATCGCGTGCGGGTTATGCTAAGCGCTTGCGTTGCTCCCATAATGTTTCCGCCGTTTCCGGAGCCTGTCAGCTTATCCGTAAATCCGTATTCGATGAGCTGGGGGGCTATAGCGAGAAGTTTCAGATGGCCTATGACGATGCTGATTTCTGTCTCAAAGCCATTCGGGCGGGTTATTTCGTCGCCTTCGATGCCGATGTCGAGTTCTACCACCATGAAACGGAGATAATCCCTTCCGTGCCGACCGGCGATCGCCGTATTCGCCTGGAGCGGGAGCGCGCCTACTTTCGCTATCGTTGGCCACGCTATTTTTTGGAGGGGGATCCTTTTTTCGGCAGGAATCTCGATCCCGCATCCCCCTATTATCGTCTGCTTTTGAGCTGATGAAGACTTTCCGGTTTTTCCTTGACAGGTGATGTCTATGTTTTATAGTGAATCGCTGTGAGTTTTTGTTCCGTACATAGTAATCTGTCGATGTGCATGCCCGAGCCCGGAGCGGTAAGCTTGTGTGCCGATTCCCGGGCGTAACTCATGTTTGTCAGATTGCTATCGCGTTATACGCTTACCGTACGAGGGACTAAACGATAATGATTCAAATCACCGATCTCTATAAGACCTACGAAGGTCGCCAAAACGAACCTCATGCTGCACTCAAGGGAATAAATCTGGAAATCGAAGATGGTTCCATCTTCGGCATCATCGGTCAGTCCGGTGCCGGTAAATCGACCTTGGTACGTTGCATCAACCTTCTCGAGCGCCCCACTTCGGGGACGATCACCATCGACGGACGGGATGTTACCGGTCTCACCGGTAAGGAGCTTCTCGAATTCCGTAGTTCCGTGGGTATGATTTTCCAGAATTTCAGCCTGTTCCAGCAGCGCAGCGTTTTGCGTAACGTCATGTTCCCCCTAGAGCTGCGCAAGGAAGACAGGAAGGCCTCGGAAGCCCGTGCCCGCGAACTGCTTGAACTGGTGGGTCTCGCCGACAAGTGCGATAAGTACCCCAGTCAGCTTTCCGGCGGTCAGCAACAGCGCGTTGCCATTGCCCGCGCTTTGGTCAACAACCCGTCCATCATGTTGTGTGACGAGGCGACCAGTGCACTCGACACCATGACCACTCATTCCATTCTGCGTCTGTTGAAATCCATCAACGAAGAGCTGGGTGTGACGTTGGTTCTGATCACGCATTCCCTGGCCGTCGCCGAGCTTATATGCGATCGCGTCGTCGTCATCGATGACGGAACCATCGTCGAGGAGGGCGCCACTCAAGATGTGTTCGCTCATCCTCAAAGCGACGTGACGCGCGAGTTGTTGGAAAAGAGGCTCTAAGATGGAATTCCTCCAGGCTTTCTTCGATCAATACGGAGCACTTCTCGCTCAGGGAACATGGGATACCGTTGTCATGAGTATCGTCTCTACGGTGTGCGCCTACATAATCGGTGTTCCCCTAGGCGTTCTCGTCGTACTCACCGACCCGAAGGGCCTGAAGCCCCATCGGGTACTCAATGCCGTTTTGGGTTGGATCGTCAACATCGGTCGTTCCATTCCCTTCATCATTTTGCTGGTTGCACTCATTCCGTTCACCCGCTTTATCGTCGGTACGTCTTTGGGTGTTCCGGGAGCTATCGTTCCCTTGGTCATCGCCGCCGCTCCTTTCGTGGGGCGTCTGGTCGAGCAGAGTTTGACCGAAGTGGATGCGGGTTTGGTCGAGGCGGCTCAGAGCTTCGGTGCCTCCACGTGGCAGATCGTCACCAAGGTGTTTTTACGCGAAAGTCTTCCTTCTCTGATCAGGGGTTTTGCTATCACCTTCATCACCTTGTTGGGGTATTCGGCCATGGCCGGTGCCGTCGGTGCGGGCGGCTTGGGCGATATCGCCATCCGTTACGGATATCAGCGCTATCAAGATGACGTGATGATCGCCACCATCATCATCCTGATCATCTTGGTGCAGATCGTGCAAAGTGCCAGCGATTTTACCGCTCGTAAAATCGATAAACGCAAGTAATCGCACCCGAAGGGCGGAGGCCCTTCGTTTGACCTGATGGAAAGAGGCCTCAACCGGGCCTCTTTTCGTTGAGGCGTGCAGGTGCAGTCCTCTCGGTCGTCATCGAGCTCCTTTTAGTAAACCTGATCGAAACATTTCGTGGGTATAATGAAGCGAAGTATCCGATCGGATCGAGGAGGAAACGACATGACGGGTAGTCCTGATCAGGACTTTGTTCTGAAAACCATCAAAAGCCGCGATGTCCATTTCGTACGTTTCTGGTTTTGCGACGTGCTGGGTTGCATGAAGTCTTTTGCCGTCATTCCCAGTGAGCTTGAAAACGCCTTCGAAGAGGGGATGGGCTTCGATGCCAGTTGCGTTCAGGGTTTTTCCTTGAGCGAAGAATCGGACATGCTCGCCCATCCGGAAGCCTCCACGTTCCAGATTCTGCCGTGGCGTCCGGAGAAGAACGCCGTCGCGCGTATGTTCTGCTCCATCAAAACCCCGACGGGCGAACCTTTCGAGGGGGATTCCCGCTCGGTTTTGAAGCGTGTGGTCTCCAAGGCCGCCCAGATGGGTTACGTAATGAACGTCGGGCCGGAACTCGAGTACTTCTACTTCAAGGATTCGGATGGTGTCGAAGTGCTGGATCGCGGTGGTTATTTCGATCTGACCTCACTCGATATGGCAAGCGACCTGCGCCGTGATACCATTTTGACGCTGGAGAAGATGGGCATTCCCGTCGAGTATTCCCACCATGAAAGCGGTCCCTCTCAGCAGGAGATAGACCTGCGTTTCGCCGATGCGCTCACCATGGCCGACAACGTCATGACCTATAAACTGGTCGTGAAGGAAATCGCCATGAAATACGGCGTCTATGCTTCATTCATGCCAAAGCCTCTTTCCGATGCGCCCGGTTCGGGTATGCATGTCCATCAAAGTCTTTTCGACACCAATGGCAACAATGCCTTTTTCGACGACAACGACCCCGACGGATTCAATCTTTCCGAAACGGCCAAGCATTATATCGCCGGGTTGTTGCGATATGCTCCCGAGTTCTGCCTGCTTACCAATCCGTGTATCAATTCTTACAAACGTCTGGTTCCCGGTGGTGAAGCGCCCGTTCATGTTTCCTGGGCGCGCAACAATCGTGCAGCACTCATTCGCATTCCGGGTTACAAGCCGCACAAGGAAGAAGCCTGTCGCGTCGAGTTGCGCAATCCCGACCCCGCATCCAACCCCTATCTCGTGTTCGCCGCCATCCTTGCGGCGGGACTCAAGGGCATCGAAGATGAACTCACGTTGCCGGAACCCATCGAAGACACCACCTTGTTCAAGGCACCGCGTCAAGAACTCAAGGCACGTGGTATCGAGACGCTGCCCGATACGTTGGGTGATGCGGTCGAACTGTTCGCCGAATCAGACCTGATGAAATCGGTTTTGGGCGAACATATCCACACCTTCCTGGTGGAGAAAAAGCGTTCGGAATGGAACGAATATCAGCGCCATGTTTCCGATTGGGAACTCGATCGTTATCTGGCCGTTCTGTAAGGGGGGTTGTCATCATGCAGCGGAAAAGCGTTGTATTCGTGGCCGACAGCCTCGATAACGCCCATAAATTCCAAGCGGTTTTGAGTAATTTCGATGTCGACGTTACCGCGGGGTCGTCGTTGCAATTCAAAAAGCTTCTCAGCGATAATCCCGCGTACGATCTGGTCATCTATGAGGCGACGAACGATGTCGCGCAAAGTATCGGTGCCGTCGAGCAGATGCTCGTCGATGACGGTGGCGCGTCGATGTTGATCATCATCAAGGAGGAAATGCTTCCCGGATTTCGTCTCCCCGTGCAGGTCAATAGTGATTTCGTGATTCACGGAGCAAGTTCGGAGGAATGCGCGTTGCGCATCCGGCAGCTTCTATGGCCCGGCAACGAAAGCTCCACCAACGACTTCATCGCCATCGACGGCATGACCATTAATCTGGCCACCTATCAGGTGACGGTCGGGGGAGAGCCGGTTGATTTCACTTACCTCGAATATGCTTTGCTTGCCTTTTTGGTCACGCATCCGGGTCGTACCTATTCGCGTGATGCTCTCCTGCGTCGTGTATGGGGGTTCGATTACTTCGGTGGATCGCGTACGGTCGATGTTCATGTCCGTCGTGTGAGGGCCAAGCTGGGCCCCGAACTGTCGCAACGTCTCGAAACGGTGCGCGGCGTCGGTTATCTTTGGAATTCATAAGGCTTCTTGGTCATACACCATCCCTTTCTCCGTGTCCTCAAGTAGAATGAGGGAACTCATTGAGAAAGGGGCTTTCGTGACTAAAACCATAGCCGTCGTTGACGGTAATTCGTTGATGCACCGTGCCTTCCATGCTGTGCCTCCCGCGATGACGGCTCCCGACGGAACGCCGACCAATGCGGCGTTCGGGTTTTTGTCCATGTTGCTCAAATTCATCGAGCAGGATCACCCTGATGCCATCGTATGTGCCTTCGATAAGGGTCGTCCCGCTTTTCGTATGGAGGCTCTCGAACAATACAAGGCTCAGCGTCCACCGATGGACGAAAGTCTCAAGGTTCAATTTCCCCTTATCGAACACCTTCTCGAAGCGATGGACATCCCGGTCATCTCTTTGAAGGGGTGGGAGGGCGATGATGTCTTGGGTACCATCGCCGCGCGCGATGAAGCGCTGGGTTATCGCACTCTTCTGGTCACCGGCGATAAAGACGCCTATCAGCTCGCCTCCGACCTCACGCGTATCGTCACCACCAAGCGTGGCATCACCGATGTGGTGGTTTACGGTCCCGATGAAGTGTATGAACGCTATGGCGTGACACCTGCTCAGGTTCCTGACTTTCTCGGCCTCAAGGGCGACCAGTCGGATAACATCCCCGGCGTTCCGGGTATCGGCGAGAAGAAGGCCGCTGCCATGCTGCAGAAGTTTGACTCGCTCGAAGGGATATATGACAACCTCGATCAGTTCAAGGGCAAGCAACTCGAAAACCTCGTCAACAACAGGGATGCCGCTTTTCTTTCCCGCACGGTTGCGACGATTGTACGGGATGTCGATTTCGATCTCGATCTCGAGGGGATATCGTTTCCCAGTTTCGATCCCCAGAAGGTAAGCGATGCCTTTCAGGAGGTTCGCTTCATGACGCATCTCACCAAGGTTCTCTCCTTCGTGGAAGGTGCAACGGGTGGTGTGTCGCAGAAAACCGAACTGCAGATCGAAAATCTTGTGCGCGAAGACCGGGCTCATGCGCTTCTGGATGACGCGATCGCGTGCGGCCGTGATGATCTGGCGGTGGCTTGGTGCGAGAAAACCCCAACTTCGTTATTCGAGTCCGGCTTGCTCGTCGCCGTGCAGGTGGGTACGGATACGGCTTTGTTTTCCGACGAAGAGGCCCGGGAGGTTCTTGTCCGTCTGGTGCGGGAGGCTTCCTTCACGGCTCTGGACGTCAAGTCGCTTCTGGGTGTGATATTTCCCCCTGACGGTTCGCTTGAAGCGCTGGTGAGCCGTGAGGACGTGTTGGCTATGAAAGCCTTCGATGTGGCCTTGGCGGGATACGTCCTCAATTCGGCACAGGGATCTTCCACCCTCGCGGCGCTTTTGGAGCACTACGCCGGTCTGACGATTCCGGAGGAAGAAGACGATGAGGTCAGGGTTTCTCTCGAGGCCGCCGGTATCGCCGCGCTCGCCGGAGTACTGCGTCGCGAGCTCGAGGACGCGGACGCACATGAGGTCTATGCGGATATCGACGCTCCGCTCATCGGCGTTCTCGCCTGTATGGAGCGCATAGGTGCCGCCGTCGATATCGCAACACTCGATCGTATCGCCACCACAACGCAGGCATCCATCGATTCCCTACGCGATTCCATCATCGAAATGGCGGGGGAGGAATTCAACCTGGATTCCCCCAAACAGCTCTCCCATATCCTGTTCGAGGTTATCGGATTGAAGCCGCTCAGGAAGAATCAGCGTGGGTTCTCAACGGATGCCCGTGTGCTCAAGGAGCTTTCGAAAGAACACGAGTTGCCCAAGCTGGTGCTCCGTTATCGTGAATACGCCAAAATCAAGTCGACCTACATCGATGCGTTGCCGCGTATGTTGGCCGGAGATGGGCGCGTGCATACATCGTTCAACGAAATGGTGACGGCCACCGGACGCCTTTCGTCTTCGGACCCGAATCTTCAAAACATTCCCGTTCGCACCGAATACGGCCGCCATATCCGGGAATGTTTCGTCCCCCTTTCCAATGACGATCTGTTCGTATCTGCTGACTATTCTCAGATCGAGCTACGTTTGCTAGCCCACCTTTCCAACGATGAACACCTCATCGATGCCTTTCTTTCGGGCGCGGATTTCCATGCGCAGACGGCATCGCGTGTGTTCGGTGTACCCGTCGAAGAAGTGACCCCGTTGCTCCGCAGTCGGGCCAAGGCGGTTAATTTCGGCATCGTCTATGGGCAGCAGGCTTTCGGACTTTCCCAGTCGCTCGACATTCCCTTCTATGATGCCAAGGAAATGATCGACCGCTATTTCGAGGCCTATCCCGGGGTGAGGGCCTATCTCGATGAGGTGGTTCATGCGGCCTACGAAGACGGGTATGTGTCCACGCTCTTCGGCCGTCGTCGCCATATCCCCGAGCTGAAGATGAGTAACACGACCCAGCGCAATTTCGGCGAACGTACGGCGATGAATCACCCCATGCAGGGTACCGCTGCCGATATCATCAAGATAGCCATGCGCCGCGTTCAGGATGAACTGGTTTCCGGTGGGTACCGCAGCCATCTCATGCTGCAGGTGCACGACGAATTGGACCTTTCGGTGCCCGTTGATGAAGTAGACCGCCTTTCGGCGATGGTGAAGGATATAATGGAATCCGTCGTTTCCCTTTCGGTCCCCCTTTCGGTGGATGTCACGGTGGGGAAGAACTGGGCTCAAGCACATTAGAGCCGGTGGCGGAAAGAGGAAGAACCGATGTGTTTCGGGTTCTTTTGAGGACTGACGCGATTTTTATCAAAAAGTTTCTTTGTTTTGTTGACTTAGGGTAGGGTCGCTGATAAGATAACGGCTTGCGTTTTGACACATTTTAGGAGTATTTCATGTACGCGATTGTAAAGACTGGTGGAAAGCAGTACAAAGTATCTGCTGGAGACTATTTGAATGTAGAAAAGCTTGACGCTGAAATCGGAAGCAAGGTTGCTCTCGATGTCATCGCCGTCGTTGATGGCGCAACCGTCGAAGCTGATCCTGCCAAGGCTTCCAAGACCAAGGTCGAAGCTGTTGTCGTTGACCAATTCAAGGGCGACAAGCAACTCGTCTTCAAGTTCAAGAAGCGCAAGAACTACAAGCGTATGCGCGGTCATCGCCAGAATTTGACTCGCATCCAGATTGCTGCTGTCGGCTCTGAAAAGGCCGCAGCCAAAGCTGCTCGATAACCACTAAGGAGGGAATGAAATGGCACACAAGAAAGGTCAAGGTTCCATCCGTAACGGTCGCGACTCTCAGTCCAAGCGTCTCGGTTGCAAGCGTTTCGCCGGTGAAACCGTAGGTGCAGGCAACATCCTCGTTCGCCAGCGTGGAACACGTATCCACCCCGGTGAGAACGTCGGTCGCGGTAAGGATGACACGCTCTTCGCTTTGTGCGAGGGAACCGTCGAGTACACGCAGGGTGCTCGTCGCAAGGTTCACGTTCGTCCGCAGGCATAAAAGCCCTTACATCTTTTGATGGTCGAAGCCCTCTGCTCTGCAGGGGGCTTTTCGTTTAGAATTGAAGAGATATGTTTATCGATAAAGTTCGCATATTCGTAAAAGCAGGCGACGGTGGCGCGGGATGTATGTCCTTCCGCCGTGAGGCCCATGTGCCCAAAGGTGGCCCCGACGGTGGTGATGGTGGTCGTGGTGGCAATATCATCGTGCGCGCGGATATGACCGTCTCGTCGCTTATAGATTACCGTTTCAAGCATCATTTCAAAGCTACGCGCGGAACGCATGGCAAAGGATCCAAAATGCACGGTGCCAATGGTGAGGATCTTGTTTTGAAGGTGCCGGTGGGCACGGTGGTGCGTGAGTACTTCGAGGACACGAAGGAAACGGGCGAAATCATCGCCGACCTCACCCATGACGGTGAGCAGATCATCGTCGCCCGTGGAGGCGTCGGTGGTCGGGGTAACACCCACTTCGTCACTCCCACTCGGCGTGCTCCCGCTTTTGCTGAATTGGGTGTTCCCGCCGAAGAATGCTGGATAGAGCTGGAAATGAAGCTCATGGCCGACGCCGCCTTGGTGGGTGTGCCCTCGGCGGGCAAGTCTTCGCTCATCGCCCGCATGTCGGCCGCTAAGCCCAAGATTGCCGATTACCCCTTCACCACCCTCGTTCCCAACCTGGGTGTGGTGAAAACACCCGACTACAGCTATGTTATCGCCGATATTCCCGGGCTCATCGAAGGTGCTCATGCGGGAAAGGGCTTGGGCCATGAGTTTTTGCGACATATCGAACGCAGCGCCCTCATTCTCCATGTCGTCGATCTTTCGGGCGGATTCGAGGGCCGTGATCCGGTGGAGGATTATCGCATCATCAAACGCGAGTTGGAACTTTACGCTCACGATCTCGCCGATCGTCCGTGTATCGTGGTGGGCAATAAGATAGATGCACCCGGAGCGCAACTTGCGGTCGATCGTCTGGCCGAAGAGGTGAAAAAGGATTCGATCGCCGCCGCCGGTGGGGATGAATTCGCGGCAAGCTCCTTGAACCCCAAGCTGTTTTTGACCAGCGCTCTTACCGGCTCCGGGTTGGATGCGCTTATGGCAGCCACGGGTGCCAAGGTGGCCGAGCTGCGCGAACAGGCGCGCTTGGCCCAACAGGACGATCGTCCTTTCGATCAGGTGTGGCAGCACGAACGCGACAAGAAGGAAAAAGCCTACGAAGTCGCCAAGCTTTCGGACGGGGTATTCCGCGTATCGGGCAAGCAGATCGAACGCATGGTCATACAGACGGATTGGGAAAACGACGAAGCCATCGCTTTTCTTCAGCACCGTTTCAAGCGTCTCGGTCTTGATTTGGCTTTGGAACGCGCCGGCGCGCGAGATGGTGATGAAGTACGTATTCTCGGGCGTGCATTCGAATTCGAATCGGAGCGCATGCGTGACGATATGTTCGGGGGATTGGATATTTAGATGAATCACGGAGCAGCCAAGATCATGGTGATCAAGATAGGCTCATCGACGCTTGTTGATGAGCGAGGTCGTCTCGACAGGGACTATATCCATGTTTTGGCTCGCCAAGTCCATGATCTTCGCGCTGCGGGATGGAGTCCCGTCATCGTTTCCAGTGCCGCTATCGCCTGTGGATTGGAAGTGCTGGGTATCGGCGAGCGCCCTCAGGATATGCCTTCTTTACAGGCGGCTGCTTCGGTGGGGCAAAACGTTTTGATGTCGGCCTACGCTGAAGCTTTTTCGCACTTCGACATCATCACCTCCGTCGTTTTGATGACTCGTCACACCACCGCACACCGCGATTCTTATCTTCATGCACGAGACACCCTCGAGCGCCTTATCGAGCTGGGGGTCGTTCCCGTCATCAATGAAAACGATACGGTTTCGGTCGAACAGATACGCTTCGGTGACAACGATACGTTGGCTGCCCTAGTCGCCTGTCTGATAAAGGCCGATTCCTGCGTTATCTTCTCCGATATCGAAGGGCTCTATACGGCCAATCCCTTTCTGGATCCCAACGCGCGTCTCATTCCCGAAGTGGATCGCATCACTCCCGAACTCATGGCGGCAGCCGGTGGAGCCACCACCAAAATGGGTAGCGGTGGCATGATCACCAAAATACGGGCCGCGCGCGTTTTGATGATTGCGGGTATAGAGATGACCATCTGTCACGGGCGTCGTGAAAATACGTTGATGCGCATTGCCGCCGGGGATTCCGTGGGGACGCGGTTCGTTTCGCGGGGGTCCATCCATGACATCACGCCCAAGAAGCTCTGGATAGCCCTCGGTGATACCGCCAAAGGCTCCCTGGTCGTCGATGACGGGGCCAAGCGTGCGCTCATTTCCCAAGGTTCATCTCTGCTTGCCGTGGGGGTGGCTCAGGTGGAAGGCCCCTTCGACAGGGGCGACATCGTCGATATTCTAGACAAGCAAGGCTATCTGTTCGCCCGGGGTAAGGCAGGGGCTCCCTCTTCGGAAATCACCCTTGCCTGCGGTCGTTCGCAGCAGGAGATAAAGGAAAACGAACTGCTTGGCAATCTGGCGGTTCGGCCCGTTGTCCATCGTGATGAATTGGTGGTGTTCGAATGAACAAGACAAGTGAAGCGTATCGGGCGGCCTCGGCTGCACACGAGGCATCGAAAGTACTCGCTCTCGCTCCGCGCGAACAAAAGGACGAGGCCCTGCGTTCGATGGCGCGAATTCTTCGGCGGGGATCGGATGACATCATTGCCGCCAATGCGCTCGATATGGCGGCTGCCCGCGAAAAAGGTACCGCCGAATCCCTTCTCGATCGCCTGATGTTGGATGGTTCTCGGGTTGAATCCATGGCCGCGGCGTTGGAGGATCTGTGCGTTTTGGATGATCCCGTCGGGCGACTGCGCGATAGTCGTGTGCTCTATAACGGGCTTAATCTGCGTCAGGTCACCGTGCCTTTGGGGGTGGTTGCCATGGTGTATGAGGCACGCCCCAACGTCACCGCCGATGCCGCGGGTATCTGCCTGAAGTCGGGTAACGCATGCGTTCTGCGTGGTGGATCGTTGGCTATCCATTCCAATATCGCCATCGCCGATCTGCTCCGTGAAGCCGTTCGGGAAGTGGGCTTGCCCTCGGATGTCATCGTGGCCATAACCTCGACCGACCGTGCGCAGACCGATGAGTTGTTGCATAGTCGCGGATTGGTGGATGTGCTCATTCCCCGCGGCGGGGAGGGGCTTATCCGTCACTGCGTAGAAAACGCCACGGTTCCCGTCATCGAAACGGGTACGGGGAACTGCCACATCTACGTGAACGAGACCGCCCGCACCGACGACGCTCGCGCCATCATCCTCAATGCGAAAACGCAGCGGATCGGGGTGTGTAATGCCTGCGAATCGGTGTTGGTCGATGCTGCCATCGCTTCCGATTTCCTGCCGTCCCTCATAACCGATCTGGTTTCCGCCGGTGTATTCATCCATGGAGATGAAACCGTACGCGACGTCGCCGCATCGTTGGCCGTCGATTCCTCTTCGAGTGTTCCTGCGCTCGAGTCCTTTTTCGCCGACGCCACCGATGTTGATTGGGGTCGGGAATATCTGGCTCGGGAGATAAGCATCAAAACGGTGACCGATTATCGCGAGGCTATCGACCATATCAATACCTACGGCACGCATCATTCGGAAAGCGTCATGACGCAAACCGATGCCGTGGCCGATGCCTTTACGCGTCAGGTCGACGCGGCGGTCGTCTACGTCAATGCTTCGACTCGTTTTTCCGATGGCGCGGAATTCGGGTTGGGTGCCGAAATCGGTATTTCGACTCAGAAACTCCATGTTCGCGGCCCCTTCGCTCTGGAGGCTCTGGTCAGCTATAAGTACATTGTCGAAGGGGAAGGTCAGGTACGCGGCTAATGGCGGTGATAAGCGAACGCTTCGATGATCTGGGGAAAAGGGATTCCGATCGTATCTATCGGCTGGGTATCCTTGGTGGAACCTTCGACCCCATTCATGTGGGCCATCTCGCCTGCGCCGATGAGGTACGCGATGGGTTCGGATTGGATGCGGTCATCTTCATCCCCACGGCGCATCCCGTATTCAAGCGCAATCAACAGATCGCTCCCGCCCTCGAGCGTTTCAAAATGTGCCGTCTGGCCACCGCCGACAATCCATCCTTCGATGTGAGCGCAATCGAAATAGAGCGTGGTGGCGACACCTACACGGTTGACACCCTACGCGCACTGCGCCGTCATTATCCCGCCAACGTGGAGATATTCTTCATCGCGGGGGTGGATGCCATTTCCACCATCACCAAATGGAAGGACAGCGAAGCATTGGGCGGTATGGCGCGTTTCATTGCGGTCAGTCGCCCCGATTTCGATTTGAGTGACGAGCAGAAGTGTCGTCTTATGCGCAACGAATCGAACATCGATGTATCGTTTCTCGAGATCACCGCCCTCGCTATTTCATCGAGTGGTATCCGTGAGCGTATAGGTCAGGGGAAATCCGTTCGTTATCTGGTTCCCGCGGCTGTGGACGAACACGTGAAAAGCAACGGACTCTATCGCTACAACCGAAAGGTGGATCATGAGCGCTAAGGCTACCAAGCACGATGCGGCTTTCCCTGATTCGCAAACCCTCTCCGATTTCGCTTATCGTAAAACGGATCTGACCGACTTCCGTCGTTTCGAGGATCCGTTTTCGAAGGGGAATTACAAGCAGATGAAGAAGCTTCTTGAAGCGCGCGTCAACCCGCGACGTTTCGCCCACAGTGTGGGGGTGTCGAAGATAGCCCGCAAACTCGCCCGCGAATACGGCTGCGATTCCAAAGTTGCCCGTATGGCGGGGCTGTTACACGACTGGGACAAGGCTCTGTCTCCCGAACGGCTGCGCGATCGCGTGCGCGATTACGATATCGCCATCGATGCGGAAGTCCTCGACGAGATGCCCTGGCTGCTCCATGGGCCCACTGCCGCCGCCGTTTTGGCCGATCAATTCCCCGAATTGGGTGAAGAGGTGTTCCACTCCATCGCCCGTCACACCGTTGCCGCCATCGATATGAGCGACCTGGACATGATCGTGTTCGTTGCCGACAAGCTGGAATCAGCCCGCAAGGTGGAGGCGTATGCCCGTATCGCCCGCTTGGTGGGAAGGGAATCGCTTCAGACCATTTTCGGCGAAGTCCAGGAAGCGGGACTGCTCTACCTCATCGAAAGCGGGCGACCGCTCAACTACGATTCCATCAAGGCGTGGAATCATTATCTCGATATCCGATCGCGTTGAGGGCGTGTTGCGGATAAGATGCTACTATGCGAAGCGGGCGGAGATGTGTCATCCGTCCCACTGACTTTGAAGGAGAACGTGTGAATACCGTTATCGAAAAAACGTCCCGTGAATGTGCTCTCATTGCGGCACGTGCGGCCGACGAACGTAAGGCAAGCGACATCATGGTGCTCGAAGTGGGACGTTTGGTGGACGTGACCGACTATTTCGTTATCGCCACCGCCAATAATACCCCGCAGGTCGAAGCCATTCTGGAATCCATCGAAGAGGCTTTGCGGGTGGAGGCGAAGTGCAAACCCATTTCACGCGAGACGACCGATGACCATTCATGGGAGCTTCTCGATTACGGCACCTTCGTGGTGGATGTATTTCAGCCGCAGGCGCGTGAATACTATCGCCTCGAATCCCTGTGGAACGATGCCCCCGTTGTCGATCTGGCCGAAGCCGGTATCGAACATCCCGAATATTCCGATCGCATCGCCCGCTTGGTGAACAAGTGCGAAGGGGCTGCTGCCCAAGGATAAGCGGCAGTCTTTCGGTTGCAGGGCAGCCGCCGATTCTACTGAGCAAAAAAGCAGGAGCGTGCAATGCGCTCCTGCTTTTGTATGCGCGGAATTATGCCCCTGGTTTTACTCTGCGGTTCACTTCTTTTCGAAGATGCTTACCGTCTCAACGTGGTAGGTGTGTGGGAACAGGTCGACCGGCTTCACGCGCAAGGGTTCGTAACCGACGTGTCGAAGTCGCACGACATCGCGTGCCCAGGTGGCGGGATCGCAGCTGATATAAGCCAAGCGATGCGGAGCCGCTTCGGCGATGCTTTCAGCGACACCTTTGGCAAGCCCCGCCCGTGGTGGGTCCACGATGAGGGCGTCGAGGTGACCCAGCAACGGCAGTTCGCGGGCGCTGTCCCCGCCGATGATGTCAAGGGGTATTCCGTTGGCTTCGGCGTTACGGCGCAAATCGCGCACGGATGAAGCAGCCGATTCCACGGCGAATACGGTATCTATGCGTTTCGCCAGCGGCAGGGAAAACGTGCCCACACCGCAATAGAGGTCGGCCGCGACGGAATCCTCTTCCAGTTCAAGGGCATCCAGCACCTCTTCCACCAGGTATTCGGCCTGTGCGGTGTTGACTTGGAAAAAGCTTGGGGCACTGACCTTGAAGGAGGTGCCGCACAGACTTTCCTCCCAGCAGCCTCGACCGTTGAGCGCTTCGACTCCCTTGATCTTCCGGGCTTTGCCGGGGTCGGCCATCACGCGTACGATGCTCGAACAGGGTAGTGCGCTTGCTATGGTTTGAGCGACCATCTTGCGGGGAAAGGGGCCGGGCGCGGTCCAGAGAGCGACCTCGGTGCTTTTCGTGCGGAGGCTATGGCGGATGCCGATTCTGAATATACCCAGATCACGGGTGCCTTGCAGGTAGCGCAGTGCCCCTTGAAGTGCGGCGGGGGCCTTTTGGATACCCTTCGCCGCTATGGGGCAGGTTTTGGGGGTTACCAGCTTATCCGAATGGGCTTCGTGGAACCCCAGTTGAAACCGTCCAGCTGCATCCGCCCCTACGGCCAGCTCCAATTTATTGCGGTAGCCCAGCTGTCTTTTCGACGCCCGGCATGATTCCACCAGGCTCTCCGCTTCTTCGGCCGGAAGGTGGGCGATGCGCATGAGTTGGGATACGATATTGGCCCGCTTCGCTTCGAGCTGTGCTTCGTAGTCCACGTGCATCCAAGAACATCCGCCGCACACGCCGGCGTGAGGGCAGGCGGGCGGTACGCGTTGAGGGCTTGCCTGTACCATATCGGTGATGGTGCCTTCGCAAAACGAGGCACCATCCCGGATGACGTTCACTTCCACTACGTCTCCCGGCACACCCTGTTCCACGAAGACGGCTTTTCCGTTTGCCATGCGGCCTATCGCGTTGGGTCCGTAAGTCAATCCTGTGAGTGTGATTTGTTCCGACACCGGCAATCCTTTGGTTTTCGTGCGAAATATGAGCATTTTTCATGATAACGTATAAAATTACTCCTCGGGCCCTCTTAGCTCAGGGGATAGAGCGTCTGCCTCCGGAGCAGAAAGTCGCAGGTTCGAATCCTGCAGAGGGCGCCATCAGAAAACACAACGAAGATGGAGGAAACGATGGCTTTGTACGTGCCAGAATATCAGCCCAACGGCAACGAAGTTGCTCTCATCAAAACATCCAAGGGTGATATCCGCATCGAACTTCATGGTCAGGATGCCCCGATTCACGTGGGCAATTTCGTCGAGCTCGCTCAAAAGGGCTTCTACGACAACCTGAAGTTCCATCGCTATGTTCCCGACTTCGTCATTCAGGGCGGTTGCCCCAATACCCGCGATCTCGATTCCGAACAGGTGAAGGCGGCGGAGGGTAACCCCTTCGCGGGCTTGGGTACCGGCGGCCCCGGTTACACCATCCGTGAGGAATATTCCTTCAACCCCAACAACAAGCATCTCGACGGAACGCTTGCCATGGCCCGCTCCTCCGATCCCAACTCGGCGGGTTCCCAGTTCTACATCTGCCTCGGCGATCAGCCGTTCCTCGATTCGGGCTATACCGTTTTCGGTGATACGGTCGAAGGTCTTGATGTCGTGGGCGAATTACGCGTGGGGGATGTCATCGAATCCATCACGATCGAAAACGCCGAAGCGTAGGATCGCGTCACCCGGTTGTCTCTTGTCTTGCGGGTGGAAAACCGTGCGCTGTGTTCTTTCTTCACAGACACCAAATCATCTGCCGTTATGCGTTAGAATGGAACTATCCGCTCAAGGGCCCAAGAGAGGAATTTAGCGTTTTATGAACAACGAGCTGTTTCAGCATGCGCGCAGCGCGTATGTGATCAAGAACTACGAGGGTGCTCTCGCTCAGTTCACGGATTGTCTGCAGGATACGTCGGCTGCTTTGGCGCCGGGTGAACTGGGGCTTCTCTATCATCAGATCGGGAACTGCCTCGTCAAACTTCACGACCCCAACGAAGCCGTCCATGCCTATTCGCAGGCTTTGCTGGATTCTTCCTATGATGCTGTCGGGTCGGTGAACTACAACCTGGGTATGGTCTATGCCTCGCAGAATGATTATGACGACGCAATGACCTACTTCAAGGCAGCGGTGGATGACCCGAAGTATCCCACGCCCTACAAAGCGTATCTCGGATTGGGCAACTCGCTTTTGAAGTTGGGCAAATCCGCTGAAGCCGGTGCGGCGTTCCGCTCTGCCGCTCTCGATGAAGCCAATCCCGATCCCACCAAGGCACTACTTAATCTGGGTGTGTGCTTCATGGCGCTCAACCGCCCCATGGATGCTATCGCTTCTTATGAAAGTGCACTCCAGTTCGATATGTCGGCTGAAACGCGCAACAAAATGTTCGCGAACATGGGCCAGGCCTATGTTGCTGCCGGCAAGATGAACAAGGCCGTTCGGGCCTTCGAATCCGCTCTCGCGGACAAAACTTATGTTTTCAACGATGCGGCAAACGTCGATTACCAACGTGCCGTCGCCGCCGTTGCCGCAGGAGTTTCGGACGAGATCGAATCCGAACCTCCCCTCAACGATCTTTCCGGGCTCGATGTTCCGGGTGACGGCGTTCCCTATGAACCCGTATCCGACCCTGCGCAGGCTTTGGCCGAGCAGGGAACCATGCAGCTCTCCACGACGGGTATCAATGAGTTGGCCAACGGTGACGGGCGCAACGATTTCTTCTCCGCCAATGAAAACGATTTTCAGAATTGGGGCAAAACGGCCACCAAGCGCAAGCGTCGCAATCGCGGCTTGAAGATCGCCATCTTCATCATTTTGCTGCTGTTGATCATCGTGGGTGGCGGCCTGTTCGCCTACACCCAGGGCTACGGATATCCTTCCAAGGAAGAAGTGGTCACCGAACTGTTCTCCGACCCCGCCAATGCCGATGTGTTCTCTTCCGATGTCGATGACAACAAGAAGAACCGTCTCGTCGATATGGTGGTCAGCGATTCCACGCCCGATATCAAGGGTAAGACCAACGACCTCAATACCGCTAAGGTCTATGTCAACGCCAACGCGTCTTCCGGCGGGGAGGTTCCTTACGAGGTGACGTTGGTCCGCAGTGGTATAGGCTGGAAGGTCGCCAACGTTTCCCTGTACTTCACTTCGCAACAATAACGGGTCAAGGCTCCCTTACACGATGAATACGTGGTCTTTCGCATGATGAATCGATCACGTGTGCAATAGACGGATAAAGGTTATCTGAAAGGAACTCAAGAATGGCAATGGAAAAGACCTATATCATGATCAAGCCCGACGGCGTCAAAAACGCCCACATCGGCGAGATCGTCAACCGTTTCGAGCGTGCCGGTCTCAAGATCGAGCGCATGGAATTGGGCATGGTCACTCCCGATCAGGCTGCCGCTAACTACCGGGAACACGAAGGTAAGCCGTTCTATGATGGCCTTATCGAATACATCACCTCGGGTCCCGTGGTCAAGATGATCATCTCTGGCGACGGAGCCGTACTGAAGTGTCGTTCTCTCATGGGTGCCACTAACCCTGCCGAAGCGGCCCCCGGCACCATTCGCGGTGATTTCGGTCTGATCATGGATGAAAATGTAATCCACGGCTCTGATTCCGTCGAATCAGCCGATCGAGAAATGGGTATCTTCTTCGCGTAGAAGCACCCCATCACCCATGAGATAAGCAACGATTCTGCTGCTTTAGACAAGGGAGGAAGCATGCTTTATCGAGTTATCGATGCAGACGAACTTTCTTCACTTATTCGTGGTTTCATGAATGATTACGAACTCGTAGCTCCGGTCAAGAAAGGCCGGGGCTACGTTTTTGATGTCATCACCGATCCCGATCAAGTTGAACTGGACTATGTAACGACCATCGTGTCGCCCAAAAAGTATTTTCTTCCTCCGGAGGAAACGCTGATGCGTTTCAGCGCCGAGGACAACGAGGTCGTCGATTATACGATCGATATCAAACCGCGGGTTATCTTCGGGGTTCACCCCTGCGATATCAACGCTATCAACCGTTTGGACATGGTGTATAAGGATACGCAATATCCCGACCCCTACTATACCAAGCGCCGTCAGAACACCCTGATCGTGGGTATGGGATGCACTCCCGGTCCCACGTGTTTCTGCCACCGCTTCGGTACCGACGAAGCGCGCACGGGAGCCGATCTGTTTCTGCAGCGCATAGGGGAGAAGTACCTCATATCCCTATCCAACGTGGAAGCTTCGAGTGTTCTGGAGGCCTCCTGTTCTCCGGTGCATGCCACCGATGACGAGCGTCGGGAATTCCGTCGTGTCACCCGCAAACGTCAGGAAAGCTTCAATCAGGACATTCCGCAGGTTCAGGAGATCGCGATGCTCATGGATGTGTTCCATCGCGACGAATTCTGGGCCGAGCTGGGGAATCGTTGCCAGTCATGCTCGGCGTGTTCGGCGGTATGCCCCACCTGTTTCTGCTTCGATATCTACGACGAGTTCGACCCGGATGGCAAGAACGGATCACGCAAGCGCACGTGGGATTCCTGCACGTCTCCCGAATTCGCTCTTGTCGCCGGCGGGCATAACTTCCGTGACGACAACCGCCGTCGCGTGAGACATCGCTTCTATCACAAACTCAACGGCTTCACCGGCAGTCATGACTATCAGCTATGCGTGGGATGCGGACGTTGCGTGAAGGCATGTAAGGCTGACATCAATCCCATCGAGGTACTTCGCTTCTTTGATCGGAAGGGGGCTGAATCCGATGTCGGATAGAAAGAGAACGGCACCTGCGACGCTCGACATCGTGGGTCATCAGAACTATGCCGCTCCCCTGACGGGTGAGCAGATGATGGCAGGTAATCCCTATCGTCCCTGGTCGGCGCGAATCACCTCCATCACGCCCCTTACGGAAAAGGAAACACTTTTCGAATTTCGCATCATCGACGATCGCGTGCGTGAGGCATTCCATCATCATCCGGGTCAGTTCGTCTGCGTGAGCGTGTTCGGTGTCGGCGAAGCGCCTATTTCCATCTCCAGTTCGCCGTCGAAAAGCGGCTTCATCGAAATCTGCGTCCGTAGGGCGGGGGATGTCACGACCGCGCTTCACAATATGCAATGCGGTGACATCATCGGACTGCGCGGCCCCTATGGTCGCCCGTTTCCCTTCGAGGACATGAAGGGGCGTGACATTCTGCTCGTCGCCGGTGGTTTGGGTATCGCGCCGTTGCGTTCCCTCATCAACAATATTCATGATGAACGTTCCGAATTCGGCAACGTGACCATCATCTACGGATCGAAAACGCCCGAGGAAATCATGTTCCGTGAGCAATTCGAGATGTGGAGCCATCGTCCCGATTTCGATTTCTACCTCACCATCGACAAGCCCCATCCCGATTGGGATGGCAGGGTGGGTCTCGTCACCGAAGTGTTCTCGATGATCGACGTCGACGCCGACAATACCTTCGGCGCCATCTGCGGGCCACCGGTGATGTATCGTTTCGTGGTTGAGGAAATGGCCCGTAAGGGTATCAGTTACGACCGTATCTTCATGTCGTTCGAGCGTCATATGAAGTGCGGTATGGGTCGCTGCGGTCATTGTCAGATCGGCCATCAGTATGTATGTCTCGACGGGCCGGTATTCAATTACTGGGAAGCCAAGAATATCCAGGGGTCGATGTGATATGGCATGTAATCAAGAAAGAAACAAGGCCGTTCCCCGCGTGGTGGTCGTAGGCCTGGCCAGCTGTTTCGGCTGTCAGCTTCAGATCACCAATCAGGAACACTACCTTCAGGATATTCTCGGCCGTATAGAACTGGTGTATTGGCAGATGACTTCGAGCGAACCCTTGCCCGATGAGTTCGATGTCGCCATCATCGAAGGCGCCGTCACCACCGATGAGGCCGTTGAAACCGTGAAGATGCTGCGGGAAAAGGCCGGTGCGCTCATCACGATAGGGGCGTGCGCCAACACGGCGGGTATTCCCGGCATGGCTGCTTCCGGTTTCGAAGCGCGCAGTGCGGAAGTATACGATACGCTGCCGCTTGCCTGCGGCGAGATGATAGCTCCCCGTTCGGTGCACGAAGTCGTTGACGTGGACTATCGCGTTCTGTGCTGTCCGATCGATTTCTATGAGTTCGCATCCGTGCTATCCACGGCTCTCCATGGCTCCAACCATAAACTCCGATCGACGACGATGTGCAATGAATGCAAGCGTCGCGAGAATGTCTGCTTCTACCCCCAAGGCGAAGTATGTCTCGGTTTGGTGACCAATGGGGGATGCATGGCCCGTTGTCCATCGCTCGGTCGCCCCTGCAGTGGTTGTCGTGGGCTTTCCCCGGAAGCCAACATTGCTTCGGCGCGTGAGACCGTGGATCGTTTCGGCCTTTCCGTGGCCGAATTCGACAAGAAGCTCGAAATGTTCAACCAGCCCCATTCTTCGCTTGCCTAGGAAACGAGGTTCCCGTGTCTAAGACAGCCATAAGCATCGACCATATCGCCCGTATCGAGGGGCATGGTAACGTCCATGTCGTCATCGATGAGGGTGTGGTTGAAAAGGTAGAGATGAACATCGTCGAGCCGGCGCGCCTGTTCGAATCCATGGTGAAGGGGCGCAGCTATAAGGATTGCTCCTACATCGCTTCGCGCGTGTGTGGCATCTGTTCTCCCAGCCATTGCATCACCGATATCAAAGCGGTGGAACAGGCTTTCGGTGTGGAGATTTCCGAGCGCAGCGCCAAGTTGCGCGAACTGCTGGTCTACGGTTCCTACCTGCAAAATCACGCCTCGCATCTCTTCGTTTTCGTCGTGCCTGATTTCGTGGGTTATCCCAGCGTGTTTCCTCTTGCCGAAAGTAACCCCGAACTATTCGCCCGTGCTCTCGAATTGAAGGCGCTCGGAAACGAATTGTGCACGAAGATCGGTGGGCGCTCCATCCATCCGATCACCGCCGTCGTCGGTGGCTTCACTCACGAGATCACCTCTCGGGAATACCTTGATCTGGCCGACAAACTCGAAGCCATGGTTCCTTTCGCCTGCGAGACGGTCGATCTGTTTTCATCGTTTCGTATAACCGACATCCAAAGCACTTCGGAGATGCTCGCCATGGTGGAGCCCGATTATTATCCGGTGCAGTCTTCGTCCACGTTGCGCCTCGTCGACGGGGGAGTGGAATTCGATGCAGCCGATTATCGTGAGTATCTCGAAGAATACGGTGTCGCCCATTCGGGTGCCTATTTCACGCGGGTGAAATCAACGGGTAATACGGTGATGACGTCGGCTCTCGCGCGTATCAATGCTTCGTGGGATAATCTCTCCTCCGAAGCCAAGGTCATTTCTGCGAAGGCCGGGTTGCGTCCTGCGGAGAAAAACCCCATGAAGAACAATCTCGCCCAAGCGGTCGAGATCGTTGATGCACTCATCCGATGCGTGGGAATCTGTCGCGATCTCGCCCGTATGGAAGGCGATTCCACCCCCGTTTCCTACGACGTGAAAAGCGGCGTGGGTGTCGGCATGACCGAGGCTCCGCGCGGCGTCGTGTTCCACGAGCTGGAATTCGACGATGAGGGCACGGTGGTACACGCCAACATCGTCACGCCCACCGCCCAGAATCTTGCATCGATGGAAGCGGATCTTCGCCAGCTCGTCGAAGTGCTGGCATCCTCCGGGCTGTCCGAAAAATACATGCGTGCCGAAATAGCCAAGCTCGTACGTGCTTACGATCCCTGTCTGTCCTGTAGCGTCCACTGAGAATTCTTTCCCATTTGCATCAGGCTTTTCAAGAGGATACATTTGATGCACCTGTGGATTTCGTCGACGAGATGACACCGTGTGATAAAATCGTTATTCGCACTTCAGACTGTGAGGAATTTGCATGTCGATTTTAGACTTTATACAGAATGCCTCGTCTTCGTCGTCCTACGATATGGCGATCGATCTTGGCACTGCTAATACATTGGTTGGTATCACCGGACAGGGCGTCATCATCAACGAGCCGTCCGTTGTCGCCATTGAGCGCAGCACCCATCGCGTTTTAGCGGTCGGTCACGAAGCCAAGAACATGATCAATCATACGCCGGATACCTTTTTGGCCGAGCATCCGCTTCACGATGGTGTCATCGCCGATTACGATATCACCGAAGCCATGCTTTCGGCCTTCATCAACAAGGCGGCACCTTGTCGCTACCCTTGGCAACCCAAGCCGCGCATCGTGGTCTGTATCCCCTGTGGGGCGACTTCCGTCGAGAAGCGCGCGGTATTCGAGGCAACCATTCAGGCGGGAGCTCGACAGGCTTACCTGATCGAAGAACCTATGGCTGCCGCCATGGGTGCCGATCTGCCCGTTACCGAGCCCACCGGTTCGATGGTGGTCGATATCGGTGGTGGCACCACCGAAGTTGCCGTTATATCCCTGGGAGGTATCGTCACTTCCTCTTCGTTGCGTTTGGCGGGTAACCGCATGGATGAAGCCATCGCCATGCACCTGCGCGATCTCTTGGGTATCAAGATCGGCGAACGCACCGCAGAAGTCATTAAGATCAAGATCGGCTCCATCCTTCCCTTCGAGGATGGGCGTGAGCGCGATATGATCATCTCGGGTCAGGACGTTCTGACCGAGCAACCAAAAGAAGTCACCATTCAGTCCGAAGATGTGCGTGATGCCCTTCAGGCCCCCATCGATGAGATGGTCATCCACATCAAGGAAACCTTCAAGAAAACAAACCCCGATCTTGCGTCGGACATCATATCGAACGGCATTCTGCTCACCGGCGGTGGCGGTTTGCTTTCCGGCTTGGATCGCTATCTCACTAGCAAGCTTGAAATTCCCGTATGGACGAGCGAAACCGCGCTCGTCAACGTGGTCAATGGGTGTTTGAAGGTTCTCGAGACGCCGACGGCTCTGAAACAGATACTCATGCGATCAAAATAGGAGATCATCTAAGCAATGGCCCTGAAACTCAACGATAAACGAATGCAATTCGGTGGCCAGCTTGGAGGAACAACACTTCTTATCATATTGCTTGTTGTTTCCCTCGTTCTGGTTGTTCTCTACTCCCGCGAAGGCACGGAAGGCCCCCTACATTCCGTGCAAGATGCCACTTCGACGGTTTCCTCGCCTTTGAGTGCGGTGGGGACCACGGTGGGTTCTTTGGCGGTATCCGCTTCCACATCGGTCGGTGACCTGACGGCAAGCGATGCATCCATGAGCCAGCTGCGGGAAAACAACGCGCAACTTGCCCAGATGGTAGTCGAGCTGGAGGAATATCGTCAGGAAGCGCAGCGCCTCGAATCCCTCATCGGACTTTCGGATGCCTATGGATTCTCTTCGGTCGCCGCGCATGTCGTGGGGTATTCCGCCGATTCCTATAATCGTATCATCACGCTTGATGTGGGCACCAATTCGGGGGTCAAAACGGGTCTTCCCGTCATGGGGTCGACCGGCGTCATCGGGCAGGTGGTCTCCACGACTCCGCTGACTTCCCAAGTCCGCTTGCTTACCGACGCCCAAAGCGGTGTTTCGGTTCTGGTTCAGTCCTCGCGTGCCGAAGGAATCATCACCGGTTCGGTTGAGGGAGTGCTCTATCTCGAAGGTGTCGACGATTCGGTGAATATTCAGCCGGGTGACGCCGTTATCACATCCGGCTTGGGTGGGGGCTACTATCGTGGTCTCGTCGTGGGTGTTGTGGCGAAGGTCGAGCAGCGGGCGGGCAACGCCACGCGTACTATCGTCGTCACGCCCAATGCGTCATTCAACAACATCAGCGAAGCGCTTGTCGTTTTGGGTATGAGTAATGCCAATGCGGCATCCGAGGACACCAATCAGGCCTCCGCGCTCATCAATTCAGTGAACCCGACCACCCTCTCCGCGAAGACCGCCGCCTCTTCGACGGGGTCGAACTAGAAGGAAAAGGAGGTAATCGTATGCGTTCCAAGATCGTTCCCCTCATAGCGTCGCTTGTCGCCGTCGTGCTGCAGATCGTTGTTGCGCCCGTCATCTCGTTTTCCGATGTGGTGCCGAATTTCTTAGTCGCTCTCGTCATCGTCTTATCTATCGTGCGCAGCCCCGATACCACCTATCTCTACGCATTCGTGCTGGGTCTTCTTTCCGATCTGTTCTCCCAGACCCCGCTCGGGTTGACTCCCTTGTTACTTCTCGTGGCGTCGTTCGTCTTGTCCCGTGCCTTCGAGGCGCTTGATAGAGACTCCATCACCATGGCCTGTATCGCCGCCGCCGTAACGGCGTTCGTTTTCGAGATCATCTTCGCCATCGTTTTGTTGATCGTTGGGTATTCGGCCTCGTTTTTCGATCTGTTGATCTATCGAGCTCTTCCCATCGGTGTTTACAACACGTTGCTCTGCATCGCTTTGTATCTGCTCTCGCGTAAGTTTTCCTTCGGTCAGCCCTCGAGTGACGCTTGGACCGTTTCAAGCTCGCATCGTTATCGTTAAGGTACACACCCGATGCTGAGTGCCGTCCTCGTCATAATCGCCGTTCTTGTGGTGCTGGGTATCGTCGGCATCATCCTGTTTCGGGTGCGCGCCGATTCGACGCGGGTTAAATCCCGCAAGAAGATGGGAGTGCATTCCATCTCGTCGGTGGGCGTTGCCGCTGAAACCCCGCATGTGACCACGGGCGGTGGTGGCGCCTATGCGTCATCGGGTGGAGGTATGTCCAAATCGGCCCGCGATGGCTTGAAGTCGCGTTTCGTCGCCATCGGCGTATTGGTTGCGGCGGTATTCGGATCACTGGCTGCGAAACTTTTCAGCATGCAGGTCATCAGCAGCAGCGAGTATCAGGCTGAAGCCGAGAAGAATCTCTATACAACGGTTGCCACCCCTGCTCCGCGTGGTGTCGTCTACGATACCGATGGGGTCGCGCTTATCACCAACCGTCAGGTGCTGACGGTATTGGCCGATGCCGATGTCGCTTCCAACCATGATGTCATTTTGCGCCTGTCCGCCCTTCTCGGAGTGCCATATAACGTGGTCAAGAACCGCATCATGGATTCCTCGTCGGGTGCGCAGAGCCAGCGTGTCGTCGCCAGTGATGTCAAGTTGCGCGATGTGGCCTACATCTCGGAACACTCCGATGCGTTTCCCGGTATCACCACGCAGATGCGTACCACGCGCTCTTACCCCTACGGAGCCTTAGCCGCTCACCTTCTCGGTTATACGGGAACGGCTTCCGAATCCGATCTGGCCAACGTAGCCGAAGGTCGCGTCATCGAAAGCGGTGATGCGGTGGGTAAAAGCGGCATCGAACAGTCCTACGACGATCTCATTTCCGGCGATCATGGTCAGCGTGTGTTGATCATCGACGCGTCAGGTGTTGTGCAACAGGTGGTGAGCGAGGTGGATCCCACCAAAGGCAACGATGTCTACCTGACCATCAGTGCCCAGGTGCAGCATGCTGCAGATGTCGCTCTCAAGGAATTGGTTTCGGGTGCTTCCACCGCTACGGCCGCATCGTTGGTTTGCTTCGATGTGCAGACCGGCGGCATCGTCGCCCTTTCCAATTACCCCACCTACGAACCCGAACACTTCATCGGGGGTATCTCCCAAGACGTATGGAACGCGTATCAAACGGAGGAATCACATTATCCTCTCATGAACCGGGCAATCGCGGGTACGTATCCGGCGGCTTCGTGCTTCAAGGCCTTTACGGGTCTGGCCGGTTTGACCTACGGTTTCGCCGATTCGTCTCGGACGTGGAACTGTGAGGGAACGTGGACGGGCTTCGGTGAAGAATACCCTCAGAAGTGTTGGAATCATTCGGGTCACGGCACGTTGGGGTTCAGAGAGGGTATCGTCGTTTCCTGTGACGTCGTGTTTTACGAGATCGCACGTGATTTCTACAACGCCCGTCAGTCCATCGGCGAATCGGCCATGCAGGACTTCCTCACCGAATTCGGGTACTCCTCGGCCACGGGCATCGATTTGAGCGGAGAGGCAAAAGGTCGCATTCCCACGCCGGCATGGAAGGCCGAATACTTTCGAGATGTACCCGAAGAAGCCCAGTGGCTTCCCGGTGATATTTCCAACATGGTCATCGGTCAGGGTTACGTTCTCGTGACCCCCTTACAGGTTGCACGGGCCTACGGTGCCATTGCGACGGGTAAGCTGATGAAGCCCCATCTTCTCAAGGAGGTGCGCAATTCTTCGGGTGATGTCGTTTTGAAGTTCGACCCGGTCGAAGATAGTGCTCCTGCCGTCGATGAGGCGAACTACCGTATCGTACGTGATGCGCTCAACGGTGTAGCCACGGAAAACTCCGATGTGGCCGGGGACTTCGGTGGTCTGGGATTTTCCGCGGCTGCCAAGACGGGTACCGCAGAGGTTGCCGGCAAGGAGGACTTCGCTTGGTTCGCCTGTTACGCCCCGTACGAGAATCCGCGTTACTCGTTGGCCATCTGCGTCGAAGAAGGTGGCTCCGGCGGTTCGGTTGCGTCTCCTATTGCCGCTCGGGTTATGCAGGTCGCCATGGAGCACCTCGACGGAGGATCGCCCGAGACCGTTACCAAATTGAGCGTCTAGGAAGGAGGTCGTGATGGCACAGCAGATGCACGAGATAGATTCGGTTCAACCACGTGACCCCAACATAGCGAAGGCTTTCAAGCCCCGCCGCTTCAAATACGTCAACATTCCCTTCATCGCCATCGTGGCCTGCTTGGTCACCCTCGGCCTGATCGTTCAGTTCTCCGCCACGTCCGCCGACTCCGACTACAATTTCATGAAGCAGGCGCTCGGTGTGGCCGTCGGCATCGTCTTGTTCGTCATCATCACCCGCTTTGACTACCATGCTCTTTCGGGTCTGACGATGGTTTTCCTTGTCATCAACGTGGTACTGCTCCTTTCCCCGCACCTTCCCATCATCGGTAGTGAGGTCAAGGGCGCCACATCATGGGTGAAGTTGTTCGGCACCAGTCTACAGCCGGGGGAATTCGCTAAGATTACCGTCGTCTTGCTGGCTGCCAGCGTGATGGCGCGTTATGGGGGTCGCCTCGATGACCTGCGTGAATACCTGAAGGTGCTTGCCATCTTGGCGGTGCCTTTCATCTGTGTCATGACCCAGCCCGACACGGGAACGGGTATGGTCTATCTCGCCATCGCGGCTTTCGCCCTCGTTGCCGGTGGGGCAAATTGGAAGTTCATCGTCGGTACGGTGGCGGTGATCGCCGTTTTGGTCGTGGGCATTTTCGTACTGGATCCCGTTATCGACGGAATCGTCGGTTCGGACGTGTTGCTCAAGGAATATCAGCGCTCTCGTCTGCTGGTGTTCATGGATTCCAGCTATGACTTGAGTGGGGATGGCTACAACCTTCAGCAAGCCAAGATCGCCATCGGATCGGGCGGCCTGCTGGGTAAGGGTTTCATGCAGGCGACCCAGTCGTCTCTGGGGTTTCTGCCCGAAGCACCCACCGACTTCGTTTTCTGTGTGTTCGCGGAGGAATTCGGATTCGTCGGTGCCGTCGTCTTGCTGGCTCTGTATGTGGCGCTCATCGTCATGGCTCTGCGTACCGCCCGACAGGCCAACGATCTGTTCGGAACCCTGATCGTCGTCTGTATCGTCGGCATGTGGCTGTTTCAGATACTCGAGAACATCGGTATGACCTGTGGCCTCATGCCCATCACCGGTATCCCTCTTCCTTTTATGAGTTACGGATCTTCGTTCATGCTGGTAAACTTTGTGATGTTGGGGCTTATCAGTTCGGTTTGGGTGCACAATGGTCGTTAGGACCGAAGGGGGAGTTATGAAGAATTCCATAGATATCACCGCTTTACTGTCTGCGGCGATCGATATCGAGAAAGCACGTAAGACATCGGTATCGGTAAGCGTCATCGTCGATGAGACGGCGACACCGGAATTCCAGGTGTTCGTTCGAGCCGGGTTCAACAGCGACTCGATCAACTCCCGTGTAATGGTGAGCTATTTCCCCACACAGACACCCGATACCACCGTTTCAAGCGATGTCGTGGTCATTGCGGCGGGAAAAAGTGATCTCGTCGGGCATATCGCCGCCGAGTTCCGCAGCAACGGTGCGCCGGTTCTGGTGGTTGCCGAATCGGGGGCCGATGTGATGGAGAGAGCGGAGAAAAGCGGGTATGCGCTCCCTCGCGAAGATGTGGTATCGCCCAAGATAGGACAGCCCTTCGATGAGGACATCAAGGGTTCCTTGGCCGATGATATCGGATCATGGATAGTCGCCTCCTCCCATGAGAAACGCCTCGCCTTCTCCATCGCCTATCCGTTCGTGCGTCGTCCGCTCGCTTATGATGCCATCAACGCCACCGCCATCCAGAATGCCGGTGTCGGCTTGCTCGTGTTCATTCCCGGGGCGGACATGCCGGTCATGACGCTCAATCAGGCCAAGATGGTCTTGCAGATCGCCGCCGCTTACGGTCAGCCTCTCGGCGTTGATCGTATCAAGGAGCTGGCGGCGGTGTTGGGCGGCGCACTCTTCTTCCGGGGTGTTTCGCGTCAGGCCGCCGCGTTCGTCCCCGCTTTGGGTTGGGCTATCAAGGCGGGCATGGGATATGCGGGTACGCTCGCCATCGGACATGCGGCGCTTGAGTATTTCGAAAACGGAGGGAATATCGCCGGCTTGGCCTCGGTCGTGGGCAAGACCAAGGATTCGGCTTTTCGAGCCGCATCGTACGTCAAAGGACAGCCCCTTTGCCGCTCCGTCGCCGATTTCGCCGCCCCCAAGGTGAAGAACCTCGCTCGTGGTTTGGTCTCTCAGGCTGCGCCGATAGCGCAGAGTGCGGCCCGCTCGGCTGTTTCTTCGGTTGGCTTCAAAGGGGTTCACAAGTAGGGCGTTTCCCTTGTCTTTTGTAGCGTGGGGAAGGCGGTGTTGTAAGGGGATTGAAAAATTCGCAAACATTTTTTCGATTTGTGCTTGCATGGATTTCTTTTTCTCGGTACAATTGCCAACGCTGCTACAGCACGGGGTGTTAGCTCAGTTGGTTAGAGCGCCGGCCTGTCACGTCGGAGGTCGCGGGTTCGAGTCCCGTACATCCCGCCACATAAAGATCAGGAAGCCGTTTCAAGGCTTCTTTCTTTTTTCGGCCCGAAAAGATCATGGTGACGCTTTGAATGTTCTTTTCGCTATCCGTTCGTTTGTCGGATGGTCGGGTGCTCAAGGAAAAAGGCGAGGGAATTCGAGGTCGGTGTGATACAACTCTTCAGACGGTTTCTCAAGCCTTTCGCCCTCCTCGTCATCGCAGCTTGCGCCTTCACGTTCTTTCAGGTCCTCGCTGAACTTCAGCTTCCTCACATCATGAGCGCCATCGTCGATGAGGGCATCTACAACCGTGATATGGGATATGTCATCGGCCGCGGCATCGAGATGTTGGCATGGGCGGTTGCTTCGCTTGTCTGCGTGGTCGTGGCGGCGTTGTGCGCCGCACGTGCGGCCATGGGTTTCGGGCGGGATATTCGCTCGGCCCTTTTTTCCCGGGTGGAACATTATTCCCTGTTCGAGTTCAACGCCTTCGGAACCAGCACG
This sequence comes from uncultured bacterium, assembly GCA_905214325.1. GTDB lineage: Bacteria > Actinomycetota > Coriobacteriia > Coriobacteriales > Eggerthellaceae > Anaerotardibacter. The sequence continues at coordinate 36,826 of CAJMLT010000010.1, forward strand.
CTCATCACGCGCAACACCAACGACGTGCAGCAGCTCGAGCGCTTCGTTCAGATGCTGATGACGATGGCCGTCATGACGCCTGCTATGTTCATCGGGGCGATCGTCATGGCGTTCACCACCAATGCCGAAATGGCTTCCCTTATCTTCTTCGTCATCCCGCTTCTCGTCATCGTCGTCGTTGTGTTCCTGCGTAAAGGCATGCCGCTTCTCCGTTCGCTTCAGAGCCGCATAGACGACGTCAACCGTATCATGCGCGAAGGATTGCAGGGGGTGCGCGTTATCCGCGCCTACAACAAGCAGGATTACGAACAGAAGCGTTTTTCGAAGGCCAACCGCGGCCTATCCGAAACATATGTCAAGGTGGGTCGTCTCATGGGGGCGCTCATGCCCGTCATGATGCTCATTCTCAATGCGACCATCGTGGGTATCTATTATTTCGGTGCCGGAGCCATCGACAAAGGCGATCTGAGCGCCGGAGAGATCATGGCGCTCGTTCAGTACGTCACCCTCATCCTCATGTCGCTCATGATGGTGTCCATGGTCTTCGCCCTCATGCCCCGTACGCTTGCGGCATGTGAACGTATTTTGGAAGTGCTCGATACATCATCGAGTATCCGCGACGATGGCACGCAATTCCCTCGGTCGTCGTCGACCGCTCCGCTTCTTGAAATGAAGGATGTGAGTTTCTGCTTCGCGCAGGCTCAGAAGCCCTCCATCTCGAACGTGTCGTTTTCGCTTCCCCATACAGCGGGTATCGCCATGATAGGACCGACGGGTTCGGGTAAGACGACCATCATCAATCTGATGATCCGCCTGTGTGAGGCTACCGAAGGGGCGGTGTTCTTCAACGGGGTTGACGTGCGTGATATCCCTTCCAAGGACCTGCGCGAGCATGTGTCCTACGTACCCCAGAAGGCAACGCTGTTCTCGGGAACCCTGGCGGAGAATCTGCGCTTCGGCAACCCCGACGCAGACGATGAACGTCTTTGGTGGGCGCTCGAGTGTGCTCAGGCTCGTGAATTCGTGGAATCCTTCGACGAGGGTCTCGACTACCGCATCGCCCAAGGTGGAGAGAATCTTTCCGGTGGCCAGCGTCAGCGCCTCGCCATCGCCCGTGCTTTGGTGAGGGATGCCGATCTTTTCATCTTCGACGATTCCTTCTCGGCTCTCGACTTCAAGACCGACTCTCTGGTGCGTCAGGGGATTCGTCGTGCTCTTGCGGATAAATGTGTGTTCATCGTTACGCAAAGGGTAAGTGTCGCCATGGACGCCGATGAGGTCATCATGCTCACCGAAGAGGGGAGCATCGATGCGAAGGGATCCCATAGGGACTTGTTCGCCTCCTGTGACGCCTATCGGCAACTCGCCCAGTCCCAACTCAGCGATGACGAGCTTGCTCAGGTTTTGTCGGAACCCGAATTCGACGAGGAGGTGTAGGGAATGGCTGCAACGGAAAAGACTTCCGCCGATCGCACGAGACGTCCCGGTTTCGGTCATGGTCCCCATGCGGCCACGGCGGGTGATAAGCCCAAGAGCGGAAAAAGAACGCTACTGCGTCTCGTCGCCCGCTTGAAGCCCTCCATCCCCCTTCTTTTGCTCGTGTTGATATTCACGGTTGCGGGTACCCTTTTCTCAACGGTGTCGCCTTTGGTGCTCGGCGAGGCGACAACGCAGGTCTACGATGCGTTCGGCCGTGTCCAAGCGGGCACCGGCGGCTTGGATTATCAGGCGCTCTATGCCATCCTCGTCACGTTGTTCATGCTCTACATCGGGTATTCGCTTTGTCAGTTCATCTGCCAGTTCATCATGGCGCGGGTAACCCAGAACCTCATCTACGGCATTCGACAGGAAATGAAGGAAAAACTCGACCGTCTTCCTTTGAGCTACTACGATCGTCGCCCCAAAGGAGAGATACTCTCACGGGTCACCAATGACGTCGATCTTATATCTACCACCCTACAGGAAACCCTGGTTCAAATCGTTTCAGCCGTTGTCACGTTGGTTTCGGTTGTGGTGTTCATGTTCTCCATTTCGTGGATTCTCACTCTGGTGGCGTTTCTGACCCTGCCGCTTTCCCTGATATGCACCGTCGGTGTGGCGAAGCGCTCCCAGCGCTATTTCGCCGATCAGCAGCGCTCGCTTGGCAAGCTCAATGCCCATATTGAAGAGATGTACGGTGGCTATACGGTCGTCAAGGCGTTTGCACGCGAAGAAAACGCGATCGAGGAATTCTCCAAACGCAACGACGAATACTTTTCCCATGCATGGAAGGCTCAGTTCCTTTCGGGGGTTATCCGTCCGCTCATGGGCTTCATCGGTAATTTCGGCTACGTGCTGGTCTGTGTCGTCGGGGCGATGCTTTTCGTCAACGGCGGCATCGCCGCCATCGGCCAGATTCAGGCATTCGTTCAGTACATGCGCCAGTTCACCATGCCCATCACACAGATCGCTTCGATCGCCAACACGATACAGGCGACCCTCGCTGCATCCGAGCGCGTGTTCGAATTGCTGGATGCTTCCGAGGTGCGCGAGGTCGACCTCGCGCGGCGCAAGGAGCTCACCGAAGAGTGTCGTGGTGCGATCACGTTCGATCACGTTCGCTTCGGTTACGATGAAAGCCATCCCGTCATCGGTGATTTCTCCCTCGAAGTGACTCCCGGCCAGATGGTCGCCATCGTCGGCCCGACCGGTGCCGGCAAGACGACGCTGGTCAATCTCCTGATGCGTTTCTACGACGTCGATGGCGGGCGAATCCTTCTCGACGGGTGCGACACGTCTTTGATGGATCGTCACGAGGTGCGCCGTCATTTCGGCATGGTCCTGCAGGACACATGGCTCTTTTCGGGCAGCATACGTGACAACATAGCCTACGGCATCGATGATCCCGATGAGGAACAGATTCTCGATGCCGCCCGACGTGCGCGTGCGGACCATTTCATCAACACGCTTCCCGAAGGTTACGACACCCTCATCAATGAAGAGGGAACGAATATCTCGCTCGGCCAACGCCAGCTCATCACCATCGCCCGCGCCCTTCTTTCGGATCCCTCCATCCTCATTCTCGACGAGGCGACGAGCTCCATTGATACGCGTACCGAGCAGTTGGTGCAGCAGGCCATGCGTGATTCCACTCTGGAGCGTACGAGTTTCGTGATTGCCCACCGTTTGAGTACGATTCGTCAGGCGGATAGCATCCTTGTTCTGCGCGATGGTGATATAGTGGAGCGGGGAACCCATGAGGAGCTGCTTGCGCTCGATGGGTTCTATGCGGAGTTGCATAATTCTCAATTTGTTGATTGTATAGACGAACGGGAAGAAGATCGATGAGCGTTTCCTTACGGGAAAAACCTGTCGAGTTGGTGGTATTTGATTTCGACGGCACGTCCATTTCGGGTAATTCTCCCGTTTTATTGGTATATCATCTGTGGCACCATCGCCTTCTGCGTAAAAGCATCATGACGCGCATCGCCTTGTGGGCGCTTGCCTACAAGTTCCGTCTACCCCAGAACGAGAGCTGGGTACGCGGTTTGGTGTTTTCGGCATTCGAGGGAACACGGAAAGAAGATGCCGATCGTTTTCTCGGCGAATTTTACCGCGAGAAGATAGCCCACCGCTTCCGCCGCCAGGCCGATGAGGAGATCGCGCGCCATCGGGAAGCCGGGCGTGAGGTTTGGGCGGTTTCGGCCACGTTCGAACCCATTATCCTCAAGGCCATGGAAGAGCACGCCTATACGCATCAGTTTTCGACACGTATGATGACCGACGAGGAAGGCGCCTATACGCGCAAGGTAGACGGGTTGCCGGTCGAAGGGGCGGAAAAGATACGCGTCCTCAAAGAATATGCCGACGCCACCTATGGCGCGGGCAATTGGGTGCTGACCCATGCCTACGGCGATCATCATTCGGATCGTGAACTTCTTTCCGCAGCGGAGCATCCCTGTGCCGTCACGCCCGATCGACCGCTGCGCCGCTTCGCGAAACGCAAGGGTTGGACCATTCTCGAGTGGGACTAGGTTATCCTTATCGTTTCCGTGTTTCCGCTTGACCCTTCGTGGCTCTCTTCGTGTGTACCTCGCGTCGTCTCTGTGAGGTTTTCACGTATAATGGTGACTTGAGAGGAATCATATGGAACCCATCATTACAATGGCTTCACAAAAGTAGGTAGAAGACCCGTATCCGGGAGGTGTGTTACGTATGGAGAACAATCCTCATTTCAGCAATGTCCCTTCGTCGGACAATCGCTCCAGTTCTTCCGAAGATTACCTGTTGCGTGCGGCTTCCGCTGTCGATTCGGGTGATCGTATTCTCGGCATCCATCTGTATCTTGCCGCCTTCGAACAGGCGATGCGCGAAAGCATCGTCCCCAGCGATGGATCCCTCAAGGGGATGGACGAGGCGTGGAAATTGGCTCTTACGACCAAGCAGCGGTCTTTGGCCGAGTATATATTCGAAAAGCTGGAACCGTTCTGGACGCCCCAGCAAGTCGCTCTTCATGCCGAAGAGCTGCAGCGTCTCGCTTTCGATAAACTGGAGGAATTCGGTCTTCCCCGTGAAGCCATCGAAGATATGGCGGAGATGGCGGAGATGGTGAATCAGGATTTCATGGATTCCTCCTCCGATGTCATGTGCCGTTTCGAAGATTCCGCGGCGGACAATTCTCCTTTTTCCCTTCTCGGGTTCAATACCGACGATAATGCCGACGAAGGTCGTGATGCACTGATCGAGCGGAGGATAAGTCGCTCCGGTGCACCCGATTCACTTGATCGAGGTTCCGATCGTCTTGGTAATTCGGATGGTCGGGGAGGGCAAGCCGGTGCAGGTGAAGCGCTGCCTTCGTCGGACGCTACACCGATCGATCCTGATCGTGCGGGGGCGCTTTTGCCGTTCTCGTCAGGTTCCAAGACGCCGAAACTCATATCCCTCAAGGCGCGCGACGCGCAAGGGTCGGTTCTTCCTCCCGAAGCGATGCGTTTCGATTATCGCTCCATTGCCGGTTACGACACCGCTATCGAATCCATGGCCAAGTTGGGTGTGGGTCGGGATCGTGATCCCGAGTTCCGTCATTTCATCCATATGCTCAACGAGCGACACGGTATGGCCCAGATGCCCAGTTTGGGAACGCTGGTATTCCGTTGCCCCGCGCGTGAGGACGCCAACTATTTCATGGTGGCGACGGTTGGGGAGATGCGTCTTCCCGCCATCCGCATGCGTTTCGATCAGAACGCCCAGGGACAACCCGTGCTGTGCGTCATGGCGTCGCCGGACTTCAAGACGCGCATCAGCGGTCTGGCCCGAAGTGGCTTCGATGGCCCCGCCGTGTTGATCTTGGAAGATCTCGATCTATGGAATCTTCCCGTGTTCGATATCGATTTCGACGATTTCGCCTCCCTTGCCCAAGTGCAGCTTTCTCGGGGTGCTCGTGAAGCGTTGGGACTCATCTATGCCGCCCTCGAAAACCCCGAGGTCACGGTTTTCATCTCCGCTTCCGACCATCGTGATATCGACGGCTATTTCGCCGACATGATCGCGTCTTTCAGGGTGATAGATATCGATCTGCCCGACGACGACGAACGTCGCGCGATTTGGCGTGCGGCCCAGTCGGAGCATCCCTCTTTGCGTGGTCTCGACGTGAATAAGATGGTGCCGTTTTCCAAGAATATGTCGCGTTTCGAAATATTCGCGGTGACCACCGAAGCGGTTGAGGATGCCTATCGGGATAGCCTTGCGGTTCAGTCGTTCAGGGCGGTGCACACCGACGATATGCTTGCACGCCTAGCGGGCTTCCAGCCTCTTGATTCGTCGGAGTACCGGCAGATGGAAGACTGGGTCGTCGAAGAATTCAGCAAGGAACTCGGCGACATCGATGACCTTTTGAAGGGGTAGGGCATGGAAATCACGCGTCGCTGCGACTATGCTTGTTGTATCATCCGTGCCGCCTACAAAAGTGGGGAATCCTATATTTCCATCGCCGATGTTGCCGAGCAGGAAGATATTCCCTATTCGTTTGCGCGCAGCATCCAGCATGAATTGGTGAAAGCGGGCTTTTTGAAGACCATTCGCGGTGTGCGGGGAGGTTTGACCCTCAACTGCAATCCGCATGAAACCACCCTTTACGAAGTGTTGGAAGCTCTGCAGGGACCCGTTGCTCTTGCGCCGTGTTCGCAGGATGACGGCTTCTGTGATCGCTCTTCGGGCTGTGCCTTCAACGCCGCATGGCGTGCTGCTGATATTCTGATCAGTGATCTTTTCGGCTCCATCACGTTGGCCGACCTCTTCGACAAGGGAGCGCGGCACCCCGTGATCAAAGGCATTCTCGACTCCGAGCGCTCATGACGGAAACCCTCCTCGAACCGCTCTCGCCCATCGAGCGCTCCTTCATCGATCGCGTATGGCGATGGGGGAGCGATCTTTATCGTGATCTGCCGTGGCGCAACGTGGACGACCCTTACGCTGTATTGGTGTCCGAAGTCATGCTTCAGCAAACCCAAGTGGTTCGCGTCGTGCGCTACTGGGATCGCTTCATGCGTCTTTTCCCCACGATCGACGCGCTAGCCGCCGCCGATGTCGCGCTCGTGCTGGAGTCGTGGCAGGGGCTGGGATATAACCGTCGGGCGTTGGCACTGAAGCGCACGGCCGACATCTGCGCACGGGATAACGGGGGCCACCTGCCCACCACATTCGATGATCTGTTGGCGCTACCCGGCATCGGTAAGGCTACCGCCTCCGGCGTTCTGGCCTTCGCTTTCGATAAGCCTTCCGTCTACCTTGAAACCAACGTGCGTACGGTTTTCATCCATGAGTTCTTTCCCGATCGGGATGATGTGTCCGATCGCGAGATCGAACCTCTTGTCGAAAGAACCTGTTCGCGCGAGAACCCTCGTGGATGGTACTATGCGCTCCTCGATTACGGCGCCCACCTCAAGGCCACCTTGCCCAACCCGTCGCGTCGCTCCAAACATCACAGCGTGCAGTCTCCCTTCGAAGGATCCCGACGCCAGAAGCGTGCCGAAATCATCCGCCTTGTCTTAGGGGATGGATGTATCACGCTTTCGGATATCGAGAATGCGATGACTTCTTTCGAGGCGATGCATGCTCGACCCGCTCCTGCTCCCGACGAGCTGCGCTCCATTCTCGACGATCTGGTTCAGGAAGGCTTTTTCCTCTTCGACGAAAAAGAAAGGGTCTATCGCAGTCGATAAACCCTTTCGTCCATGCAAGTCACTCACACGGGTGCATCATCTTTTCGGATGGTCACGCGTGATCAGCGGGGGTAGGTTCCCAGTATCTTCACTTCACGCAACTTCAACCGTAGGCAATCGAGCGCGGTCTTGACGGTGGGGTCGTTCGGGTTTCCGTCGATATCGACGAAGAACATGTAGTCTCCCAGAGCCTGTTTGGTGGGACGTGATTGTATCTTGGTGAGGTTGATGTTGGCGTAGGCGAATTCGGAGAGAATCATGAGAAGCGCTCCCGGTCTGTCCGCGTTCAGGAAAAGCGCGAGAGACGTCTTGTCCGCTTCCCCCTGCAATACACCGGGATGTCCCTGACGTGCGATGAGGACGAATTGGGTCTGGTTGCCGTAGTGATCTTCGATGTCTCTTTCCTGAATCTTGCAGCCGAAAAGTTCTCCCGCGAAAGCGCTGGCGATGCCGGCGATATGTTTATCATCGGAAGTCATGCGTGCCGATTCCGCCGTCGAGGAGGATGAGATGCGTTCCTTGGTGGGGAAATGCTCGTTGAGATAGCGCCGGCATTGACCCATACCTTGCGGGTGACTCGCGATGGTGGTGATGTCCTCGATCGAAGCGTCCGGGTTGAGCAGGAGACAGTGATGGATATCGAGAACGGTCGACCCCAGAATGGAGACGCCGTTTCGGAAGGCGAAGGCGTCGAGGGTGGCGGTCACCGCTCCTTCGAGGGAGTTTTCGATGGGCATGACGCCGAATTCGCATTTACCGCGTTCCACCGCATCGTATATCTCCGAAAGTGAAGCACAGGGGACGTAATGGGGTGTTTCGCAGTGCATCTTGTCGGCGAAG
>CAJMLT010000011.1 GCA_905214325.1 uncultured bacterium
GTTGGGCCAAGATGCCCCTGCGCACCAGCATGAACAGCGGCACCATCTACAACCTCTTCGATACCAACTTCACCTCTCAGTTGAAATCGGTGAACAAGGTAAGTGCCGTCGGTAACAACTCCACCTCCACTACAACAACCTCCGACAAGCTCTGGATCATGTCCTTCAGTGAGTTTACGGGGACTTCGACTATAACTTATGCAAGCGAATCCTGGATCCAATCCGAAGGTTCCCAGTACACCTACTGGAGCGGCAAGGTAACCAACCCCACCGGCGACAATGCCGCCCTTGTAGGTCTCGGCTTGACCCGTGACGGCAACACACCTTCGGGTAGCGGTTACTTGGGTCAATGGGCATGTCAGCGTTCAACCAATGTTGATCAAGCCAGCCCTACGCTAGGCGCCCAGCAGTTCCTTTTCATAACTAAGACGGGCATGCTGAACATCTCGTCGACGGCCTCTCAGCGGGTGTCCATCATTCCCTGCTTCTCGTTCTGATCTCGTATCTTGAATCTGCGGGGGCTTGTCCCCGCACCGTAACAAGAGAGACGAACCGTGAGAGCGGAACCAAAACAAAGCCTCGCCGCGATAAGCGGCGGGGCGATTTGAAAAACCCCTCTCGGCGCGCATTGTTGTTGTGCGGAAATTGCCCTCAACCTTCGCCATCAAGTACAATCGACCCTATCAAACGTAGGTGAAAGGGTTCCGATGCCGGCAGATACCGCACAAAGTACGCAAACCGAATCAACGGGTAGGAAATCCCTACCCCAGAATATCGAAGCCGAACAGACGGTGCTGGCCGCCTGTTTGCTGTCGGCGGGTGTGTTCGAAGAAGTTGCCCTGACCCTGAAACCGGAGAGCTTCTTCCGCCCGGCTCACCGCATCATCTTCGAAGTCATGCGGGAAATGAACGCCTCCTCCCTTCCCATCGACGTTATTTCGGTGGCCGACAATCTGACGGCCCGTGGGCAGTTGGAAGCGGTTGGCGGGCAGACCTATCTGCTGGAGCTGACGGACAACACCTTTGCCTTCACCAGTTGGCAGCATCACAGCGAAATAGTAAAACGCGATGCCATGCGCCGCGATTTGCTCATGGCATCGGCCAAAATAACCTCATTGGCCTACGATTCCCCCGCCGACCCCGCGGAATTGGTGGCCCAGGTGGAATCGACGCTGTTCGGCGTTACCGAAAAAACGGTTTCGTCCACGTTCAAAGACATTCAAACGCTGATCTTGGAAGCGAACGAGGAAATGGCGGAAATGGCCAACCGCGATGAAACCATCGTGGGTGTGCCGAGTGGTTTCAAAGACGTCGACGCGCTTTTCAACGGTTTCCGCGGGGGAGACCTGATCATCTTGGCCGCCCGCCCCGCCGTCGGTAAAACGTCGTTCGCCATGAACCTGGCGGTCAATGCCGCCAAGCTCAAATCCGCCGTTGCCCTGTTCAGTTTGGAAATGTCTTCCATCCAGATCACCCAGCGCCTTCTTTGTGCCGAAGCGGGTATCAACCTGTCCATATTGCGCGGGGGCCGCATCAACGACAGTTCCTGGGGGCCGCTGTTCGACGCATCGGAAAAGCTGTCGAACATCAACCTCTACATCGATGATTCTCCTTCGTTGTCCATCATCGAATTGCGCACGAAGGCCCGCCGCCTGATGCGCAACGTGGACAAGGGCCTGATCATCGTCGACTACCTGCAGTTGATGCAGCCGGTCATTCCCCACCCCAACAACCGCGCTGTCGAAGTTGCGGAAATATCGCGTGGGCTCAAGGTGTTGGCCAAGGAACTGGATGTACCCGTGCTGGCTCTTTCCCAGCTATCCCGTTCGGTGGAAACCCGCGGCGACAAGCGCCCCATGCTTTCCGACCTGCGCGAATCGGGCTCCATCGAGCAGGACGCCGACATCGTCATGTTCCTTGATAGGAGCATGAACGAATCGGAAGCGGAATCGGACAATCGTCCCGACTGGGGAGTTGCCGACCTCATTGTGGCGAAGCATCGAAACGGCCCCACCCGTGACATCAAGCTGACGTTCATTTCCGAGCGCACGAAGTTCACGGACCATTTCGACGATTCTTCCTACTGAGTGTCGGCTGTGGGGATTTCGTCATACAGACCCTCCTCACTTCTTCGGTGTTGCGCTACACTCGAAACATGACTAAGACGGTGACATTCATCCATGCTTCCGATCTCCATCTGGGAGCACCGTTTCGTGGGCTCCGTGCTCTTTCGCCGACGTGGGCCGACACGCTGATCAAGGCCATCCCCGATGCGTATCAGCGCATCATCGATACCGCTCTTGCCGAACAGGTCGATTTCGTCGTCTTCGCCGGCGACATCTTCGACAACGCCCGCCCTTCCTACGCCGATTTCCATCGGTTCATCGAAGGACTGAAGCGTCTCGAGCAGGCGCATATACCGGTGTATTTCTGCACGGGAAACCACGACCCCTACACGTCGTGGCAGCATGATTTTGCTTCCCTGCCCCCCAACACCTTCATGTTCAGCGCCGCCGAGCCGGATTTCTTCGTCTACGAAAGGGACGGGGAGCCTTTGGTGGCGTTAGGCGGGCGTAGCTACTACAACCAAACATGGCCGCTGAACGAAGACATATCGGCGGGTATTTCCCGTGCGCATGCCTTTGAAGCAACCGGTGTCGAGGCGCCGTTTGTCGTGGGGGTGATCCACACGGGGCTCAACTTGGACCCCACGCGCAGCCCGGTCGATCCCAATGAACTGATGCGGCGCGATTGCGACTATTGGGCCTGCGGCCACATCCATCAAAGAATCCTCATGCCCGAAACCCATCCGATAGTGGCGTTTTCCGGGTGTCCCCAAGGGCGCGACATCAAGGAGACGGGAGAGCACGGCGTACTCAAGGTCACCTTGTCCGATCAGGCTCCCAATGAAGTCGTTTTCATTCCCACGGCCCGGGTGGTGTGGCAGCGTTTCAGCGTCGACGTGTCGGAATGCAGCACCATAGCGGACATTCACGAGCTTATTACCGATGAGGAATTCACTCTCAATTCCACCGCCCACTGCCAGCATATGGTCTGCCGCATCACGCTGGTGGGCAAGACGAAGCTTCATCGCGAATTGACGCCCCAGGTGATAGACGATCTTCGCTCCATGCTCAACAACGGGTATCCGTTCTTCTTCATCGACACCATAGTCAACCGCACCGAAGACGTGATCGATCGTAGCCTGCTGCAGAAGGAAGGCCTTTTCCCGGCGGTCTATCTTGAAACGATCGCCGGTCAGCGTGATAACCGTGTTGAAACGCTTTCGTTTCTGGAAAAACAATTCTACGGGCGCGATCTGGCTCTGCCCCGTGGCATAGAGGGCGACCTCGAAGGGCTCTACGATGATGCTGAAACAATGGTTCTCGATCTTTTGGGCCAAGGTGAGGTTTCATGATGGGCACTGTCGCATGTGGAATCGGAGGTGACCTTCGTGGCTAAGAAGTCTTCCAAAGCGGATGGAGTCGCCCCCACGCACGACGGTGTACCCGTGCGTTGTAGCCCCTACTATCTCGAGCACATAAAAATCACCGGTTTCGGTAGGCTGGCGAACCGCATCGTGGGTCCTTTCTCGCCGGGACTCAACGTGGTGTACGGCCCTAACGAAGCGGGCAAGACCACCATCAACGAACTGGTGAAGGGGGTGCTGTTCGGATGGCCCACCGCCCGCAAGGGGGTGAATTCCTACCGGCCCGAAAACGCCGAACGTGCGGGCAGTCTGTTCTTCCGCGATCTTTCGACCGGGGAAGTGGAGGAGCTCAAGCGCGTCAAGAATACCGACGGCATCGACGATCGCTTCCGCGTGCTTTCCGATATCGACCGCGAAACCCATGCGACCATGTTCGCGCTTACCGGCGACGAGCTGACGCACCTTGACCGCCACAACGAAGTGATGGCGCGCCTTCTGACGGCCGGTTCGGGAACGAGCGCATCCCCGGCGCATGCGCTCGAGAGCATCAACGAGCGCATAAAGGACATGATGTCGCGTTCCGCACAGAACCCCGACTCCCTAGCCAATCTCCTTGCCGAACAGGAGCGCATACGTGCCCGGATGCAGGAAGGTCTGAACGAAGCGGATTACCATCGTTCTCAGGAGCAGAAACTCAAGGCCCTACAGCCGCGCAAGGACACGTTGACCCAGGCGCAGAACAATTTGAACGGCGAGATAGAATCCCTTAAAACGAATCTGGCCAAGCTGGAGGGGATCGATGAGTCCCTTGCTTCCAACACGGCACTTCTCGAAGAAACCGTCGCCGCCGAAAGGGACGCGCAAAACGATGCCGCCGACGAAGGCGATCGCGAACTCGTGGCGCTGAGCAACCTTTCGCAGCAAGACGAATACAAGCTGCGCGATTCGCTGGAGGATTTGGATGAGCAGCGCATCAAGTTCGAGCACGCCATAGACAACGCCCGCCGTGATGCCGCGAAGTCCCAAGCCGAATACGAGACGCTTATGGAGGACCGCGATGTGGAAGAGGAGCAGCAGCGCGCGAAAACACAGCGCCGTGTTCAGCTGGCTATCTCCATCGTCGTGCCGGTCTGCATGATTCTCGCGGGACTGTATATGTTCATTCATGGTCGCGATCTGGGGAGTTTGTCCTATAGCGTTTTGGGCCTTGTCGTGGGTATAGGGGCTTTGATCGTGGCTGCTGCGGGCGTGGTGATGAACCTGCGTCCCACGAAAACCGAAGAAGAACTCACCGAGAGGCGCAAGAAGTTGGAATGGGTCATGCAGCAGGATCGTAAGACCTTGGAAGCGTGTGAGCGCGATGCCGCCAACCATCAGGCGCGCATCGTCGCGTTTCTGGACAACAACGCGCTTTCCACCGCACAGGGATCGCTTCGTCGGGCGCGTCACCTGATGGATGCAGCCCGTGAGGTGCGCAGTACCCGGGAATTGGCGAAACAGAATGGGCGCGCATTGGCGCTGCAGCGTGCGTCATTGGAATCGTTGCTCGAAGATCTTCGCGAACAACGGGCGGAGATATGTCGTTGCCTGGGGTTGCCTCCCGCTACCGAGCTCGAGGAAATCACCGCGATCATCGATCGCAAAAGCGCCGAACGGGCCCAGACCATTCAGTTGGCCAACGACACGAATCGCCAGTATGGCGAGATATCGCAGGAGCTGCAGCAGGCGCAGCGACGCTTCACCTTCGACGAGACGAAACTCGCTTACGAAATGGTGGAGACGAAGATACATGAAGCCTATCGCACGTTCGCGAGCCTTCTCGTTGCGCAACGCTCCCTTGAAGATGCCATTGCCGAATGGGAACGGAAAAGCCAGCCCGAAGTCTATCGTCAGGCATCCCGTCTGTTCTCCCGGATGACCGATGGAGTATGGCAGCAGGTACGTATGAATGCGGCGGGGGACATCGAAGTGGTCGACGCGGTGAAGACCGTCCGTCCTCCGCACCTTCTTTCCCTCGGCACGCGCCAGCAGCTCTATCTCAGTCTGCGCATCGCCTTGTTGCTGACGGCCGACAATGTGGGTCGGGCGCTACCCATCATGTGTGATGACATCCTGGTCAACTTCGACGATGAGCGCCGAGTGGCCGCCCTTGAAGCACTGGTCGAACTTGCCGAAAAGCGCCAGGTCATCCTGTTTACCTGCCATCCCGATATCGTCGCCCTTATGCAGAGTGCCGATTCGTCTCTCAATTCGATAGAACTGTAATATAATTTTGCTATCCGTCTTTGGGGAGGAATTCCTCCTCGTTGCCGCTCGAAAACGAACGGCAGTAAGTGAAAGGAATAATCATGCCGAGCACTGTTCTTCTAGGCGCCCAGTGGGGCGATGAAGGCAAAGGCAAAATCACCGATCTCATTTCCAGTGATTATGACTACGTCGTACGTTACCAAGGGGGGAACAACGCAGGCCATACGGTTATTCATGGAGACACGAAACTGGCGCTCCATCTTATTCCGTCAGGCGTGATGTACGATCACATCACCCCGGTCATCGGTAACGGATGTGTCGTCGATCCCCGCGTGCTCATCGAAGAGATGGAAATGCTGGAGAAGGAAGGTTTCTCCACCGCCAACCTGCGCATTTCCTGCGACGCTCACGTGATCATGCCCTATCACATCGATCTCGATGGTGCTTCCGAGCGTCGTCTCGGCCGTCATAAGATCGGTACCACCAAGCGGGGCATCGGCCCGGCCTACGAAGACAAGGCGGGTCGTACCGGCATCCGCATCCAGGACCTTCTCGACGAGAAGATCTTCCGCGAAAAGGTGGAAGCGGCACTCATCTTCAAAAATCAGGTACTCACGAAAATCTACGACTTCGAGCCCTATACGGTGGACCAGATCTGCGATATGTATCTGCCCTTCGCCGATATCATCCGTCCGCACATGGCCGAAACCGCACAGCTTCTCAACGAAGAACTGCGTGCCGGCAAGAACGTTCTGTTCGAAGGCGCACAGGGAACTCTGCTCGATATCGACCATGGAACGTATCCGTTCGTCACTTCTTCGGCCTGTTGTGCCGGGGGTGCTCCCACCGGTTCGGGCGTGGGACCCAAGGCGATCGGTAAGGTGCTCGGCATAGCCAAGGCCTACATCACCCGCGTCGGATCGGGTCCGTTCCCCACGGAACTCAAAGATGAAGTGGGGGAGCGTCTCTGTCAGGTCGGTGGCGAATTCGGCGTGACCACCGGACGTAAGCGCCGTTGCGGTTGGTTCGATGCCGTCGTCGCCCGGTATGCCGCCGATGTCAATTCGATGACCGACATGGCTCTGACTAAGCTCGACGTGCTTTCCTGTGTCGATCGTATCAAGGTGTGTGTTGGGTATCAGGCCGACGGCAAGACCTACGATTATTTCCCCATGCAACATTCGGCGCTCTACCCCAAGCACGTCACTCCCATCTACGAAGAGTTGCCCGGTTGGGAAGGTCAGGACATCACGCATTGCACGTCTTTCGCCGAGCTGCCCGCCAACGCCCAGCGCTACGTTCGCTATCTCGAAGAGGTTTCGGGCGTGAGGGCATCCATCATCGCCGTCGGTCCCGACCGCGATCAGACCATTTTCAACGGATGGGAAAGTCGTTAAACGCAACGGAACCGAAGAGAGGTTTGTACGGTGAACATTCTTGTTTTGGGCAGTGGCGGTCGTGAACACGCCATTGCATGGGCACTTGCCAAGTCGCCGAAGTGCGAAGGTCTTTTCGTTGCTCCCGGCAACGGAGGCAGTGCCGATATAGCGACCAACATAAAAACACTCAATATCGAAGACGGTGCGGCGGTGGCGACCTTCGCCGAAAAGAACAACGTTTCTCTGGTGGTCATCGGCCCGGAGGCGCCTTTGGTCAAGGGCGTGGCCGATGTGCTGCGTGATGCGGGTATCGCCGTTTTCGGCCCCGACGAATACGGGGCGCAACTCGAAGGGTCCAAGACCTTCAGCAAGAAGTTCATGGATGCCAATGGAATTCCCACGGCGCGTTACGCGAGCTTCACCGAAAGGGAGGCCGCGCGTGCCTACTGCGAGGAAATCGGTGCTCCTTTGGTGGTGAAGGCCGATGGCCTTGCCGCCGGCAAAGGCGTTATCGTCGCCGACACCATGGACATGGCGCTTGCCGCAGTGGATTCCTGCTTCGCCGGTGATTTCGGCGTGGCGGGGAGCACGGTTGTCGTGGAGGAGAAGCTCGATGGCCCCGAGTGTTCGCTGCTCGCTTTCGTTTCTCAGGGACAGGCGTTCTGCATGGCACCCGCTCAGGATCACAAGCGCGCCTACGATGGCGATCTCGGCCCTAACACGGGCGGTATGGGAGTGTATTCTCCGGTACCCATCGTCACCGAAGAGGAAATGACCGAGATGTATCGCATCATGGATATTTCCGCTGCGGCAACGGCGCGTGAACCGTTTCCCGTGGATTATCGGGGTTGTCTCTACGGTGGCTTCATGCTCACCTCCCGGGGGCCCAAAGTGCTTGAATTCAATGCCCGTTTCGGCGATCCCGAAACTCAGGTGGTCCTTCCCCGACTCGAGGGAGATTTGGTGGATATCATGATGGCCGTCGCTGAAGGCCGCCCGAACGACATCGATCTGTCGTGGTCAGATGATTGGGCGGTGAGCGTGGTCCTGGCAAGTGAGGGATATCCCGGCTCCTACGAGAAGGGCAAAGTCATTCTGGGTGTCGAAGATGCCGAAGCGATGGAAGACGTGCTGGTGTTCCATGCGGGTACGGCTATCAACCGTGATGGAGAACTGGTAACCGCTGGCGGGCGCGTTTTGAATGTTGTCGCACTCGGTTCATCGTTTGAACAGGCACGTGAAAGGGCGTATGAAGCGTGTGATGCCATCAGTTTCGAGGGCAAGCAGCTCCGTAGCGACATCGGTCGCAAGGCACTCGAAGGGCGCAGCGCTTGGGACTAGGGATATCGTTTCGTTCGAGCTACGTTTCGGTCATGCGATTCACCGTGTGCACGAAAGGCTGAACCGTTCGTCGTATGGCGACGATGGCGCATTGTGAAAAGTACTCGTTGTGCATCATAGATTCTTTTTATAGGGCAGGCTTTGGGCTTGCCCTATTATTTTTTGCATGATAACCTATAGGATAAAGAGTATAAGAATCAACTAAATAATAGGTATAACCTATGGTAATGCCTTATCACGAGGAGGCGTGTCGTGAGTTTGCTCTATACCGAACAGCAGAAAGCCTTAATCGCATTGGTGCGTGATATGGCCGAGCATGAGATAAAACCCTATGTCGCCCAAGCGGATCGTGATGGCGAATGCCCCGCCGAGCTTTTCCATTGGGGTTTCGATATGGGCCTCCACCTCGTCGAAGTTCCCGCCGAATACGGTGGAACGGGTTTGAGCTACGAAACCACGGCGATGCTTTTCGAAGAACTCGCCAAAGTGGATGCCGGGTATGCCATCACCTTCGTCACGACCTTCGTCGCTCTGCGCAATGTCATCTTGGCCGGCACGCCCGAGCAAGCTCAGATGTTCGCCGACGTGGTGAACAGACGCGAATTCGCCGCCTTCGCCCTTACGGAACCCAATGCGGGATCCGATGTGGCGGGTATGCACGCTACGGCTGAAAAAGTGGGCGACGAATACCTGCTCAACGCATCCAAGACCTTCATCACCAACGGGGGTATAGCCGCCGTTTATGTGGTGTTCTGCAAAACCGACCCCCAGGCCGGATCGAAGGGAATCACCGCCTTCATCGTCGACGCCGATATGCCCGGCGTGCAGGTGGGAGCCAAAGAAGACAAGATGGGGTTGCGCCTTTCCAACACCACGGAAGTTATTCTGAACAACGTCCGTGTTCCCGAAGACCGTGTTCTGGGTAAGGTCGGCGACGGCTTCAAGCTGGCTTTGAATGCGCTCAACCTTTCCCGTGCCTTCGTCTGTACGATGGCGGTGGGCATTATGCAGCGTGCTCTCGACGAAGCGAGTGCCTACGCTCTGGAACGCAAGCAATTCGGTGAACCCATCATCCATTTCCAGATGGTTCAGCAGCTGTTGGCCGATATGGCGGCGAAAACCGAAGCCTCCCGCTGCTTGGTCAACAACACCATGCGCCTCATGGATACGGGCAGTTTGGTGCAGAAAGAAGGAGCGATCACCAAAACATTCGTCACCGACGCGCTTCAGGAAGTGGTGTCCAACGCCGTTCAGGTGTTCGGTGGCTATGGTTACAGCCGGGAATATCCCGTTGAGAAGTTGATGCGTGACGCGAAGGTGTTCCAGATCTTCGAGGGCAGCAATCAGATTCAACGCATGACCATAGCCCGCAATCTGGAACAGGAATATTCTTCGGGAAAAGCGCGATGATCCCGATGGAATGGGTTTCGATCGAGCGTTCAGGGCAGGAAAGAAGGAAAAGATGAATATCGCCGTTTGCATCAAACAGGTTCCCGATACGACCGAGATAAAAATCGATCCGGTCAAAAACACCCTCATACGAAAAGGGGTGCCAAGCATCATGAACCCCTTCGACCGCCACGCTTTGGAGTTGGCTCTCAGTTTGAAGGACCGTTATCAGGCGAAGGTCACCGTGTTTTCCATGGGTCCCCAACAGGCTAAATCCATTCTCCGTGAAGCCTACGCGATGGGTGCCGACGAGGTGTTTCTCATAACCGATCGTGCCTTCGGTGGTTCCGATACCTTTGCGACGAGCTACATCCTTTCACAAGCCTTGCGATTGCGCGGACCGTTTGACTTGGTGTTGGGAGGCAAGCAGGCCATCGACGGCGATACGGGGCAGACGGCTCCTTCGATAGCGGAGCATTTGGGGTGGGCGCGTATCGGGCAGATTCTCGCACTCACGGTTATGGGCTCGACGGTTTCCGCTCAACGCCTGGTGGACGAAGGCGTTGAGTTGGTGGAAGCCGAATTGCCGTTGGTCTGCACGGTGGTGAAGGAAACGAACAAGCCCCGTTACGCAACGATACGCACCACCTTGGAGTCCTTGGAAATGGATATCCCCGAACTTCACCTCGAAGATATGGTGGACTCCGTGGATGAGGGCAAGATAGGACTCAAAGGATCGCCTACCAAGGTCAAGGCCTCATTCGTTCCCGAGCGTACGGCTCAAGGGGTATTTCTGGAAGGCCCGCCTAAGGAGAAGGCTCATGTGTTGATGGAAGAACTCACCGCGGCGAAACTGCTGATCTAAGGAAGAGGCAAACGTATGGCATCGAACAAACTTCAAAAGGAAAAGCAGAGCGTTGTCCCCCGGGATTGGAGCGCTTATAAAGATGTTTGGGTCTTCATCGAATGTTTCGAAGGGGAGCCCAAGCAGGTGGGCTATGAACTTCTCGAAGCCGCCAATGGTCTTGCGTGTGATCTGGGGCAACAGGTTGCAGCGGTCGTTATCGGGGATGACGTGGATGCCGCAATCACCGGCGCCCAGCGCCATGGGGCTGACAAGGTGTATGTCATCCAAGGAGAAGAATACGCCCATTACACCGCCGACACCTTCGGCGAAGCGTTTCTCCACCTCTGCAGAAAATACCGGCCCGATACTCTGTTGTTGGGAGCCACTGCCAACGGGCGTGATCTGGCCTCCAAGTTGGCGGTCAGCTTGGAAACGGGTTTGACAGCCGATTGCACGGCTCTTTCCGTGGATACCGAAACGGGGGATGTCGTGTGGGAGCGCCCTGCGTTCGGGGGCAACCTGTATGCGCGTATCATCTGCTCCCACACCCGTCCTCAGATGGGAACGGTGCGTCCCGGCGCCATGAAGCGTTCCGGTAAGGATCTGGAGAAGGTTGCTCAAATCATTCGCGAGGACTATCACCCCGATCGCATGCGTGTTGTCGTACGCGATTTCATCAGGAAGACCGAAGAAGAGGGGCTCAGACTGGAAGACGCCGAAGTGGTGGTTTCCGGTGGGCGCGGCATGAAAGGCCCCGACAATTTCGGTATGTTGAAGGAATTGGCCGACCTCTTGGGCGGCACCGTCGGGTGTTCCCGTTCGGTTGTCGAAGAAGGTTGGCTGCCCGCAAGCAGGCAGGTTGGCCAGACGGGCCAAACCGTGGCTCCGCGCATGTATTTCGCTTGCGGCATTTCCGGGGCGGTACAGCACGTGGCCGGCATGAAGGATTCCGATGCCATCGTAGCCATCAACCGTGATGCGACGGCACCTATTTTCGATGTGGCCGACTACTGCATAGTCGGCGATGTGTTCGAAGTGGTCCCCGCTTTGATTTCGGAGTTGAAGGAGAGAACGATTGCTTCTTGACCCAAAGGGGAAGTACCGATAAAATAACGGCTTGCGTCACAATTGTAACGCTATCCGGTCGGGTAGCTCAGTTGGTAGAGCAGCGGACTGAAAATCCGCGTGTCGCGGGTTCAAGTCCCGCCCCGACCACCATTGATTTGCTGTATTAAACGAAACCTGTTGATAGGTCGAGTTTGATTTCAAATACGGAGCTTCATTCGGGATCACCCGGATAGGAAAAACTCCACAAACGAAAACGCGAAAGGACCCGAAAGGGTCCTTTTCCTGTGTTGTGCACGTAGCGCATCCGCGCACATAGGGGACGGGTGGTTCGAAGATGAAGATGCTAAAATAAAAGAAAACCAAGCCCGAGAATGGCTGATTCCCTTGGAGGAATACATGACGAATTGTCTATTAGCGGTCTACTTACACCAAAAAGAACATGCAGTTCCCGGCAACGCACATAAGATCACCCAGTGCGATTTCGCATATAACTCAAACCACATAGAGGGAAGTCAATTAACCCCTTCATCATCACCGATGCTATGCGGGATTTTTACATCAGGGGATTGAAGAACTACCCGGTGGAGCAAGGGTGGCTTGTAGATACGTGCAGGGCGGCCCAAGACGCATTCGAGGTATCGGTGATTCCCTTGGCGCAGCGATATGCTGAAACATTTGATTTATGTGTTGGGTGAGTTTCGCTATCATGTCGGTGGTTTTTGCCCTTGCCGATATAGCGATTGGTATGGTCGCTCTCGTTGCGGTTTCTTTTCCGGTCCGACACGAATAGGGGGAACCACTTGGGCTCCCCCTGTATTCATGCTCGAGCCACGTATCGGAAAAGTTCGTCCGGCGTCAGGCCACTGTCTGCGGTTGCGAATTTAGCCCCGCGGAAGCATTCGTGCCCGAACTCCCCGATGAACCCGAAGATGATCCCGCACCCGCTCCCGCAGATGCGCCGGCAGTCGGTCCCGCCGATGATCCCGCATCCGATTGGGCAGATGCCCCCGAACGCGTGGATCGCTGGACGTCACCCGGGGTGCCGGAGGGCATGCCGCTCCCGTTGCTCCCTAAGCCGCCCATGCCGCCGGTAGCCGTTGTTGACGCGCTAGCCGCGATCGTGCTGCCACCCGTCACGCTTCCCTGATCCGTGTATCCGTCGGCGTTGCTGTTGCTGACGCTGCCACCGATGACGAGGGAGAAGGACTCTCCATCACTCAAGCCGCCGCTGCTCACCAAAGCCATACTGTAGGCAGCCGTAGGCGTGTAGGAGGCCACCACGGTTCCGTCGCTTTTCACGATGGCGATGTTTTGTCCTGCATTACCGCTTGCGGAAGTGAGCGCGAAGGCCTGCGTGCCGCTGGTGAAGTTCTGGGCCATACCCGTAGGGCCGACGGCGATCACCGTGCCTCCCGAAACGGTTGCCTCCAAGTCGTAGTCGAACGAGTTGTTGTTATTGTCGGTGGGCCCGGTCACCAACAGCACGCCGCCGGTGATGTCCACGCTGCCGTTACTGTCGATGCCGTCCCCGCCCGCTTCGATTTCGGTGTAACCACCGTTGATCTGAATCAGGCAATTTTCATCTCCCATTCCGGCACCGCCGCCTTCGGCCATGCCGCCTTGGGGAGCGCCACCGTTGATCATGTTCTCATTTCGGCTTTCACCGGAAGGCGGGGTGCTTCCTTCGGCGCCGTCGAAGCTTGGGGTGCCCGTTGTGCCATTCGCGCCGGAAGCATTACCCGTAGCTTTAGCCATGCCGCTCGCTTTCCCGCCCGTGGTGCCGGTAGTGCCGGTGTCGGCACTACCCGTGTTAGCGGATGTGGCACCCGTTGTTTTATCGGTTGCGCTTGTGGTCGAAGGCGCTGCCGCATTGATGGCGTCGTCACGTGCCACGATGTGGTTTTCCCCTCCGTTGATGGTGACCTTTTCAGCTTCGAAGCCTTCATAGCACGTGCTTACGGTCGTGGTTCCTCCGTCGATGGTGAGTACCGATTCGGCATGGATTCCATCGTCGCCTGCGGAGATGTTCAACGTGCCTGCGGCAATGAGTGCTTCCGCATCGGAATGGAGAGCGTCGTCGGTGACGGCCAGTGTCAGCGTTCCGCCCGTCACGCGCAGATAGGTTGCCGCCTGGATGCCGTCATCCTCTGCGGTGATATCGAAGGTACCGCCGTCGATGCTTACGAATCCACGGGTTGCATCTTCGTCGTTGTTGGACTTGATGGCATCTCCCGTTGCCTTGATAGTGAAGATGCCGTCACTGATCTTCACGCAATCGCGTCCGCGCAGGGCGTCTTCGGCGGCGTTTACGGTGTAGGTGCCACCGGTGATGACCAAGTCATCCTTCGAGCAGATGGCGTGGCGGTACGTGCCGGTAACGGAAAGCGATCCGCTGCCGTTCAGGGTCAGATCGGCTTTGGAGAACAGCGTTGCATACGGTTCGTCGGAGTCGCTTTCGAGAACGTAATCTCCTCCGTCGGTGAGGGTGTTCGTCGTTCCTTCGGCCAACGTGACGAAGCACTTGTCGGCCTGCTGGATGTAGAGGGCGGGTCCTGTTTCGTTGTGGATCGAGGCGTCTGCCAAAACGATCTGCACCTTGGCGTCATCGGACGCCTTCACCGCAACCTGTCCGTCATCCAGCGTTCCCTTGAGAACGTAGGTTCCTTCCGTGTCGATGGTGACATTCGATCCATCCACGGTTGCGCCGGATCCGGAAACGGTCGCCGTCGTGTTCGATAGCGTGATGGTGGTTGCGCTCGAAGCGTCCCAGCTCGCATCCTGATCGCGGTTGGTGTAATCGAAGTCCATGCCGGCGGTATCGACGGATGTCGACGCCGCATCGTTTTCGGCAGCTTGGTCCTGTGAGGCTTGGGAGGAACACCCGGTTAACCCCAGCGCAACAACCAGTGCCAGAGCGCACAGGGCTGCAACGATCGTCTTTTCGCGCATCGCACGGGTTCGCATCATCATAAGCGCACATCCTTACTTGCGAGCGACTGACCCAGCACCACTTTGAGATTGCCGTTATAGCAGCGCAGGTCGTCGATCATGGTTTTCTCTTCGCCCGCTTTCTTCATGCGGATCGAATACTCCAGTAGAAACAAACTGCCCATATTGGTGGTCTGCACCTCGACCAGTTTGTGTTCTTCGGCGTAGCGGTTCAGCACCTCATCGAAAACACCTTCGTATTCCAGGTCTTCGGGAATGGTTATCTTCAGGGTTTTCTCGGGTTCCTTCTGCTTGCCGAAAGGTGACAGTACGTATCCCACGTTGGCTACGCCTACGATTACCGTGAACAACACCGCCAGCGCCAGAAAACCCATGCCGGTTGCAAGGCCGATGGCCATGGCGAAAAACACGGTGCCGATATCTTTGGCGCTTCCGGGAATGGAGCGGAATCGTACGAGATTGAACACGCCCATGACCGCGATGCCGGCTCCCAGGTTGCCGTTGACCAAGGTGATGACCATCTGCACGATAAGAGGTAGAAGGGCTATGGTGACCACGAAATTCTTCGAGTAGGTGTGGCGGAACATATAGATGATCGCCACAACGGCACCCAGTATCAGCGATGCCAAACAACACCAGAGAAAATCGATGGTCGAAATACTGGACACCAACGATTCGCTGGTTCCGAAAATGGATGTGAGGGTGGAATCAAGCACAGCGTTCCTCCATGAGGGTGGTGGGGTGTGGTTGTCCGACGGGTCGGTCGGCGGGCGTGTCGGCGGAAAAAGCCGGACGCTCCAAACGGGCTGCTACCGTGGAAGGGGTTACCCGGTTCACCCGGTTGCAAGCGCGGTAGGCTTCGCCGTATTTGGAAAAGGAAGTCGGATAGGCTTTGGCCCTATCGAGCGCATCGACGAGCCACAGGGGAAACGCACCCATCACCTTGATCTCCATGATGGATTCCCCGTCTTCGATCAGCGGCGTGCCCGTTGCTTTTCCACTCTCCTCCGCGCTCAACCTGTCGGCATCTGCTTGGAACAGGTCGTCGTATGCGATATCCGTATCGAAGGTGATACGCAGATCGCTGGTGAGATCATAAAGATCAGCCCCCGTTGCCGCATGATGGTGTGCCGCCCGTGCCTCACGCGGAATGTAGGCCTGTCTTTCGCAGCTGATCAGCATGGAAGGATGGAGGGGCCGGTAGCGTGCGATGAGTTGGTTGATCTCACGCGTGATCTGCAGGCTACGCTCCGAAAGGGATTCGCACCTCATCTCTTCGTCGGCAAGGGGAAAGCGCTTGCAGGCCCGGGGGTAGGGGGTGCCGCTGAGGTAGGCGTGTGCGGCATCGGCGGAACAACCCACTCGACGTTTGTATACGATGCCATCGAACTTCTTCTTGATTTCGATATACACCCGATCCCGCTCATCCGCTTCCCCGTAGGAACGAAGACGCAATTTCTCCTTGTAAAGCGGTTTGTCGAGCGAACGTTCTATCAATTCGCGTTCGGGGGTGTCGAAATAGAGGCTGTGTATCCGCGTGTTTCCATACGCGTCGGGTTCCATATGCTTTTCTATTTCCCGCAGCATCATGGTGCGCTGGGGTGCGCTCAGCCGAAATTTGACTTCTTTACGTTCGAACACGTCGGTGAAGGTTGCCATGGGTATCAGTCCTTTCTTCATCTGCGTTTCATCTACGGTTGTCGATGGTAGAAGTCGATCCTTAAAGTTTTCTGAAAGAGCGCAGGTGACTTGTGCGGTAACCGCGATTCTTTCAGGTCTTTTTCAGGCTTGTGACTACAATGGGGGAAACGAAGATACGGGAAAGGTGGGTTGATCATGCAGGTTCTCGTCGTGGAAGACGATGTCCGCCTCGCCGCGGCGCTCGCCCACATACTCGAAGACAACGACTATCTCGTCGATGCCGTCGGCGATAGTGTATCGGGGCGGGATTACGCTCTGTCCGGCATATACGATGTGATCATCCTCGATGTCATGTTGCCGAAGAAAAACGGCTTTGCCGTGGCAGCCGATTTGAGGCGTGGCGGTATCAGCACACCCATCCTTCTGCTCACCGCGCGCGATGCGGTCCCCGACAAAATCACCGGGCTCGACAGCGGTGCCGACGATTACATGACCAAACCCTTCGCTCCGGCCGAACTCCTTGCCCATCTGCGTGCGCTCACCCGCCGCCGAGGTGAAGTGCTCTTCGAAGAGGTATGTGCGGGCGATCTTGCCCTCAAT
This sequence comes from uncultured bacterium, assembly GCA_905214325.1. Lineage (GTDB taxonomy): Bacteria > Actinomycetota > Coriobacteriia > Coriobacteriales > Eggerthellaceae > Anaerotardibacter. The sequence goes on from CAJMLT010000011.1 coordinate 16,892, forward strand.
CTGGAAAGTTTCGATCTGGCCTGTGCCGATAAATCCATCCATCTCAGCCATAAGGAATGTGCTTTGGCGAAGATATTGATGTCCAATGTTGGGCAGGTGGTATCCAAGGATACGCTGATCGCGAAGGTGTGGGGTGTCGAGTCGAGCGCCGAAGACAACAACGTCGAAGCGTATATCTCCTTCTTACGTAAGAAGCTGAAGTTTCTCAAATCGTGTGTCCATATCGAAACCATCCGCCGTGCGGGCTACCGCCTGATTGCCGGTGAAACTCCGGATGCTGCCGAGCCGGCATCACACCACGATCGCGCGCTCGTCGATTTCAGTGGGGTGACACAGAGGAGCCGGTCGGAATCGGAAACGTCTGCTTCGGGAGTCATCGGGGATACGCGTATGCTCGATAGCGCCGTGAAAGAGGCATCATGCTGAAGAAGCTGCGCATCAAATTCGTCGCGCTGATCATGTCCGTGGTAGCGCTCGTTCTGGTGGTGGTGTTCACGGCCATCTGCGTTATCAACTATCAACAAAGCCTGCAGGCCACGTATGCCGCTCTCGATTCCGCCATCACGCGCACAAGCGATGGCGGCAGGGACAAGATCATGCCCTTCGTTTCGGGCCGCGATGATGCGACCACCGTGCGCTCCGATGCCCAAGGTGCTCTCGCCGGTGATGTGCCGGATGGTGGTGTTTCTTCCGAGGGCATCGCCGCCGATCCTTCTTTATCCGCGGAGCAGGGCAGCGCAACATCCGATCAGGGTGGCGAAGATACTTCGGCCTCGAAGGTCCCCCTCGAAATAGGTGGGCGTCATGCCGGCGCGGAACAGATCATCCCGGTGGCGGTGTATGCGCTCAATACCGATGGGTCGCTTGTCGTGCTGTCCGATTTCACGCAGGCCACGCTTTCCGACGAGGTCCTGCGCCAAGCCACCGAAAAGCTCGCCGATCAACCCGACGGTACGGGCGAACTCGAATCCCTCGGCCTCTATTACGAGAAGCGTACGATGGATTCATCGACCTTTATCGCGTTCGCCGACATGAGCGCCACGTCGGGGTGGCAGGGGCTCGCTCTCACCTTGCTCGGTGTTTTCCTGGTGGCTTTGGTGGTGTTCTTCGTCATCGGCGTGTTCTTTTCCCGCTGGGCTCTGCGCCCCGTCGAAGCCGCATGGGATCGACAGCGTCGTTTCGTCTCCGATGCATCCCATGAACTCAAAACGCCGCTGACGGTGATTCTGGCCAACACGGCCATCTTGCAGCGCCATCCCGAACGGAGCATCGAAAGTCAAAGTCAATGGGTCGAAAGTACGCAAACGGAAACGGAACGCCTGCAGGAACTTGTGGATGATCTGCTGTTTCTCGCCCGATTGGACGACGATACACACAGCACCGAAGACCTGTTCGGTGAGGTTGACCTCTCCGATCTCATCGAAGGCGATCTGCTCCAATTCGAATCGGTGGCGTTCGAGCGTAAGGTGGCTATCGAATCCCACTTGGACGATCACGTGATGGTGCGGGGAAGCAACCCGCGGCTTCATCGCCTTACTTCCACGCTTCTTGACAACGCGTGCAAATACGCCGAAACGAACACCACCGTCACCGTGTCGCTGCACCGCTTTTCCCACAAGGTATTGCTGTCGTTCCACAACAGGGGCTCGGTCATCTCGCCCGACGATCTGCCCTACGTGTTCGATCGGTTCTACCGCGCCGACAAAGCCCGCAACCGCGATGCCGGGGGCTACGGGTTGGGGCTGGCCATAGCGCGGGAGGTCGCCGAAGAACACGGAGGAAGTATCCGTGTCGTCAGCACCGAAGATATGGGGACCACCTTCACGGTGGAATTACCTCTTCTGTAGGGGACGGTTCGTCTCCTAGGTGAGGAGCCAACCGCCTTCGACATAGAGAGTCTGACCCGTCACGTAGGAAGCGTCGTCGCTTGCCAGAAACATGACGCATTGCGCTATCTCGTCTTTGGTACCACGTCTTCCCAGCGGCAGTTTTTCGCACAGGGCCACTTCGTTGCTCTTGTCCGCATAAAGGCTTGCATTCAGGTCGGTGGGAATACTGCCCGGGCCTACCGCATTGACACGTATGCCGTTCTGGCCCATGGCCCGTGCAAAGGTTTTGGTCAAGGTGACCACGCCTACCTTGCTCACGTTGTAGAGCGTACAATCGGGAATGGGAATCACGCTGTTGATGGATGCGATATTGACGATGGCACCCGACGTGCCCGCATCGATATGGTGGCGGCAAAACCACTGCGACGCGAAAAAGACCGATTTCAGATCGGTATCCAAAACACGATTCCAGTCCTCTTCGGTGATGTCGAGGATGTCCTCTTTGGAATAGACACCTGCGTTGTTGATCAGAATGTCGAATCCCCCGAAGGTATCCACCACCGTGCGGAAGAAGTCGGCCACTTCGTGCGGCTGGGAAACATCGACGGCTTTCGCCATGATGCGGCTGCGGTCATCCCCGGCCACTTCCTGCATCAGTTCCTCTTTGCCATGGGGTGATACGCTGCAGAAGGCCACGTTGCCGCCTGCCTCGTAGAAACGCTCACCGATGCGTCGGCCTATGCCGCGCGCCGATCCGGTGACGACGATGGTCTTTCCGGAAAAGTCGTAATCAATCATGAAAACCCCTCTCAAACCCTCCATCACTTCACGAGATCATCATACCAGTCAAGACACCCGAGAGGTCTTTTTGATAGAATGAGCGCACTATGAAAGAAGGAACTATGATCGATTTCAAAGCGGAGGGACGTTGCCCGTCTGCTCAGACGCTTATGGAGAACAAGGTTGCCAGCCGCGTCAAGGCGAAGGATGCAACCCTGTATGATTTCTCCGAATCCGCCCGCACCTGCGCTGAAAACTACATGGGTTGGGCCACGCTGGCAAGCAATCCTCCCTGTGCATTGAGTGAAATTCAGGACTTCGCGCGCGATCTGCAGGATCGCGGCCTGAAGACGGTGCTCCTCATAGGGCAGGGTGGTTCCACTCAGGCTCCCATGACGCTCACCAAATATAACAAGTCCGATTCCTCGGCCATTTCGTTCAAAACCCTGGATTCGGTTTCTCCCGTGCGCCTTCGTGCCATTCTTTCCGAATGTGATCCCGCGAAGACCTTGGTCGTGCAATCCTCTAAGTCGGGGGGCACCATCGAGCCGTCTTTGGCTATGAAGGCCGTTTCGGATATTCTGCGTGAACACCTCAGCGCCGACGAGCTGCCTCAGCATCTCGTTGCCATCACCGACCCCGGCTCCGATCTGGAAAAGAAGGCGCGCGAAGAAGGGTGGGCGAAGGTGTTTTCCGGCGAACCCGATGTGGGCGGCCGCTATTCCGCCCTTTCGGTGTTCGGTTTGTTCCCCGCCGCTCTAGTGGGTATCGATCTCGATTCGCTGATGGCCAGTGCCCGCAGCGCCGAGGAGTTGTGCTCGTCCGACACCGAAGACAATCCGGCACTCGTTTTGGCATCGTTTCTTTTCGATAACTACCGCAAAGGCCGCAACAAATTCGCTTTCCTTTCTCCCAAGCGCGGTCGCGTGCTGGGTCTTTGGATCGAACAGCTGGTTGCGGAAAGCCTGGGCAAGGAAGGTCAGGGTATTCTGCCCAATATCGAAGTCGATTCGCTCAACCTGAGTGAGGATCCGGGCGATCGCGTCACCATCACCTATGACACGAAAAACGACCTCTGGGACGAACAGCAGAACTTCGCGAAGTCCCTCGAATACATCGACCCCGCCATTCCCAACATCACGTTCAAGATAGAGGACGTGGATGACTTGGCGGCGCATTTCGTCATGTGGGAATACGCCATCGCCATGGTGGGTTATCTGATGCAGGTATGTCCCTTCGATCAGCCCGATGTGCAGATCGCCAAAACCAAGGTACTTTCCATTCTTTCGGAAGGGGCGCACGAGCCTACGTTCTACCAAACGGGTGGCATCGGTGTTGTGCCCGTGGGCGATTCCGAAGTGTCCGTCTCCGAAGCCCTGCTTCCCGTGTTGAAACGCCGCAACCTCGAAGAAGCGTTGCGCGCTTTGTTGGGCAGCATCCGACCGGGCGATTACTTTTCCTTCAACGCGTTTTTGCCCTTCACCGGTGAAGGTCGCCGTGAAGCCATGGAGGAAATCCGTCATAGCGTGGCCGAATACTACGGTGTCGCATCGTGTTTGGAAATAGGCCCGCGTTATCTGCATTCCACGGGACAGATGCACAAAGGTGGCCCCAACACGGGTGTTTTCCTGCTGCTGTCCGCCGCGGAGACCAAAGATATCGCCATCGATGACCCGCGTGCGCAGAGCTTAGGTCAGTTGGCCAAGGCTCAGGCCATGGGGGATTTCGCCATTTTGTCGGAGCGCTCTCGTCGCTGCGTCCATGTTCATCTACCTGACAGTTCGTCGGTGACCTTGCGCGCACTGGCCAAGGAACTGAAGAAGGTCGTATCGTTCAAGTGACCGAAGCATTGGACATACGTGTCAAAGGAATAGTACAAGGGGTGGGCTTCCGCCCCTTCGTCTATCGTGCGGCTCATGCCCACTGCATCACCGGGTGGGTGTGCAACGCTACCGAGGGCGTCATCATCCACGGTGAAGGCACCCCCGATGATCTGGACCGCTTCGTCATGGAATTATCCGAACAGCATCCCCGCGCCGCCGTGGTTAAGGAAATAGATCTGACCGAAATTCCCGCAGAGGGCTTCGACGCGTTCGAAATCCGTTACTCGGAACATACGGAAGGAGCGGCGACCACTCTTGTCTCTCCCGATTTGGCGACGTGTGACGAATGTTGCAGAGAATTGTTCGACGAAGCGGATCGGCGCTACCGCTATCCTTTCATCAACTGCACCAACTGCGGGCCCCGCTTCACCATCATACGTTCCCTGCCCTACGATCGTCCGCAGACATCCATGGCCGAATTCACCATGTGTGAAAAGTGCGCTACCGAATATGCCGACCCCCTGGATCGTCGCTTCCATGCCCAGCCTGATGCCTGCTTCACCTGCGGGCCCCATCTGGGTTGGTGCGAAGCCGACACCTCGCATTCCGACGGCCCGCGTGTCGGCGGCGAAGCCGACACCGACGTCATCGAATGGGCGCATGATCGCGTCTCTTCGGATGCCCTTCTCGAAAAGGCGGTGAAAGCCCTTCGTGCAGGTAGGATCGTTGCGGTCAAAGGATTGGGTGGCTACCATCTGGCGTGCGATGCGAACAACCCACAGGCCATCGCCGAACTGCGCCGTCGCAAGAAGCGCGAGGGCAAGGCGTTTGCCGTCATGGTGGCCGATGAACATGAGGCGCGTCGGGTTTGTTTCGTCGATGATGCCGAAGGGCGCCAGCTCTTCTCGCCGGCGCGACCCATCGTATTGTTGCGCAAGCGCCCCGAAGCCGTTTTCGCCGATGGCCTTGCCGATGATCTGGGGGAGTTGGGGGTCATGTTGCCCGCCACACCCGTTCAGCATCTTCTGACACACGACTTCGGCGGCATGCTGGTCATGACATCGGGCAATCTTCACGATGAGCCCATCGTCACCGAAGAAGCACAAGCATTTTCCCGCCTGCGCGGTGTCGCCGATGCCTTCCTGGTCAACGATCGCGCCATCGAAAGCCGCTACGACGATTCGGTGGTACGTGTGCTGGATGGAGGTGCGGCAGGGCCGGTGGTTCAGGTGATCCGCCGTGCCCGTGGATTCGCTCCCGTGCCTGTGGCGCTGCCCGTGCCCGCCGATGCCGATGTGGCCGATCTGCCCTGCATCCTGGCGACCGGGCCCGAACAGAAGAATACCTTCACGCTCACCCGCGGCGCCGAAGCCTTCGTCTCCCAGCACATCGGAGATATGGAAAACGCCGATACGTTCGACGCTTGGCTTTCCACGGTGAAAACCTATGAGCACCTGTTTCGCGTGAAACCTTCCGTCATAGCCCGCGACCATCACCCGGAATACCTCACTTCGAAGTGGGCCGAGCGTCAGGACGCGAAATCGATCGCCGTTCAGCACCACCATGCACACGTGCTGTCGGTCATGGGGGAAAATGCGCTCGAAGGACCGGTGTGCGGCATCGCCTTCGACGGTACGGGCTACGGTCTCGACGGTGCCATCTGGGGTGGAGAGGTGCTGCTGTCCAACCTGCAGGCGTTCGAGCGTTTCGCCAACTTCGCCTACGTTCCCCTGCCCGGTGGCGCTGCAGCCATCAAGCATCCCCGCCGTTGCGCCTATGGTGCTCTATGGGCCTATGATCTCTTGGACCATCCGGCGGCACGGGCGTTCGTCGAAGACTGGAAAGATCAAGCCTCTCTGTGCGATGCCATGATAGAAAAGGGTATCAACACGCCCATGACCTCTTCGGTCGGCCGCCTGTTCGACGCGGCTTCGGCGCTGATGGGTGTATGCGATCAGCCGCGCTACGAAGGGGAGGCAGCCGTGCTTTTGGAAGCGCTGCTCAACCGCGATTTGGCGCAGCGGGGCATCGCGCCGAGCGATATCCGTACGGGCGAGGTGGAGGCCTATCCCATCGAAATCATCAAGAACACGGCTACCGAAACCAGCACGGCGCAGGATACCTCTGTCGTTCTGTTGGATCCCGCACCCGCTTTTGCGGCGCTGCTCGACGATTGCGCCGCGGAGGTGGCTCTTCCCGTACGTGCGCAACGCTTCCATGAGGCTTTCGTGTCCGCCGTCCTACAGGTGGCCGAAGCGGTGCGCGCCCTTTACGGCATCGACATCGTTACCTTGTCCGGCGGCGTTTTCATGAATCGCTACCTCATCCAGCGCTGTCTGGCCGAACTGCAGCAACGGGGCTTCACCGTTGCGCTCAACCGCGATTTGCCGCCCAACGATGCATCGGTTTCTTACGGACAGGCTGTGCTAGCATTGCACTCGTAACAGAGGAGTGATGCAATATGTGCTTGGCTATCCCCGCTCAGGTTAAAACCATCAACGAAAACAATCTCGCCACGGTCGACATCCTAGGTGTCACGCGTGACGTTTCCCTTGATCTCACCCCAACGGCCGCCGTCGGTTCCTACGTGTTGGTTCACGCCGGTTTCGCCATTGAAGTGGTGAGCGAGGAATTCGCCCAGGAAACCCTTGATCTGATCAGGGAATTCCCCGAATTGGCCGACGTCGAAGGCCTGTAGGCACGAAAGGGAGGTCGCCGTCATGGATGGTTCCGTTTTCAAAGACCCCGAATTGGCCCGCGGGCTTATTCATTCCATCGAGCGGTGGGCACCCGAACAGGCCACGCTGATGGAAGTATGCGGCACCCACACGGTGGCTATCGCGCGCAACGGCCTGCGCACCATGATGCCCGAAGGCATCCGTTTGGCATCGGGCCCGGGGTGTCCCGTCTGCGTTACCTCCAACAAAGACATCGATACCGTTATCGCCCTTTCACGCATACCCGATGTGACCATCGCCACGTTCGGCGACATGACGCGTGTTCCCGGTTCCACCTCCAGTCTGCTCAAGGAACAGGCCGAAGGCCGTTCCATCAACATCGTCTATTCGCCACTCGACGCATTGACGTTGGCCAAGGAAAACCCCGATCGCCAGATCGTGTTCGTGGGTGTGGGTTTCGAGACCACCACCCCGCTTGTCGCCATGGCCATCAAGCGTGCCCAAGCCATGGGGCTCAAGAATTTTTCCGTGTTCGTTGCACATAAAAACATGCCGGGCGCTTTGGAAACCATCGTGGCCGATCCCGCTCTCGAAGTGGATGCGCTCATTCTTCCCGGTCATGTGAGCACCATCATCGGCGTGCGTCCCTATGAATTTCTCGCCGAAAAATACGGCATTCCCGGCGTCATCACCGGATTCGAGCCGGTCGATGTGCTGCAGGGTATCGCCATGATCGCCCGTCAGCTCCACGAAGGGCGCGCGGAAATAGAGATAGCCTATACCCGTGGCGTCATGCCGCAGGGTAACCCGGTTGCCCTTGCCGCCATCGATGAAGTGTTCGAAACGGTGGATGCCACGTGGCGTGGGCTGGGGGTCATTCCCGGTTCCGGTTACGCCATACGCCCCGCCTTCGCCGGCTTCGATGCCGTCGCGCGTTTTTCGCCGGAAGTCGAACCCACCCGTGAGCCCAAGGGCTGTCGTTGCGGCGATGTTCTGCGCGGCATGATGGCACCCAACGAGTGCCCGCTCTTCCGCAAGGTGTGTACGCCCGAAAATCCGGTTGGGCCCTGCATGGTTTCTTCCGAAGGTTCGTGTGCCGCGTATTTCCGCTATCTATAGCGCTGCGTATTTTCTCCACAATTTGATACGGTAGTGATACGAAGCGGATGCTAGAGTGTGCGCCGTGCTTCTTTCGCGGGGCACCTATACGCGATCTGCTCTCAGTAGTGCAGGGAAGGTATCACATCGAACAGCATGACCCGGCAAGCATCTGAAGAAACCCCATCCCCGTCCGCGCCGCAGATCGTATTCGTCCTTCACGGAAAGCGTCACGGGCATCGTATGACAGAACACACCATCGAAGATATACCGCGCTCCCTTGATGAACCTCGGGTCGTCTTGGCGCTTCATGTTTCCTACAAGGGCACGAACCTTGCGGGCTTCTCCCGTCAACGGGGACACCTGAGCGTGCAGGCCAACATAGAAGAAGCCCTTGCGGTTATTTTCCATCGTCCCATCGAAACCACGTGTGCCGCCAACACCGAAGCCGGTGTCCACGCACGGGATCAGGTGATGAGCTTCTCGCTTTTCGCAGACGAATGGGAACGAAGAAGTGAATACAAGTTTCTTTGTTCCTTAAACGCCCTCACCCATACCGATATCGCCATACGTGAAGTCACGGTGGAGGAAATGGATTTCTCCGCACGCTTTTCGGCGCGCCTTTCCGAATATCGCTATTTCATCTGTACCGACGCCTGCGCACCGTTGCTGATGCGGGACTATGCGTGGCACGAAGGGGACAAGCTCAACGTCGCCTTGATGCGGGAAGCGGCTGACCATCTCGTGGGAGAACATGATCTGGCGTGCTTTCTTGCGCAGGATGGGGAACGGGAATCCGTTCCCAACACCGTGCAGCGTCTTTTGCGCATCGACGTGAAGCAGCGGGAATTCTGGCGCGAGCATTTCGTGGTCGTGTCCGTTCAGGCCTACGACATGCCGTCCGCTCTCATGCGCGCGTTGGTGGGTGTGCTGGTGGGAGTGGGTTTGGGTGAGCGGGAGCCCGGTTGGGTGTTCGACATGCTGCAGGGTCACCCCGATGAAGGCGAGTCCGACGAATTTGCGATGGATCGCCGCGTTCCCACCGAAGGGTTGGTGTTTTGGGGGGCCGACTACGAAAACGATCCTTTGTACGATGCTCCGGAGGATCAGCCTCCCGTCAAAGACCGTATCTATTCCTTTCTCAGTGCGTATCAGTACGAGCCGCGCAAGACAGACGATTTCGTTATTCCGCGTGGCGATGGAGTCACCGTCACCAGCGGATCGGCTCTGTCCGAAATCAAGGATGATTTCGATATCACCCGGGATTATGAAGCGCTCAAAGACCCCACGGGTGTTTCCCTACAGCCGGTGTTGATGGCCGACACCGATCGCTTCGGTGAGGTGCTCTGGGAAGAATCCACCACCCCCGCCATCGACGAGGCTCCTCTGCCCGATATGGATCCCGTGCGTCCCAACCGCAAGCGCTATCCCTTCCAGCGCAAGAATCCCCAGGAAAAGTTGGCGGGTAAGCACCGCTAGGTCTGGCGTGAATGTGCGCTCGGAAAGCAGTGCAACGCCGGTACCCGCCAAGAGCGACTCGATGTCATTCACTCCGTGCGGCCTCGCCACGCTCACGCTCTTCTTCCCGCAGCGCGCGGGCAAGAAACCGACCGTAGGCCTTGCTCGCACCATAGACCGCATGCATAGGAAGGGGCAGGTAGCCACCTTCCGACCCGACGATAATCTGGTAGCCTCCCTTGCTTATGTAAGGCAGACAACAATGGCACATCAAGGTTGTCCCCAGCACGTTTAAGCTGATTACTGATTGAATGTTCTTCTCGCTCATGTTGCGAAAAAGCCCAGCGCAGTCGCGGCCGGCATCGTTGATGACCAGTCGGATGTTCGGCTTCTCTTCGGCCAGCAGTGAATCAAGTTTGTCGAAGCTCTGCGGGTCCGACAAATCGAGAGCGAGAATGCGGAACTTCACACCGGGGTGTTCCTCGGCCAGCTCCTCCAGCATTTCTTCGCGGCGGGCAATCACTCATATCTCATCCAAATCGGAGTAGCGCTCAGCAACCTTCTTGGCGAATACGGTCCCAATCCCGAAGATGCTCCGGCAACAACAGCTATATTCATTTTTCTATGCGGCCTTCCTTTGCTTTCCGTGTTTGTTGCAATGATACTGTGTTTCTATCGATTTGAAGTATGCTCCAAGATTTATGTTTCCTGGATCTTGTTGCGCAGGTTAAAGACACAGACAACTGCTAGGCCAGTTACTTTATGTTTCACTTAAAGCTAAGGTTGTTCAGGATTTCTTGATCGCCCAATTTGGCGATAATAGGGACGTAAAATCTGCAAATTTGGAGAAAATCAGGCTGAATCTTATTCCCATTCGATCATTTCAGGCGACTTGCCGGTGGGCGATGTGCGCCGTCCGTTCCGGGAGAGGTTGTTGCCCCCGAAAGGGTATCCGAAAAAGCTCGAAACCGTTATGGTTTCGAGCTTTTTGGCCTATAGCCCTCATATGGGATACATGGGCTATTGTGGGAGCGGCGCGATGACTCTCTTTCCTTTAGTTGCTGTTGTATGAATGTCCGATATTGCTGAATAATTGGGTATAATAAGTAAATTCGAACACTTGAGGAACTTGAGGAGAGAGGGTTGTTCATGAATGTCATAGATCTCGCACGTGCAAACAATGGAATCGTGACGACGGAACTCGCCCTTCGGTCCGGCATACAACGTAGCCGCTTATCGGAAGCGACTGCCGCTGGTGAACTTGTTCGTGTCGGGCCGGGTATTTACTGCCTACCCGAGTCGTGGGAAGACGAGTATGCTCTTTCGCAAATCAGGTTCACGAAGGGAGTCTTCTCCCACGGCACCGCACTCTTTCTGCATGATATGACCGATCGTACGCCCGAACGTCTTACTATGACGTTCCCGCGTGCCTACAACGCCACCGCAGCACGCAACGAGGGTATCGTCGTAAAAACCTGTTCAGACGAGGTGATCGAACTGGGATTAACTACCATTACGGATCCCTCAGGCATCGATGTTCGCGCCTATGATGTCGAACGGACGCTCTGCGACCTTCTTCGGGGCAGCCGCGTTGTCGATGTGCAGATTGTAAATCCCGCAATGAGGCGCTACGCCGCTTCAAAAGAAAAGAAGCTCGGCACCTTAATGGACTACGCTAAAAAGCTTGGCGTGGAACGAAAGGTAAGAAACTATATGGAGGTGCTGTTGTGAAGACATCCAATGCGATGTAGCTAAAAGCCCGGATCAAGGCTCGCGCGAAAGAGACAAACGTCTCACCTCAACTGATGATGCAAGATTATATGCTCGAACGACTGCTTGAACGCCTCTCATGTTCGCAATGGCGCGACATGGTCATCGTGAAGGGCGGAATGCTTATCTCGTCTTTCATCGGGGTGGAAAGTCGGGTTACCAAAGACCTGGACACCACTATCCGCGGGTTCACCTTGACGCACGAATCGGCCGAGCGGGCTTTCTCAGAGATGTGCGCTATCGACGTTGACGACGACATCACGTTCGAATATGTGAGGACCGAAGACATCCGAGATACTGACGAGTATCCGGGCATTCGTGTGTTTTTAAAAGCGAACTATGCGCCGATGTCTGTGCCTCTTTCTGTTGATGTGACCACGGGAGATGTCATAACACCTGATGCTATCGCATATGAGTATCCGCTTTCATTCGACGATTACTCCATACCGCTGATGGCTTATCCTCTTCCAACCTGCATGGCCGAAAAACTTGAGACGGTAATTTCACGAGTCATTCTGAACACTAGACCACGTGATTATTACGACATATATATGCTGTATAAGATGTGCGGAGGCGAGCTTGACCCAGCAACGCTGTCAAATGCGTTGCAGGCAACTGCGGAAAAGCGAGGGAGTTCGGAAGGTATGAGGCATTTCGCAGAGGTGATGAGCGCTGTTGCTGCTGATGAGGAGATGTTAACGCGGTGGAAAGGGTACGGCAGGGAGTACAGCTACGTCGGCGACATAACGTTGCAAGATGCGTGTAATGCCGTTGTTGAGATTATGAATCGGCTTGAGTCGGTTAAGTAGTCGTATTTACGCACATACGGCAATCGAGAAGCATAGAGATTTTTTACAAATTGTGTTTACAGGAACTCGGCGGGACTAATAAAGCCACCTCTGTCAGCAGGGGTATCGCGTTCGGGGTATGGTTGATTCAATCAAGCATACGAGTTGACAGAAATTGCAGATCATTACCCTGTGACGAAATACGGGAACGCTATTCCTCTGTTTGGCTATCCCCACTCGATCATTTCAGGTGACTTGCCGGTGGGCGATGTGCGCCGTCCGTTCCGGGAGAGGTTGTTGCCCCCGAAAGGGTATCCGAAAAAGCTCGAAACCGTTATGGTTTCGAGCTTTTTTCTTGGGTCGTTCCGGGGTTCGAAATTCGTATGTTCTCGCTGAATCCCATTTCAGAGTCAAAAAATAAAAAATTTTCCCATTTTGAAAAGATTTTTCGGGGGGGGGGCGTTTTCGGCTGTTTTTGATGCGGTTGTGGTGCGTTGGGGGGTGTAACGTGCCCTTCGATTGGGGATTTCTCTCCTGTTTGCTGATGCATTCAGGGTCTTGATTTCCCGATTGACTGAAAACAACGAACACGAAATTCGTGTCGGTGGGAGTGCAGAACCGAAGTGCACCGATAAAGAATCGGATGCCGATAGGTGAGGATAGCTATGGATACAGTAGTGAAGTCGAAACGTACGCTCGGGATCATAGCGGGGTTGTTGGCCCTGGTGATCTGCTCGGCCCTCATAGGGGTGACCGCATGTTCTCCGATCAAGTCGGATTCTTCGGCAGGGGGTGCCGCTCTCACATTGGGAACGAGTAGCGCTTACGCCGATTCGGCAACCGGAGGAGCCTTGGTAGACAAGGGCGAAGTCTCCAAAGGGGATACGATCGAGTATTTTCTGACGGCAAGCTATACCGGCTATGGCGACGATAAGTCGGGTGTCATAACGGTAACCGACAAGCTGCCCAATCATTTGAGCTACGTCGCCGGTTCGGCGAAGATCACCGCGGCAAGTTCTTACGCGGGTACCTTCGCAACCGCACCTTCCTATAACGCCTCCACCCATGAGTTGAGTTTCCAGGTGGCAGGTGTTCCCGCAGGCCAGGCGGTGGAGGTTTCCTTCAGCACAACGGTCGAAGACGATGCCACCTCACTCGGCTCCCAGTTGGTCGAATACGTCAACTACGCCAGCATCTCCCATGCCGCAGCCACCAAAGTATCCAATGGCGTGCGTCATTTCTCCGGTGCCCGTGCCGCTACCACCTACGGTGTTACCTATCAGTATGCAGGGGATGTTCCCGCAACCGCCTCCGCTTTGCCGGTCAGCGTGGAATACTCTCCCGGTGCCGAAGTCATGCTTGCTCCCGCCCCCACGGCGCTCGGCTATGAATTCAGCGGTTGGTCCATCACTACGCCGGCCGGTACCGCCATCACCGATAACGCCTTCACCATGCCTTCCAGTGCCGTAGTCGTTACCGGCACGTGGACCAAGAAGGATCTTGCCACCCACACCGTTTCGTATGCGTGGGAAGGCCTTGACGGCGGCATGAGCGGCACCTTGTCCGATCAGGACCTGCCCGTCAATCTGCCCACCATCGCCAACACCACCGTTACCGAAGGCACCGGTGTTTCGCTGCCCGCTTACCCGGGTGTGGATTCCGCAGCCACGGGTAACGCCGATGACCCTTATGCCAATCTGTATGCCGACTACGTTTTCTTGGGTTGGAAGATCGATGGACATACGTTGACCGATGCCGAGAAGCTGGCCGGGGAATTCGTTCCCACGGCGGACGTGAAGCTCACCGGTTGCTGGGAACGTCGTGCCCACACGGTTACCTATACATATGACACGTCCGCTCCGTCCGGTGCTACCGCCCCCGCCTCTCAGACCATCAAGTGGGGCAACACCTTCACGCCCACAACGCCTACTGCCGCTGCCGGCTACCGCTTCTTGGGTTGGAGCTACGCTCCCAACCTCGGTGCCGCCGCCGCTACCTATACCATGCCCCGCAGCGATGTGACCGCCACCGGTTCATGGGCGCAGGAATTCACGATCAGCGTCACCAACGGTAGCGCTGACAAGACAACCGCCATCGCGGGAGAGACGGTTACCCTCACCCCCGAAACCGCCGTTGATCTTCAGTTCTCCGGCTGGACGGTCGATCCCACCACGTTGCCCGATTGGAACGTGGCTGAAAACGGGGTTGCCACCTTCACCATGCCCGCTGAAAACGTAACCGCAACCGCCAACTACAGTGCCACGTTGGCGTTTGTCGTGCGCAACGGTTTCTGGTCCGATGATTCCATGGACTATCTGGAAGTCACCGTTCCCATGACCAAGCAGGGCAATGGTACTTGGATAGGAGCGCTCGAGTCTTCACAAATTCCCACCGGCATGAAGCCCATGCAGAGTTTCGATGCAACGAAGGGGGCGTGGGATCCCGACCCCAATACGTATGTCGCCGCCGGTTCCGTCCAGGCTGACTCCACGGGCAAGATGACGACGTCGGTTCTGTTCACGTATACGTTCCAGCCCTTGAGCAGCGTTAGGTTAACGTACGCATCGGAAGACGTGGTCACGGGCAAGGTCGTCCTCAATAACGCTCCGACGGACAAGAAGAGTTCGGTTTTCGAAGATGTTGATCCAATAAATAGCACAGAAGCTATTGGTGCTGAGGCTGTCGCCGAGCGAGGCTATCACTTCTCATCGTGGACCTATAAGGATAAGTCGCAGATTCTCTATGATGTGGCCAAGTTCATTCCCGAGAAAATGCAGTTGACCGGCTCCACCGTTGAGCTGTTTCTGGAAGCCGAGTACACGGCCCATTTCACGGCTAATACTTACGATGTCGTCTTCGACAAGAACGCCGCAAACGCAACGGGCGATATGCCCAATCAGGAAGGATTGGTGTTCGGTACACCAACGCCCCTCAACGCTAATGCCTACACCCGCACCGACGCTCAATTCTTAGGCTGGAATTCAGCGGCCGATGGCAGTGGCACCTTCTACGCTAACGAGCAGGAGGTGAGCGATCTTGCCAGCGGTGAAGTGGGTGAAGAATCCGCCACGCTGTATGCGCAGTGGAGGAGCGAATCCGCAACCGATACCACCAATCAGGAAGTGATCGCCGCCAATAACTTCTCACTGCGCACCGCTGATGTTGCAGGTCTTAACAATGCTAAGGTCATTGCTTTTGCCAACGCAACGGCTCATAGCACCGTCGATGGCAGTGAGATAGCCATCACCCAGGTTGATTATTCCGCCGTAAAGGCTGAGCGCGGTACCTATGACGTCACCTTCAAAACCGCTGCCGGAACCTCCGTTACCGTAACCGCTCAGGTCTACGACACAAGAACGGAGGACACCGCCAATAAAGAACGTATTTCGGCCAACAATTTCATGCTCGGTGTCGATGAGGTGGCGGGCTTGACCGATGCTTCAACCATCACGCTCGCCAACGCCAAAGCGATATCTACCGTAGACGGTACCAACGTGGATATCGCCTCCGTTGATCGTTCCAGGATCAAGGCTGAGAAGGGCATCTACACGGTCATCTTCAAAACCGCCGCAGGTGCTTCCGTTACCGTATACGCTACGGTCTATGACAAGAAGACCACCGACGACGCCAAGAAGGAAACCATCGCGGCTAACGATTTCCGCATCTCTATTGCTGCCGTTGCGGGTCTTACCGACAGCAGCACCATATCGGAAGCTCAGGCCAAAGCCGTTTCCACGGTTGACGGCGCAGCTATTGAAATCACCTCCGTCGACCGCTCCAAGATCAAGGCCGAAAAGGGCACCTATCCCGTCACCTTCGCAACCGCTGCCGGCACGTCCGTCACGGTGAACGCTATTGTTTACGACGTGACGACCACAGAAACCGATGTTGCTGTTGCTGCTAACGCCTTCAGCGTATCGGTTGATGAGGTCATCTCCGGCAAATTGGGTAACAATTACGGTGTTATCGCCGGAGACGAAGCCAAAGTTAAGCTGATCGAATTGGCTCAAGCTACGGCTTGGAAGATCAGTGATCGCTCTCATGTAGATATGGGGGATGTATGGACCACTATCCTAGCCAAAAAGGGTACCTATAATGTGAGGTTCTGGGCCAAGGTGACAAGATACAATGCCAGTGCACTAGTTCCGGTAACGGTCACCGACAAAGCTACCGAGGCCAATGGTGAGCGTATCACCGCGAACAACTTCCGCATCGCAGCAAGCGATGTGGCAAGCATGACGGACGCTTCCACCATCACCCTTGCCAATGCAAGCGCCCATGCAACGTCCGATGGCGCTAACGTAGCCATCACCTCCGTTGACCGTTCCAAGGTCAAGGCCGAAAAGGGAACCTACGAGGTCACTATGGCCACCGCCAAGGGCACCTCTGTAACGGTCAATGCAACGGTTTACGACCAGGTTGATACGCAAGGCAACGTCGCCATTGCCGCTAACGCCTTCAGCGTTTCGGTCGATGAAGTGACTTCCGGCACCTTGAACGATGGTGCGGTCGCCAAAGATAAGCTGATCGAACTCGCTCAAGCTGCTGCTTGGAAAGTAAGTGACGGTTCCGTCCTCAGCGTTGCTTCTGCCACTTCCACCGTCCAAGCTGCCAAGGGAACCTACGACGTCACCTTCACCAGTGAAACGGTTGACGGCGATACCGCCACCGTTACGGTTCCGGTAACCGTGACCGACAAGGCCACCGAAGCCAATGGCGAGCGCATCAGCGCGAACAACTTCCGCATCGCAGCAAGTGATGTGGCAGGCATGACCGACGCCTCCACCATCACGCTTGCCAACGCAACGGCCCATGCAACGTCCGATGGCGCCAACGTAGCCATCACCTCCGTTGACCGTTCCAAGGTCAAGGCCGAAAAGGGAACCTACGACGTTACCTTCAAAACCGCCAAGGGTACGTCCGTAACGGTTACTGCAACGGTTTACGACAAAACGGTCGTGCAGGACAACGTTGCCATTGCCGCTAACGCCTTCAGTGTTTCGGTCGATGAAATCAAGTCCGGCTTTACGACTCCGGCCAAGTTGGTCGAGCTTGCTCAAGCTACGGCTTGGAGGGTCAGCGATAACTCCTATGTAGCTGCGCATGTTGAGCGGTCCTCTCTCGTATCCAAAAAGGGTACCTATCCCGTTGTCTTTACCAGCGATGCCGTCGACGGTAAGACGGCCAGTGTGACCATCGATGTCACCGTGACCGACAAAGCCACCGAAGCCAATGGTGAGCGCATTTCCGCCAACAACTTCCGCATTGCAGCAAGTGATGTGGCAGGTATGACCGATCAGTCCACCATCACGCTCGCCAATGCAAGCGCCCATGCAACGTCCGATGGCGCTAACGTAGCCATCACGTCGGTCGACCGCTCCAAGGTCAAAGCGGAGAAGGGCACCTACCCCGTCACCTTGGCCACTACTGCAGGTACGTCGGTAACGGTTAATGCAACGGTTTATGACAAAGTGGTCACCCAGGACAACGTGGCAATCGCCGCCAATGCCTTCAGCGTTTCGGTTGCCGAAGTCACCTCTGGCAAGCTGGATAATGGCACCACCGCCAAAGACAAGTTGATCGAACTCGCTCAGGCTGCGGCGTGGAGAGTCAATGATGGAGCAGATGTTGCTATCGCTACGGCAACCTCCACCATCAAGGCTGCCAAAGGCACCTATGATGTCACCTTCACCAGCGAAGCGGTCGACGGTAAGACGGCAAGCGTGACGGTTCCGGTGACGGTCACCGATGAAGCCACCGAAGCCAATGGTGAGCGCATTACCGCCAACAACTTCCGCATCGCTGCTGCTGATGTGGCAAGCATGACGGACGATTCCACCATCACCCTCGCCAACGCAACCGCTCATGCAACCGCCGATGGCGCCAACGTGGCAATCACGTCGGTTGATCGCACTGCCGTCAAGGCTGAAAAGGGAACCTATCCCGTCACCTTCAAGACCGCTGCAGGAACATCGGTAACGGTTAATGCAACGGTTTATGACAAAGTGGTCACCCAAGACAACGTGGCTATTACCGCTAACAACTTCAGTGTTTCGGTTGCTGAAGTAACCTCCGGCAAGCTGGATAACGGCACCACCGCCAAAGATAAGCTGATCGAGCTTGCTCAGGCTGAGGCTTGGAAGGTAAGTGATGGCGCCGATGTCGCTATCGCAACGGCAGCGTCTACCATCCAAGCCGTCAAGGGCACCTACGATGTCACCTTCACCAGTGCGGCTGTGGACGGCAAGACGGCAAGCATCACCATAACCGTAACGGTTACCGATAAGGCCACCGAAGCAAACGGTGAGCGCATCAGCGCAAATGACTTCCGTGTTGCAACAACTGACGTGGCGGGGTTGACCAACGACTCAACCATCGCCCTCGCCAACGCAACCGCTCATGCAACCGCTGACGGTGCCAACGTGGCAATCACAAACGTCGACCGCACTGCCGTCAAGGCCGAGAAGGGAACCTATCCCGTCACCTTCGCCACGGCTGCCGGAACGAGCGTTACCGTAAACGCCATCGTCTATGACAAAGCCGACACGCAGGGTAACGTCGCCATTGCCGCCAACGCCTTCAGCGTATCGGTTGATGAGGTAACCTCCGGCAAGCTGGATAACGGCACCACCGCCAAAACCAAGCTGATCGAGCTGGCCCAAGCCAAGTCCTGGAAGGTAAGCGACGGAGCAGAGGTTTCCATTGCAACGGTCACCTCGACGATCAAAGCCGTTAAGGGTGCCTACGACGTCACCTTCACCAGTACGGCCGTAGATGGTAAAACCGCTACGGTCACGGTGCCGGTAACGGTGACCGACAAAGCCACCGAAGCAAACGGTGAGCGCATCTCCGCTAACGACTTCCGTATCGCGACCACCGATGTGGCGGGCTTGACGGATGCTTCCGCCATCACCCTTGCCAACGCAACCGCCCATGCAACCGCTGACGGCGCCAACGTGGCAATCACCTCTGTTGATCGTACTCAAGTCAAGGCTGAGAAGGGCACCTACGAGGTCACCTTCGCCACGGCTGCCGGAACATCGGTTACCGTAAATGCCATCGTCTACGACAAGGTCGACACGCAGGGCAACGTGGCTATTGCCGCTAACGCCTTCAGCGTATCGGTCGAAGAAGTCACCTCTGCCAAATTGAACGACGGCAATGCTGCCAAGGATCGCCTGATCGAACTTGCTCAAGCTGCTGCTTGGAAGGTCAGCGACGGCTCCAATGTTGCAATCGCTTCTGCCGCATCCACCATCCAAGCGGTCAAGGGCACCTATCAGGTAACGTTCACCAGTGATGCCGTAGACGGCAAGACGGCCAGTGTGACCATCGATGTCACCGTGACCGATAAAGCCACCGAAGCCAACAATGAGCGCATCTCCGCCAACGACTTCCGTATTGCTACAAGTGATGTGGCAGGTATGACCGATCAATCCACCATCACGCTTGCCAACGCAACCGCCCACGCAACCGCTGACGGTGCTAATGTGGCAATCACGTCGGTCGATCGCACCAAGGTCAAGGCCGAGAAGGGAACCTACCCCGTCACCTTCAAAACCGCTGCTGGCACATCCGTGACGGTTAACGCAACGGTCTACGACAAGGTGGTTACGCAGGGCAACGTCGCCATTGCCGCCAACGCCTTCAGCGTATCGGTTGATGAAGTAACTTCCGGCAAGTTGGATAACGGCACCACTGCCAAAGATAAGTTGATCGAACTTGCTCAAGCTGCTGCCTGGAAAGTAAGTGACGGATCCGCCCTCGGTATCGTTTCCGCCACCTCCACCATCCAGGCCATCAAGGGCACCTATGAGGTGACCTTTACCAGTGAAACGGTTGCAGGCGATACCGCCACCGTTACGGTTCCGGTAACGGTGACCGACAAGGCTACCGAAGCCAATGGTGAGCGCATTTCTGCCAATGACTTCCGTATCGCTACCACCGATGTGGCAGGCATGACTGACGCTTCCACTATCACGCTTGCCAACGCGACGGCTCATGCAACCGCCGATGGCGCCAACGTGGCAATCACGTCGGTCGATCGCACTGCCGTCAAGGCTGAGAAGGGCACCTACGAGGTTACCTTCGCCACGGCTGCCGGAACGAGCGTTACCGTAAACGCCATCGTCTACGACAAGACGGTTACGCAGGGTAATGTGGCCATTGCCGCTAACGCCTTCAGCGTATCGGTTGACGAAGTAACCGCCGGCTCTCTCGATGACGGTACCGCTTCCAAGGATCGCCTGATCGAACTTGCTCAAGCTGCTGCCTGGAAAGTAAGTGACGGATCCGCCCTCGGTATCGCTTCGGCTACCTCCACCATTCAGGCAATCAAGGGCACCTACGAGGTGACCTTTACCAGCGAAACAGTTGATGGCAATACCGCCACCGTTACGGTTCCGGTGACCGTGACCGATAAGGCCACCGAAGCCAATGGTGAGCGCATCTCCGCTAACAACTTCCGTATCGCTACCGCCGATGTGGCTGGTATGACCGATGCCTCCACCATCACGCTTGCCAACGCGACGGCTCATGCAACCGCCGATGGCGCCAACGTGGCTATCACGTCGGTCGATCGCACTGCCGTCAAGGCTGAGAAGGGCACCTACCCTGTCACCTTCAAGACCGCTGCGGGAACATCGGTTACCGTAAGCGCCGTCGTCTACGACAAGACGGTCACGCAAGACAACGTGGCTATCGCCGCTAACACATTCAGCGTATCGGTTGATGAAGTTACCTCCGGAAAATTGGACAATGGTGCCACCGCTAAAGATCGCCTGATCGAACTTGCTCAAGCTGCTGCTTGGAAGGTAAGCGACGGCTCCTCCCTCGCTATTACCTCGGTGACCTCCACGATCCAAGCTGCCAAGGGCACCTATCAGGTAACCTTCACCAGTGCGGCAGTCGATGGCAAGACGGCAAGTGTCACCATCGATGTCACCGTGACCGACAAGGCCACCGAAGCCAACGGTGAGCGCATTTCCGCCAATGACTTTATGGTTGCGATAGGGGATGTGGCCGGCCTGACCGACCAGTCCACCATCGCTCGTGCTAACGCGACCGCTCATGTAACCGCTGACGGTGCCAACGTGGCAATCACGAACGTTGATCGCTCCGCCATCCAGGCTGCTAAGGGAACCTATGAAGTGACGTTCGCAACGGCTGCCGGAACGAGCGTCACCGTGAATGCCGTCGTCTATGACAAGACGGTCACCGATGAAACCAACAAGGAAATGATCGGTGCCGATGACTTCCGTATCGCCACCAGCGACGTGGCAGGCTTGACCGATGCTTCCGCTATTACGCTTGCTCACGCCAAAGCGGTTTCCACGGTTGATGGAGCGAATGTCGAAATCACGAATGTCGACCGCTCCAATGTCAAAGCCGAAAAGGGTACCTATGAAGTGACCTTCGCAACTGCCAAGGGAACCTCGGTCACCGTAAACGCCATCGTCTACGACAAGACGGTCACGCAGGGTAACGTGGCTATCGCCGCCAATGCCTTCAGCGTATCGGTCGATGAGGTTACCTCTGCTACATTGGATGACGGTGCTGCTGCCAAGGACAAACTGATCGAGCTGGCTCAGGCCACTGCTTGGAAGGTCAGCGACAGCGCGAATGTCACAATCGCTTCTGCTACCTCCACCATCCAGGCCGTCAAGGGAACCTATGACGTCACCTTCACCAGTGAAACGGTTGATGGCAATACCGCCACCGTCACGGTTCCGGTAACGGTGACCGATAAAGCCACCGAAGCCAATGGCGAGCGTATCAGCGCCAACAACTTCCGCATCGCTACCACCGATGTGGCGGGTATGACCGATGCCTCCACCATCACGCTTGCCAACGCAACCGCCCACGCAACCGCTGATGGTGCCAACGTGGCAATCACTTCCGTTGACCGCTCCAAGGTCAAGGCCGAGAAGGGAACCTACGAGGTAACCTTCAAGACCGCTGCCGGCACATCCGTCACCGTAAACGCCATCGTCTACGACAAGGCCGACACGCAGGGCAACGTGGCTATTGCCGCCAACGCCTTCAGCGTATCGGTTGATGAAGTAACCGCCGGTACTTTGAATGACGGTGCCGTTGCCAAAGACAAGCTGATCGAACTTGCTCAAGCTGCGGCTTGGAAGGTAAGTGATGGTTCCGTTCTTTCGATCGTGAACCCCGTATCCACCATCCAAGCTGCTAAGGGAACCTACGATGTGACCTTCACCAGCGAAACAGTTGATGGCAATACCGCCACCGTTACGGTTCCGGTAACCGTGACCGACAAGGCCACCGAAGCCAATGGCGAGCGCATCAGCGCGAACAACTTCCGCATCGCTACCGCCGATGTGGCTGGTATGACCGATGCTTCCACCATCACGCTTGCTAATGCAACCGCCCACGCAACGGTCGATGGTGCCAACGTGGCAATCACGTCGGTTGATCGCAGTGCCGTCAAGGCCGAAAAGGGAACCTATCCCGTCACCTTCAAGACCGCTGCGGGCACGAGTGTTACCGTAAACGCCATCGTCTACGATAAGACGGTCACACAAGATAATGTGGCCATCGCCGCTAACGCCTTCAGCGTATCGGTTGACGAAGTCACTGCCGGCACCTTAAACGATGGTGCGGTTGCCAAGGATCGTCTGATCGAACTTGCTCAAGCTGCGGCTTGGAAGGTAAGCGACGGCGCAAACGTCACAATCGCTTCGGCTACCTCCACCATCCAAGCTGCCAAGGGCACCTATCAGGTAACCTTCGCCAGTGCGGCAGTCGATGGCAAGACGGCAAGTGTCACCATTGACGTTACCGTGACCGACAAGGCCACCGAAGCCAACGGTGAGCGCATCAGCGCGAATAGCTTCATGGTTTCCATAGCCGATGTCGCAAACCTCACCGATGATTCCGTTGTCTCCCTCGCCCATGCCAGCGCTCATGCAACCTCTGATGGCGCTAACGTGGCAATCACGTCTATCGATCGCTCCAAGATTCAAGCTGCTAAGGGAACCTATGAAGTGACGTTCGCAACGGCTGCCGGAACGAGCGTCACCGTGAATGCCGTCGTCTATGACGAAACCACTACTAATACCACCAAAAATGAGATCATCGGCGCCAACGATTTCCGTATCGCAGTCGATAGTGTTTCTGCTCTCGATGATGCAACGGCCATCGATCTCGCCCGTGCCAAGGCGGAATCCACTCTCGATGGCGCCAACGTAGCGATAACCGTTGTTGATCGTTCCAAGATCAAAGACGAGAAGGGCACCTATCCCGTCACCTTCAAGACCGCTGCCGGCACATCCGTCACCGTAAACGTCATGGTCTACGACAAGGTAGTCACGCAAGGCAACGTCGCCATCGCTGCCAACGCCTTCAGCGTGGCTGTCGATGAGGTGACAACCGAAACACTCAACGACGGCGCGGTTTCCAAGGATCGCCTGATCGAACTTGCCCAAGCTGCTGCTTGGAGGGTAAGCGATAGCGCGAATATCACTATCGTCTCTGCCACCTCCACCATCCAGGCTGCCAAGGGTACCTACGATGTGACCTTCACCAGCGAGGCGGTGGATGGCAATACCGCCACCGTTACGGTTCCGGTAACGGTCACCGACAAGGTCACGGAAGCCAACGGTGAGCGTATCTCCGCGAACAACTTCCTTATCTCCGTTGACGATGTTGCGGGTCTCGACAAGGCGAAGATCATCTCCTTGGCGGGAGCGACGGCTCACGAAACCGTCGATGGCACCAATGTCGCCATCACTTCGGTCACGCACAGCATCGAAGCTGTTCGAGGTACCTATGAAGTGACCTTCGCAACAGCCGCCGGAACGAGCGTTACCGTAAACGCCATCGTCTATGACAAGGTGGACACGCAAGGCAATGTCGCCATTGCCGCCAACGGCTTCAGCGTATCGGTCGACGAAGTGAGCGATGAGTCTCTCAACGACGGCGCGGTTTCCAAGGATCGCCTGATCGCACTTGCTCAGGCCAAGGCATGGAGGGTAAGCGACAGTGCCGCTGTCGCGATCCTCGATCCCGTCTCCACCATCCAAGCCGCCAAGGGTACCTATGACGTCACCTTCACCAGTGAAACGGTGGACGGCAATACCGCCACCGTCACGGTTCCGGTAACGGTGACCGACAAGGCAACCGAGGCCAACAATGAGCGCATCTCCGCCAACGACTTCCGCATCGCCATCGATGACGTTGCGGATCTCACCGATGAGTCCATCATCGAGCGCGCCCACGCAGAGGCCCATGCCACCGTTGATGGAGCACGTATCGATATCACATCGGTCACCCAAGACATCCTCGAGGCCAAGGGTACCTACCCTGTCACCTTCGCTACCGAGGCCGGAACGAGTGTCACTATCAATGCCATCGTCTACGAAAAGGCTTTGACGGTAGATGATGTGGCAATAGCCGCCAACGGTTTCGTCGTATCCATCGATGAGGTAACGGCCGGAAATCTCGATGATGGTACGGTTTCCAAGGATCGCCTGATCGAGCTTGCTCAGGCCGCCGCCTGGAGGGTAAGCGACAGTGCCGTGGTGGCTGTGGATTCGGCTGAATCCACCATCAAGGCCGTCAGGGGAACCTATGAGGTCACCTTCACCAGTGCAGAAGTTGAAGGGAGTGTTGCCAGTGTGACGGTACCCGTTTTGGTCAGCGATCACTCCATCGAGGATCCCACCAATCACGAGCGTATCAGCACCAATGACTTCTCGCTTTCCATAGCTGAAGCGCAGAGCATTCTGCAAGGTGGCGTTGCCGAAGATGACTTGTTGATCCGCGTCGCCTATGCGGCCGATCCGCTTGATCCGGGCAAGATCGAACTGATCCGCCTTGCACGCGCGCAGGCTATCTCCACGCTCGATGGCAGTGAGGTTCCCATCACCAGCGTCGTCCTCGATGAACTGAAAGCGGAAAAGGGTGCCTATGGCATCACCTTCGCAACCGAAGCCGGAACATCGATCACCTCGACGGCGACGGTAACCGACAATTCGGGTGAGGATGCCAAAAACGGTGAGCGAATTCTCGCTAACGATATCGAAATGACTTACGACGAGGCGGGTGTTTTGTTGGCCAAGTCCCAAAACGACATCGCCACCGAACTAGCTACCCGCATGACGGCGTACGCCTACTCGACCGAGGATGGCAGTGACGTGGAGGTTGTCAAGGCCGATTGGAACCTGGTCCAGTCGCCGGGCGTCCATGAGGTGACCTTCTACACGGAGAAGGGCACGAAAACCATCGCTCATGCGACGGTCGGACCGGCTCCTGCTGGAAGCACCTCCAAGACTGGAGACGATATGGGCTTGTTCGCCGGTATCCTGGCTCTCATCATGGCAGGTACGGCAGGTACCGGAGCCTTCGCTTGGAAGCGTCGCACGAAGGGCGAATAAGGCAGCACCCGCTGTGCGGCACAGATAGATCACGTGGGTTCGTCCGCGACCCTTGAGAAGAAGCCCGAGACCTCCATGGTTTCGGGCTTCTTCCGTATTTATGCGGCGCTGTTCGAACGTTGATGGTTGATCCGAGGTGACGGCTACATTTACGAAAGATTTTCGAACGGCACCAGCATCTGCTCGGTAATCTGCTGGGAACCAGATGGACTCTGCGATATTTCGAGCAAATGCGAGGTTGGGGGTTGAGT
>CAJMLT010000012.1 GCA_905214325.1 uncultured bacterium
TCACCCACATGCAGGTTCTGCCATTCGGGGTACTTGGTGTAGTCGTAATGGTTGCGGATGTCGAAGGTGAATAGGCGCTCAAGGCGCTCGAAACTGTACCAGCCGCCCTTCGATTGTCCTGCCTGCTGCATATACGGCCAGATCTTGTTCGGCGTTGCGTTTACGGTGATGCCCCCATCGTAGCGCAAGGTTTTTTCATTGTTGCGGAAGTGGTCATCGCCCTTCAACGTATAAGCGCGCTCGGCATCCGACATCTTTACGCGCAAGCCGTAAATCCAGAGCATGGAAAGAACGACGAAGCACACCCCGCAGATGCACCAAAGAATATTCCAGGCATTGACGCCCGGCCCGAATAAACCTAACAGGTAATCATGGAATGCTCCGACTCCCGTTGCCAGCACGATAAAGCGCACCACCAGCTGAAGGCCGAATCCGATGAGCGCATACCAAATGGCCTCTGCACTGCATTCCATCATTTTCTTTCGGTGACCTATCGCCCAAGCAATAAGAACGCCGATGATGCTTAAGAAATATCCCAGCAAGACAAAGCCCACCTTCGCCCCTTTGCTGAACCTCTCAAGAAAACGCGGCGTATCAGCCGGCATCGATGGCAAGTTTCCGTTTGCCGCCATTGTTCACACTCCCTTTCGTTGCCCTGCACCCTTCGTTTCTCTTTCCGTTAGGGAACAAGCGTTTACTACATACAGGTATCCTTCACCGGACACTCTTCGCACTTGAAGCCATAAGCGCATGGTGAGTGTGAATACTCGAATGCGTAGGCCATGTCCTGCTGATAACACTCGACTTCTTCCAAATCGAGCATGTAGTACACGGAATTACCCACACGCTCCCGTTTGAACAGCCCCGACTCTTCCATGACCTTCAAATGTTTCGTACATGCCGGCTGACTGATGTCCAATACTTCGGCGATGTCGCTCACGTTCATGCTGTACGGTTCATGCGATCCGACGATTTTGATCATCTTCATTCTGTTGGAATCGCTCACCGCTTTGTTGTAGCGGCAGACGCGTTCCACTAAACCCCTTTTGCTCATACGGATCACTTTCTACTTGCGTTTCCGCAGTACAGCCAAGGCAAGGGCCAATCCAGCACCGATGGCTGCACCTATCGCAACACGTTTGCCGTTGTAGGTAACGAACGCTTCGGCATTTACGCAGCCGAAGTTCTTAGCGGCAGCATCCGTACATTCCTTCGCTTTTGTCGCAAGGGGAGAACACGCCTCACCTATCGAGCACCTCTTCGGTTCCCACACGTAATCCGCCGGGGGGATATCCATCGTGCATTTGTCATCCACCAGTTCTATCCTTCCTTCCTTCTCGAAGTATTCATGGATGCTTTCGCGCAAGGGCATAGTCTGCTGCAAGGTGATGGCGCCGTTGGGGCACAAACTCTTGCAATAGCCACAGCCTATGCAATGCTCCTGATCTATTACCACCTTGCCGTCTTCGCAATTGGTGATGATTTCCTGAGGACATTTTTCGGCACACGCACCGCATTCGGCGCACTTCTCGTGATCGATTACCGCCGTAAAGCCGGCGCCGCTGAAACGGTTCTTGATGGTGCGGTTCGCGTTCTTGCATACATCGAGCGCGACGCAACAACAGGGACAGCAGAAGCAAATCTCCAGGAATTCGTCCATTTTGCCGTTTTCGAAGCCCCACACCATCTGCTCGAGTTCAACGTAGAGCGCCTGACCGATAAGGCCCGCGTCGCGCGCTTCATACACATGCTGTTTCGCTTCTTCCTTCGTTACGGGTTTAGCCAAACCGTTATTCACCGCCGTAACACCGGCCATATTGAAGAACAAGCACCCTATGGTTTTCTCGAAGTTCTCGCATTCGTGTGCCGAACGGCAAATACATTGATTCATCTGAGCGATGTATTCCGCTTTGTCGATTGCGTCCATGATCAAGTCAATGGGAAGAACCGCCGTTTTCCCCTCATCAACCATGTCCACGTTCAAGGGAAGCACGTTGCCATGCGTGTACATCTTCTCATCGGGCGAAAATTGCGTTACGCGTTTGTACAGCTCCGGAATAAGACCTTCCTTACCGGTAAGCTTTGCGCCTTCGACTATCATCATGAACACTTTAAGGGTGCGGTTCCACGTGCTGGGATTCGTGGCGAGCACCTTCGTCATCAGGAAATCTTTGACGCCCAAACCCTTCGGATGATTGACGTGAAGGGGTTTTTCCGGAATTTCGCGGCGCGCAAGGCGCTCTTCGTCCAAAAACAACACCTTGCCATCGGGCGTGACGTTGCCGCCATCACGTGGGTCCAACGAGGCGATAACTTCATCGGGTACACCGATATCGCGCAACCTGTCCACATCGATGCCCGGTCTTGCTTTCGGATCCGACGCCCCCTGTTGCATCTCCGTTACTTCCGACTCCCTGCCATCTTTCGTTTCTTCCATACCGTTCCCCTTTCAAACAGCGCTTCGGAAGCGCATCCCCAACCGTTTTCAGATTTCTCCCGTTAAGGCCTACTGAATTTCAATGGATTTGATCAAGAGCTCACCGCCGGTGATCATGTCGTAATCTTCGCTGGAGCAACTTGTACAACACATACGTTCGTCCTGGCCCATAGGCAACTGGAATGTTGCCCCACACCTATTGCAGTAAAAAGCCATGGGTATGCTTTGGATCTGAACCACTGCACCTTCGGCAATGGTTTCCCGTGCGCACTTGTCGAAATAGCGCTGCACCCATTCGAGTTCGAGGTTGCGCATTTGGCCGATGACAAGATGAACGGATATGACGCGCTTCGCCCTTTGGGCTTCCGCATGGCGCAGCACGGCTTCAACGATGCTTTTCGTTACCCCTAGTTCATGCATGCGTCCCCTCCCCCAACATCTATTCAGATAGAGAAGTTTTCATCTCCTCCAAGATGAACACGTTAAAATGTATAACTATTTAGTTATAATGTCAAAGGAAGCTTGTTGAAGTGCTCTACCTTCATAAAGGAAAAGAGCGCCGGAGCGCTCTTTGGAAACAGCCACACCCCAACTTGTCCCACAACATGGACAGTCATACCTTCTCTACCTGATATCTTACCTATTGATCTGCTGTACCTATCAGGAAAAGGACAACATGGAACACGAATATGGTGCGAATAATTTTATCGAAGTGGAAACAAAAACCCCGGGGAAAATCGCTTTTTTCTACGTGGACACCTCTCAATACCTCGCCGATCGGGTTTTCATCGATCACAAAATTTTTGTCTCTTTCAAGAAGAACGAATTGAGACGAAACGACTCTCCCTATGTAGTGGTTCAGTGTTCGACCAAGAAAGCAAACAGGCAAAAATTCCTCGACGCCATGGCAGACTTGGAACGCAAAATGCTTTTGCTCGGCCATGACGACTATTCGGAATTCTGCCTACGTTTTCAAGCGGTGGTGAAAGGAGACGAAGAATAGGCAAGGCCACCGATTTTATCGGTGGCCTTCCAAATATCTCGTGCAGATCGGCGCTACTTGCTTGACTTACAGCGGGCGAAAACGAGAGCGGACGTGCTTGCAAGGGCAGCCACGCCACATGCTGCGAAAACAATCCCCTGCGTATCGCCGGTCTGAGCAAGAACAAGCTTATCGGATTCGGATCCCGAGGCCCCCTCGACACCGGAGGTGCCGGAACCACCGGTCGGAGGCACGACAGGCTGAACCTTGCTCCATTGAGCAACGAGCGTCATGGGTTCGGTAACCTTATCGGTCGCAAAATTCCACTTGGCCGCACCGTTATACCAACCATCGAAGACATACCCTTCTCGTGGAGTAAGGGTGGGTGGCGCAATGACCTCATTTTCATCGACGAACACGAAAGAGTCGGTAACGCCTTCACCGGTAAAGACGACCCTATACGACGGAATGACCATTCCGCCTCCTGCCCCTGCCGCCTGTTCGGCTTCGTCGGCGTTCTTGTAGTAAACACCATCGACCACGGCGGCAGCCTGACCGGCCGCAACCTCTTCGCTCATGACTTCCAAGGATCCGCTGTCACCCAGCGCGGCGAAACCATCGGAACAATATCGTGCGACATCGGTCGTGTCGAAGATGCCACCCGTGATCACGGGAAGTGCGGCAGCCCCATTCTGCTCATTGACGAGTGGCTTTCCCTCCGCCGTCGTGAAAGAACCACCCTCGATCGTCATCTTCTGATCGTTGTCACCGGTGGCGAGGCCCAAAACAGCGGGACCGGGTGACGTGAAGGAGCCACTCTCTATGGTGACCTGTGCGGCCTCATCGCACCACACGGCATAGTAGCCCGTGCCGGTGACATCGACATTGCGAAGCACGACATTCGTCGAGTTGTAAACGTTGATCCCTCCTCTGCAGATCACATTTTCAACCACGACGTCATCGGTGGCGATACTGTCACCGATGAAGAGCGCATAACTTCCGCCACCGTTCACTTCGAACGTGCCGTTTTTCACCATGAAATCGGACCCTTGAAGTCCGAATGAGAAGTTATCGTTCGAGATACGATGACCACCGAGATCGATGGTTTTACCACTCACATCGATGAAATGTTTCCCGCTCATGTCCATATCGGTGGTTATCTCGATGGAGGTCACCGTGGGGTCGGCGGCCTTGGCCACAAACTCATCGGGTGTTGATACCTCATCGGCCCACGCTTGACCGGGGGCGGCGAAAAAGATCACAGATGCGCAGAACAATGCGGCAACGACCGCGAAAGCCAAACTGACGATCCTCATGCCGACGGATCTGATTTTCATGCTTTTTGCCCTTTCCTCTGCCGCAACGCACGATCTTGCGACACATTCCAAACCATTAGAACGACATTTTACCCACTTTGTAAAATTCTATCAGCATCAACCATTAGTTTATTGACATTTTTCATATCTTCTTCCCGATCGGGTCGACGAGATGGCTTCCAAGCCATAGCGCACGCATACCGCCCGGAAAGCGGAGGATCTTGTCACACATCCTGTTATTTGATAATTTTCAGTTACTGTCCCGTGTGCACCGGAAACGATCCAAGGATGGTTGAATGCCCCAGCATCGCGACAAACAAGATCAACGCAAGAGACTTACCCGCATCCTGTTCGCCAGCCTTGCTCTCGTCGTCATTCTGACGGCCTCCCTTCTGGTTGCCAATTCCGCCGATCTGAAACGCAACGTAGAATCCACCACCCGATCCTACGTAAGTGATGTCGCCAATCAGGTAGCAACCGACGTCAACGCCCGCATCGATGAAATATCCGTCACTCTCCATTCGTTGGCCAATAGCTTCGCCTCCGTAGGCATAGGCGGTGGCCATCAAGCGTTCCTCGACGAAAAAGCGGAGATACTCGGCTTTTCCGAACTGTTTCTGGTAACTCTCGATGGAAGTCCCATCGCAGTCACGAACGCAGGCTACAACGTTGCCGATCAAGCAGGATTCAAAAATGCCCTGGCGGGAAAAACAGGCGTGACCATACTTGAAGACCAGAGCCTCTCCTATGCCGTTCCCGTCGAAATCGACGGTTCGATAGAAGCTGTTTTGGTAGGAGTCAAAGATAAAACGAACCTGCGAAAGCTGCTGCAAATCGACAGCTTCAAAGGACTCGGGACCTCATGCATCACCGACCGGTCCGGCAACGTAGTGGTAGCGGCGCGGGATGCGCAACCCTTCATTCAGATCAACGATATTTTCAGTGGCAAGGGAGATGAGAGTGCCTACGTCGAAGTCCAACGGATGTATCTGGATATGCGTGATGGACGCGACGGAACCATTACGTTCACCGCAATCAACGGACACGAAGTCGCCATGGCCTATAACACCTTGAAGACAAACGACTGGATTTTGCTGACCCTCGTCCCTGCAGACATAATCACCGCCGACCTGGACTTCTACCTCCAAAAAACCTACGCCATCGTAGCGGGAACCATACTTGTGCTTGCTGCAATTCTCATCCTCGTATTCGTCATCGAACGCCGTAGCCGCAAAGAAGTCAACCGCATAGCATTCGTCGACCCGCTGACCGGCGGAATGACACGCGCCGCCTTCGAGGCGAAATGCACCAAACTACTCCAAACCAATCCCGACGACTACGGCTGCGTAGCTTCGCTCAACATACAGGGTTTCCGTATCATCAATGAAAGTTTCGGCCAGAAGGAAGCCGATAAGGTGCTCCGCCACGTGGATCGTACGATCAAACACACCCTGAAGGAGGGCGAATACAGCGCCCGCGGGGAAGCCGACGGCTTCTATCTTATTTTGAAGGATCGCGACCAACAACGCATCGAAGAAAGACTATCCCATATTATAGAAGAGGTGAATTCCTTCAACAAAACCAGCGAAACCCCCTATCGTCTTCTTTTCACGATGGGCGTCTCGCTCACGGAGGACGATGACGATATCCCTCTGCTCATGGAGCATGCCAACACGGCACGCAAAACAGCCAACATCGGTGTGTGCGGATTCTACGATGCGCACGTGATCGAGCGCCTGAAACGGGAGAAGGAGATCGTCGATCTCTTCGAGGGATCACTGGCCAACGGGGATTTCTCGGTGCATCTGCAGCCCAAGGTGAGTCCATCCGAACGCATCGTCACCGGAGCCGAAGCACTGGTGCGCTGGAATCATCCGAGTAAGGGAACCATATTTCCTTCCGAATTCATACCCGTACTCGAACGAAGCGGATATATCCGAAAGCTCGATCTTCACGTGTTCGATATTCTCTGCAAGCACATGAGCACGTGGATTTCACAGGGCATCGAACCACTTGTCATATCGGTCAACCTCTCGAGAAAGCATTTCGACGGCGTGGATTTTCTCGAAAGCTATACGACCATCGCCGATCGACATGCCATACCGCACCATCTCATCGAACTCGAGGTGACGGAATCCATTTTCTTCGACAACGACACCATCGAAGTCGTGAAAAAAGCCGTCGAAGCTGCCCATGCGGAAGGATTCACCTGTTCACTGGACGATTTCGGATCCGGCTTCTCCTCGCTTGGACTTCTCAAGGAATTCAATGTCGATGTCGTCAAGCTGGATCGCGTCTTTTTTCTGGATGACTCACAACGCGCACGCGACGTGGTGGAAACCATCGTGGCGCTGGCGCACAAGCTGAACATCGCGACGGTGGCCGAAGGTATCGAATCCGTCGAGCAGACCGAATTCCTCGCCGAAATCGGCTGCGATCAGATACAGGGGTACGTCTACTCGCCGCCGATGCCCATCGATTCGTTCATCGAATGGCGTGATGACTTCAACCGCAGCGAGTCCCGTTAGATCCCCTTCGTGAAACGAATCCTATCGATCTCGATTGCGAAGGCGGCACCGAGCCGAAAGTACAGTGATCGCACTCACCACTGCAAGAAGCGCAAAAACCATCGATGCGGCCTCATCTCCGGTTGATGCCGTGCGGGTGGCCGATGTTGCCTCATCGGCACGCTCCCCCGACGAAGAATCCTCTCCCCCTGCGTCGAAGGGCGACGTGAAAGCCTTCAGGGCAACATTACCCACCGGCGCGCCCACGCGCACCGATAGAGAATCCGCCACGGTGGAGATATCGGTCCACGCCCCGTTTTCGTAGAAATAGCTTTGCGAGGGGTCGACAACGGGAACCGAATCATAGGTGGTCACTCCATCGGCGTCGACGGACTTAACCCACGCCGCCTCCAAAGGAACGCCCTGTTTGGCCTGTTCACCAAAAGGTATCAATTCACGTTCGGACACCACGATGGAAAACGCCTGCCCCTCCTGCAGCTCCACGGTATTCGCCAGATCGAGCGTATGATAACCGGCATAGGAAATCGTGTAATCCGATTTCGCCGCGAGTGCGCCGCTGGTGGGATCCGCCGGATCGGCAAGCCCGACGTAGACTTCGATCGATACGCGCATTCCGGGAAGTGTGGTCCACGTTCCCACGGAGGAAAGTCGTTCATGGCCCGTTGCGGTGAACACGTTGGCCGCACGGAGCGCCTCGCTTCCGCTCCTTCCGTCCGCCCGAGACGCCGCCCCGCCATCATCCGTCGCACTGCCGGCGCCGCCATCGGTGGTCGTCGCGGTAAGAAGGGATGCGTGCAGGCCATCGTACTGATAGTTCTTCGTAGCCCGGACCTCGCCGTCGGTCACCTCTTCCGCCACAAACGCAACCGGCGCCCGCAAACTCGCCTCCGCATAGGGCACCCAGATGTATCCGCCGTCACCGAACGAAACACCCCGGCTGTTGCGCAAAAGCCATGCTCCATCGTCTTTGGGAACGATGACTTTACTTCCATCCACCTCGACCACTTCGGCCAAGGACGTGTCGTAGGACTGCTGCCCGGTATACGCGACGGCGAAATTCATCCTATCGAAAGCGTCATCCCAGCCCACGAGTGCCAGGGCGTGATCCGATTTCATGCCTGTGGTCGCCGCATCGAAAAACCAATGGCAATCCCCGCGCGATCCCCCACCCCAATAACCATCATCTTCGAAGGGTTCCGCCATGCCGATATCCAACGCTCCGTACGACGCGACGGCTTGCTTGATTTCCGCACATGCGGCGGTATCGATCGACAGCGCTCCGCCCTCCGAGCCGGATCGCGACACATCGACTCCACCGGAGGAGAGAGGCGAGGGCAGCTGAAGAGCCTTCGCCAGGCGGATCGAATCATCGTTGGCCACCGCCGCAGCATCGGCATTCATGGCCTCACCCGCTGCAAAGAAGTCGTAATCGAACTCCTCGATCTGCCGATAGGGAACGTCCGTTTCGTTTGCGGCACCCTGCCAACGCGCCAACGTGCTGGCCGCCATGGACCAGGTACCCCCGGTGCGCAAACCGTAACAGTACCCGTGGGAATCGGAGGTGATGTAAGAATCCTTCGCCGATGCATCCGAATCATACAGCGGACGGCGCTGAAAGGTGAGCGTGGTCAATGCCGCCTCGGACAGATCGACGGCGCCCGATGCTCCCTGCATCATCCGATTGGATTCCAAAGACGCCAACGCCGCAAACGCCCAACACGTGCTGTAGGTTCCCTGATCGCGCACGTCGGGCAGAGCCGACACTTCACGCAGATCGTAGCGCGATGCCACCGACGGCGTGGTCACCCCGACGGTAACGGGAGCCGAAGGAAAACCGACGACGGCCTCGCCCTTGGATTCCGCTATAAGACGCTGATAAACGGTATAGTACGTCCCCGGGGTAAGACCCGTCAGTTCGTTGCTGTAGGTCCAATTCAGACCGTCGACACTGAATTCTCTCTGCGCATCACCCGATTTCGCCTCGAACGACATCGTGGTCGGCGTAACCTTTACGGGCACAAGAGCCTCGGGGGCAGGGCGCTGAGCGGGAAAATCGACTCTTAAGGCTTCACGCGCATGGAAGTGGGTCGCATCCGACCCCTTCCGCACATAGATCGAGCTACCGGGAGTGACGGCGCTGCCGGTATAGACGATCGTCACCTCGTCGAATGAGGGGTCAACGGAGGATTCGAGAAGGAGGGCTTCCCTGAGAATCAGGGTCTGTTTCGAATAGTCGACACCCACTTGGGCCGAAGTGACCGGAGCATGATATGTGGGAACGCTCAGGGGGTACGTCGATCCATCGGATTTACGTATCACATTCAGCTGACAAGGCGCCCTCCCGTCTATCACCGACCACGCGGAAACCGAATCCCCGCTTGCCAAAAGTCCTCCAT
Source organism: uncultured bacterium (assembly GCA_905214325.1). Lineage (GTDB taxonomy): Bacteria > Actinomycetota > Coriobacteriia > Coriobacteriales > Eggerthellaceae > Anaerotardibacter. Next base: position 9,660 of record CAJMLT010000012.1, read on the forward strand.
CGGGATCATGGACTTCGTAGAGTGCCTCATCGAACGAAACGGTTTCAGCGGATGTGTCGAACGTGGGTTTACCGGCGATGAGCCGCACTTCGTATCGAGCCTGAGTCTTGCCGGACGTATCACCTGAAGCAGGAGTGGCAACAAGAAAGAGTGTTGCCATGGACCCTTCGACATCGGGGTCGAAGGAAAGCGGATCACTCCACGTATTACACGATGCCGTCTTCGTCTCCGTAGCACTACTCAAAGTAATGCTCCTACCTCCACTCGGGAAAAACGATATGCGGAAGGCACCGACTCGATTGGAAGCTCCGGGCATGAATACATCGGCATTCCATGATCCCGTCGTATCGGAGAAAACCGGATCGATGACGAAATCCTCGCGGCGGGGAACCGTCGAACCATCCCCTATCTCTTCGTCGTATTCGACGCGGACGTTCAGGCCACCGAGGGTGGCTTCCCCGTTTTCAGCGGGTGGCCAGGCATCCCCGCCGGTACCCGCATCCTGCGTGAAGGTCTTCAGGCACACGTTACTCACATATACATCCACCCCCTGGGAGTCGCTGATGTGCTTTCCCAAAGGCTCCCAGGTGGCGCCATCGACGGAAACATAGCTCACTTCCGCATTGCCGTTTGAATCCTTTCCCAGGTATTCCGGCTGCCAGCCCGTACCCTTTCCTATGGCGGCTTCGGCGGGAATCACTTTGCCGTAGACCGGGTTGGTCAACTCGACCACCACCGAAAACGTATCGCCTGCATTGAGGTTCGCTTGAAGAGCGCTCTCCAACTCCACGGTATGGTAGCCGGGATACGCCTCCTGCCCCCTCTGAGAGGAACCGATGCGCTCGCCCGAAGTGGGATTACCCGCATCGGGGTTGCGGAACACGGATATCTCATAGGAAGTGGCCTCGTCGGTGGTGTAGAACGAAACGGCCTTCAGATCCTCCGCTCCTTCGGCCGTGAAGATGTTGGCCATGAAGGCGCTCTTCGATGACGAAGCGGCATCACCTTGCCCGCCCGCAGTGGCAAGCGAAAGACTGGTTCTCCACCCCATGGTGTCGAACTGATAGTGGTTGCTGTAGTTCGCCGCCGATTCCAGCTGATAGCAGACCCCGTACACCGCCGCCGCATCCTCGTAGGACAACCAGAAATAGCCATCATCGCCCCAAGATGTTCCCCAGCTGTTCCGAACCAACCATGCACCGTCGCTATGGGGCTGAGATAGATCGGAGAAATTGCTCTTGGAAAACGTATCGTCCCAACCCACGATGAGAACCGTGTGATCGATGGTCTTTTTCGTATCGGAATAGAACGTGGTATGAGCCTTGCCGCCACTGCCTCTATCGGTGGTATACGTGCCGTCCCCTTTGGTGGCTATCGAAACGGTTACCGGCCCTTCATCCTTGATGATGCGCTTCACCGCCGCCGTGGAAGCGGTAAGCGGTCGATCGTAGTAGTCCCCCATCGAAGAGGGCAGATAGAAAGCATCCTGAAGATGGTAGTCCGCCTCGTAGCGCAACGCTTCGTCCATGGTTTCGGCCTTGAAGGGGGCTTTGGAATGGGAAACAGGCCCTTCCCAAGCGGCCAAGGTAGCCACGGCCTGCTGCTCGAAGGCACCTCTACCATAGGCGGCGGCACCGGCGAAGGCACTACCGTTGAGTTCCTCTTCTTCGTCGCCGGTATAGGAAAACCATGCCAGATGGGATTGGGAAAATAATGTATGGGGAAAGTAGTCCAGAATACTCGCCTCGGCGGAAGCCAACGCAGCGAACGCCCAGCAGTTTTCGGTGCTCCCCTGATCGAGCACGGCTCCGATACGATTGTCCTCACGCAGATCGAAGGTTGTAGGCAGTTCATCGCCTACATCCAAAGCGCGAGGCAGGGATGCCAGGCTTTCATTGAGGTATCCGAGGTCCAATGTCGAAGCGACTCCGTGAGCCGCAGGATCATCGAGGTAGGCTAGGTAGTCGGGATTGACGTCGGAGACCGCTATCTCCAGGGCGGATTCGGAAGGAGAATCGGAGGTCGAAAGCGCTTCGGTCGTGGATGCCGGCGAAGGTGGTGCGGGGTCGTCGGTTAAAGGGGATCCGCTTTCGCCTTCGGACACCGACCCATCAAAAGACGATGACCGAGACTCCCCGGAACCGTCGGGGGTGGCGTAAGCCGAATACCCCACCGGAGCGATCAGGAGCACCAGAGCAACGGAAAGTATGCAGGAAAGAAGCGATCGTCCAAGATGCGTGATCGGCAGAGACATCGAACCCCCGTCGTTCGGATAGCGGAATGAATCCATTATGCAAGGGGTGCCGAAGTGCGGTCAAGCACAACCCCGTACTCAGGCGAAAGCTTCGGCGAAACGTGTGATGGCGTCCTCATCGATCGTCGGTGGTTGCATGTCGGGGAATGATTTCAAAGCCATTTTGGCTATCATCTTGTCCGGCCCCTTCTGCTTGGAGATATCCAGTTCTCCCCCGAACGAGGCCACGGCAACGGCTCCGGCGCGAAGATCCTCGTCGAACACGTTTTCCAATTCCTCCACCGCCTGATCCGTGAATCCGCAACAGATGAACAACCCGTAGGGTTTTTTCCGAATGGCGGCGCGATTGTCATCGATGAACCCGGCGACGGCTTTATGCAGCTTCCCCATGCGGATAGGGCCCCCTATGATGAGGGCATCGAAAGGATCGAGATCGGGTGTTTTCCTGCCGAGATCGAAACATTCGGCATCACCTAACTTCTCCGCAAGGAGAGTGGCTGCCTTTTCCGTGGTGCCGCTTTTAGACGCGAACAGAAGAGCGATTTTCATGAGCTTTTCCTTTCCATTGTGCCCATTCTATCAGCACTTTCCCACCCCGATCTGCATTTTTCATGATTGCGCTTGACTTAGAGTTAACTTCATAGGCCACACTCCCGAATGCAGCCACCGGCGAGGTGCTTCCCGTCAGGTCGTTTTTGTACGAAACCGATAAAACGAAGGGTCTTTCATGTCGGACACACTTTTCATCGTCATCCCCGCATACAACGAGCAAGCGGTTATCCGTGAAACGGTAGAACAATGGTACCCTCTTCTCTCGAAAGCCGATGTCGGGCGCGGAAGCAGGTTGGTCATCGTTGACGACGGAAGCACCGATGACACCTATCGTATCCTGCAAGAACTCACCGCCATCTACCCCCAACTAGATGTGCGTACTCAAGCCAACAGCGGTCATGGCGCAACTGTCCTCCATGCGTATCGCTACGCCCTCGAGCAAGGAGCCGACTATGTATTTCAAACCGATTCGGACGGACAGACCAGGCCGGAGGAATTCGCATCACTGTGGAGCAAACGCGATGACTACGATATGCTCATAGGACAGCGCATACATCGAGAGGATGGAATATCCCGCATCATGGTGACGCGAATACTCAAGAATGTCATCCGCTTACGCTTCGGCGTAACGATAGAAGACGCAAACACCCCTTTTCGTCTCATGAAAGCAAAAAGGCTCTCCAAAGCCCTTCCTCTCATCCCGGACGATTTCAATCTTTCCAACGTCGTTCTTTGCGCGATCTACGCCAAAGCGGGATGGTCGATACACTTCGAGCCCATTTCCTTCCGCCCCCGTCAGGGAGGCAAGAATTCCATCAACCTCAAGGCCATAACCGGCATCGGCAAACACGCCCTTCACGACTTCTCCTCCATCAACACCGAAATCGATAAGGCAGTGAAGGCAGGGGATCTCTTTTGAGTACACGAACATCCTCTCTGCGAAAAACGATCGATCACCGGCCCATTCCCAAAAGCGGCTCCGGAGGCACGATTGCTGCATGTATCGCGATCGTCGTCTGCATGGTGGTCGTATCGTTGTGTAACGACGCCAGCCCCTTCTCGCAAGCCACCACCAATATCGACTCCTCCGTTTTCACCTATATCGGAAGCCATATCCTGCAGGGCCAGATGCCCTATACGGACATATTCGACCACAAGGGACCCTATCTCTATCTCGTCAACGCCTTCGCCTACGCTTTGTCGCCACAGTGGGGTCTATGGGTCATCGAGATGCTTTTCGGTATAACCTCGGCGCTCCTGACGTTTTTCACCTGTAGACGTTTCGCCGGAATCGCGGCCTCGACCGTCGGCACCGTCATCGCTTACACCAGCATGGGGATATCCCTTCTTCAGGGCAACTATACCGAGCAGTACGCCATGTGCGCGATGGCGGTGACACTGTACTGCTTGAGCGGATATTTCTTCGAAGGGCATCTGAAGCGATCTTCCTGTATCGCCATCGGTATCACGGCGGGCTTCGTTATTCTTCTGCGACCCAACATGCTTGCGATATGGGCCGTATTCTGCATCGCCATCATCATGATGATGATCAAGAGGGGGCAGAAGGCCGATCTCCTCCCGACGATCGGCTGGGCTCTCGTCGGTTTCGTCTGTTGTGTCTCTCTTCCGCTTCTCTGGATCGCGATCGGAGGCGCATGGTCGGACTTCATCGATCTCTACTGGAAATTCAATGCCGAATACAGCGCTACGTTCGGAACGTCATCATTCGTGTCGACGGTGTTCTGGATGTTCCGCAAACCCACGTTAGCCCTCGCCTGTCTGTGCGTCGTCGCCTGTATCGTATCGGACAGGGAAAAACGCTCTTTCTGGATATGCCTGCTCGTCGCCACGCTTCTGACGGTGGCTCTCTCTTCCCTTTCGGGACGTCAATACCCCTATTACCTGATGGCATGGGTGGCATTGGTGGGCTTGCCGGTCGCACGATGCGCACAGCTCGCTTTCACCCGGATACGGGAGAAGGATGGCCCTCGCCTTTTTACGATGGCGCTGGCCGTCGTATTCTGCATCGCCGGCCTCTCCTGTTTCATCTTCAACGGCACACGCGTTATCTCCACCATCGATTATCTCGCGAATAGCCCGGCACAGACCGATCTCGAAGGCCCCAAGGGCATCGAGGAAGCGGTGCTGACCCATTCCGACGAAACGGACACCATCGCCGTCTACAACCAATCGACATGGATATACAACGCCTGCCGAAGAGACGCCGCCACCCGCTACATTTTTCTACCCGAAGATACACGGCTCTATATCAAAGAGGATCTGTTCTACCAAGACATCCACGAGAATCATCCGAAGCTCGTCATCATGCTTGTCGCGGATGAAACGGAAGCCCTTCGCAATTTAGAGGGCCTTCCCGGTTATACGCAAGCCTACCGCAATCGCGACTACGTGCTCTATGAAACAACTCCGTAGCTCACATCTCCAGATCCCCGACATCGAGGGGCATTTCCAAACCCGTCCACAATTCGAACTGCTTGGCACCCTGATGGAAGAGCATGGGAAGTCCGTTCACGCAGAGGCAACCCGCTTCTTCCGCCTGCTCGAGAAGACGGGTTTTGGCGGGAGAATAGATAGCATCCTGAACTACCATACCTTCGGGGAAGAAGGACGCATCGGGAACAGGCGAACGCCCCTCCAGATCCGCCATGCCCACATTGGTGGTGTTGGCCAACATCTGGGCGGAGGCCATTTCGGCCCTCAGAAGATCTTCATCGTTCAGATCGCAGAGTTTCGCACGGCACTCGGATAGATCGTTGATGACATCGACGACCCGTTGCGCATGCCCCCAGGATCGGCCACCCGCACGGTTGAACACTACCAGCTCACCCAACCCGCAATCCATAGCGGCGCTCACAGCAACAGCGCCACCCGCACCGCCCAATCCCAACAACACCATCTTATTGCCGGCGATGGACACACTCTTATCCTCGAACGCCTTCAGAAAACCGTAGCCGTCCGTGTTGTAGCCACAGATGACTCCGTTATCGTTCACCAACGTGTTGACCGCGCCGATCACCTCGGCCGTGGGATCGATCCTATCCAGATGGGGAATGCAGGCGATCTTGTTGGGCATGGTGAGGCTGCACCCACGGATGCCTAAGGCGCGTACCGCAGCAATGGCTTCCGCTATGGTCGATTCATTGGCGGTGTAGGCAACATACGCGTAGTCCAATCCCGCGCGATCGAACGCCTTGTTGTGTAGTTTCGGAGAGAAGCTGTGCTCGACGGGATCGCCGAAAACGCAACAGATTCCCGTGCGACCGGTGATGGGCAGAGGCATATTCGATTCCCTTTCGACTCTTGTGCGCCGCGTCATGCAACACGTCTTTCATCGGATGCTATTCTAACCGTTCCGTCCGCTCTTCCGCCCTCGAATCGGCTCTTTGAGATCACGGGGCCCCGGAACCATCTCGAAGCACATTTCGAACGCGGGAAGAAGCTGCTTGAGCGAGGCGGACGTGACGCCTGAGCCCCCATCCCCACCGAGGATTCCGAATCTACCGCTTGAACAGGAGCTCGCGAAGCGGTCATAGTGATAGGATGGTTTCATGACGATACTCGAAGCTGAAAATCTCTGCGTCTTTCTTCCGACCGAAAACGGTTCGCGCCGCATATTCGAAAACGTGGATCTCGCTTTGGAAGCAGGCAGGATCTACGATCTGGTAGGGCCTTCCGGAAGCGGTAAAAGCACGCTGCTACGGGCTTTGGCGCGTATGGTGGAGCGGGAGCGCGGCCACCTGTTTCTCAAGGGAACATCGGAGGCGGCCATCACCCCTGCCGCATGGCGGGCTCGGGTGTGCCTGGTTCCACAGAAGCCTTCTTTGATTCCCGGCACCGTACGGGATAATCTCCTGTTGCCTTGGTCCCTGAAGATCCACGCCGACCAACCGAAGCCGAACGAAACCCGTCTCCGTGATCTCATGGATGATGCCGGGCTGGATTCCATCGATCTCGACCACGATTCTTTCCGTCTGTCGGGAGGGCAAGCGGCTCGAGTAGCGCTCCTACGCGCTTTCGTCACCGAACCCGACGTGATGCTACTCGACGAAGTCGATGCCGCCCTCGACGCGGATACCTCACATGCGATCAGTGTTTTGACCTCACGTTCGGTAAAACACGATATGACCTGCCTGCGCATACGCCATCGCGAATCGGACGGTTTTGCACACGCCCGTTTCACGCTGAGCGAAACGGGGCTGAGTCGGGAAGACGCATCGGCACCCTCTCTACCCTCTTTACAACAGGAGGCACTTTCATGACCGGTGGCGTCGTGGATATCGGCTGGATCGAACTCGCCTTGGCAAGCCTGTTCATGCTGATTGCAGCTGGAATTTCCTGGAAGCTGGAATTACGTCAGACCAAACGCATCCTCGTTTCCACCATACGCTGCTTTCTGCAGCTTCTTGCCATGGGCCTGATCCTGCAATACCTCTTCGCCTTCCAAACCTGGTGGCTGGTCGCCCTGATGTTGCTCGTCATGATTCTGGCTGCAACCCAGATAGCAACCTCCCGCGTGAAGAACGTCGTGAGGGGCTTGGGCTTTTCCGTGTTCCTTTCGCTATTCACCAGCAGTATCGTGGTGTGCGCCGTGGTGACCGCCGGCATCATCCACGCCGATCCGTGGTTCAACGCCCAGCAGGTTATACCCATCGCCGGCATGATCATATCCAATGCCATGACGGCGATCGCCGTCGCCGTCGACCGTCTGTTCAGCAGTATGGATTCCCGTTCGGACGAAATGTTTACCTTGGTCGCCTTGGGAGCTACACCGGCCGAGGCCGCCAAACCCTCCCTGATCGCCGCCATCGCAGCCGGGCTGACTCCGCTGCTGGCGTCGATGAGCGCGGCGGGCATCGTTTCCATTCCCGGAATGATGACTGGACAGATTCTCGCAGGAGCCGACCCTCTCATCGCCGCGAAATATCAGATCGTCGTACTGTTGATGATATCCGCCGCCAACATCGTCGCCATCGTCATGGCGTGCCACTTGGTCTATCGCAAGCGTTTCGCCGACGAAGGCTACTATCTGGAGGCAGGCCTGCGCTCCGGGAAGCCCTAGGGCGGCACCTCTTGTCCCCCAATCACCAATCCTCTTGAAACGCTACGACGGGTTGGCGCATACCGCAAAGGAGACTCTCATGTTCTATTCTTCAACCTACGATTCACCCTTGGGCAAGATTACGCTGTGCAGCGATGGGGAAAACCTGTGCGGGCTTTGGTTCGATGGGCAGAAGCACTATGGGAAAACCATCCCCGAAGCCATGACGCCCGATGACACCGCCGAACCGTTCCCCTTGGCCAAACAATGGCTGGATGACTATTTTGTAGGCAGGCAACCGGGAATCGATCGCCTTCCCCTCAAGCCCCTCGGCACGGATTTTCGCCAACGGGTATGGCGCATCCTGACGGAAATTCCCTACGGTCAGGTGACGACCTACGGTGCCATCGCCAAAACCATAGCCGAGGAAACCAAGGCGAACGCAGCAGCCCAGGCCGTCGGGGGTGCCGTCGGACATAATCCCTTGTCCATCATCATCCCCTGCCATCGCGTCGTGGGTGCCGATGGCAGCTTGACCGGCTACGCAGGTGGTCTCTCCCGGAAAATCACACTTCTGGAAATCGAGGGAGTGGACATGAGCGGGCTCTCCGTTCCCACGAAGGGAACCGCCTTATGAGCAGCGAGATATTCTTTCCCTATGGCGAAGAGGAAATCGAGTATCTGAAAAGTCGGGATCGCATACTGGCACCCCTCATCGATGAGATCGGCCCCATACAGCGTCCCATGGATGAAGGCCTGTTCGAGTCCGTCATACATCACATCATCGGGCAACAGATTTCCACCGCAGCCCAACGGACCGTCTTTCGCCGCATGAAAGAAGGACTGGGGGAACTAACCCCGCACACGATAGCCGACACCGAAGCGGCAACACTGCAATCCTTCGGTATCACGATGCGCAAGGCCGACTACCTCCACGACTTCGCCGCGAAGGTGGCATCGGGAGCCTTCGATCTGGATGCCATAGTTCATCTGCCCGACGATGAGGCCATTACGGCACTGAGTTCGCTGAAGGGTATCGGCACGTGGACGGCGGAGATGATCCTTCTGTTCAGCCTCGGTCGTCCGAACATCTTCGCCTTCGACGACCTGGCCATACAGCGGGGCTTGCGCATGGTGTATCACCATCGGAAAATCACCCGCCCGCTTTTCGAGAAATACCGCCGCCGCTTCAGCCCCTACGGCAGCGTGGCCAGCCTGTACTTCTGGGAAATATCCCACGACGTGATCCCCTATCTGGTAGACCACGCACCCAAGGCGAAGTGATAGGCACCGCCGTCGAAAACGAAGAATCCCGAAGCGATGATGGGTGTATCCAGGGAAAGCGAAAAGCACTGATACGGAGTATACTTTTTTCAAACCCCCCATCGCGAGAGAGTCGAAGCCCATGCCGAACACCACCGCAAACGAACAGGAACGCGCCGAATTCAAATTGCCTCTGACCGGCAAACTCTTCAAGCTGCAACACCTTCCCCACCAGCCCGCGGACAAGCATTACGCGTTGGCGGTGGGAGCATTTCGACAGCCATCTCAGAAGATCGGCTACCTGATGGAGCTTACCGGTCGTCGACGGGGCAAAATCCTCGCATGGCTCAACGATGGCGGCACGGTCTACGAATGCGCTGAGCCGTTGGCTTACCTTCCGCAGACGCCGCCTTCGATTCTTCTTTCGAAATGGAGCGATGCTCCCGGGGGACGGGTGGATGCGCGTATCGGCGCAGATGACACCCTCCGTTTGGTGTCGCAATACCACGGTGATAACCCGTTCTCCTTCCATGAGCCCTCGCGCGACCTGAGCGCGCTCGGGAGCAAGGGATTCGGCATGAATGATTTCATGGCCATGTGCTATCTGGAGTTCATCGAATTTCCCCGACTCGAAGGAACATCGGGTACGCCGACGAGCGCGGGTCAGATGAAAGACGTGCTGACGCCTTTTCAGCACGACCCCCTGCCCGATGCCGTTGATATGCTCATCTTCCGGGTGGACACGGACCCCGCTGCCGCTTCCGGATTCGAGCGCTATGCGGCATGGATGCTGAAATGCGCCGGGGCGGAACGCCTGCGCTCGGTTGCCGCGCATACGAAGTTATCGCTCAGCCTCCTCAACCGCACCGGACTTTTCTGGCTCACTTTCGACCGAAACGAAGTGGACGAAGAGGAGCGCCGGGTGCTGCTGGCAACGGAAAGCGCCCTTAACCGATTGAAGCTGATCTGCGATCGGGCGATACAAGCAGACGGTGTCGGCTCTCTGGCTACCTTCGGTGAGCCCTACTGTTCCGAACAGGATCTTCTTTTCCTCAACGGCGTAGCCTCGAAGGCGCCCGCCCTACTCGACCGAGCCTCCGAGGATAATCCCTGGGTCACACTCGGCACCCATCCCGCACAGCCCAACGGCGAATGGGACGTGCGCACCCGCTTCGCCGAAGCGATGGAATCGTTGGCCCTTCCCTACCGTCTCAGCTACCGTTTCGATGCCGATGTTGCATCAGGCGTGCTCGCCGTCGATATCACCACGCCCGTTGCCGACCTGCTTCCCGGTTGGAAATGGGAAAACGCCGAAGCCGGCTGGAAGGACATCTCCCTCAGGCGCCCGGCCATGGCAAGCGCCTACACCCTGCGACTCACGACCCTCGCCGCCGCTGCCGGTTTCGCATCCGGCGTCGGCATAACACGCGTGGTTGTAACCGCCCGAAACGAAAACGACGACGCGCAAGCCCTGGTCTCGCTCGCCTATGACCGCATTCCCTTCCTCACCCTCACCGTTCCCTCCATCACGGCAGGGAAACTGTCCGATCCGATACTCGATGCCGATCCCGAAACCATGCTGGCGCTTCTGGCACCTTCCACCCACTCGGCCCACCCCACCGCGGATGGCGTCCTGCTGCCCACCGAAGCCCTACCGAGCGGTCTTCCCACCCGACATGCTTCCTTCGACACCGACGAGCGGCCGATCCCGCAGGCGTTGCGCGGCGCCTTGCGCGCGGATCGGGTATGTGATCTCAACATCGAAGACGCCGACACCACCGCCATCGAAACCATACGCTCCATCGTCACTTCCTCGGCCGACACCCCGATAGCCGCCATCGCCGAGCTCGAATCGTTTGCCGAAGCGATCGACCTCGAGGCGCACGAAGGCGACAAGCCACTCTACTGTGACAATTATGCGGCGCGCTTCCTGATAGGGTTCGCCGAAGGAAGCAGCGACGATCGCTACCGCCGTCTTCCCGATGCCGATTATCTCGTCTTGTTCCACCTCGCGAATCTCTATCGCACCATAGGAGACACCCTACGCGCCGAAAAAACGGGCCGTACGCTTTGCGAAATCGCCCCCACCTCGACCATGGCCCGTGAACATCTTGCCGCGACATTGGTCGAACTGAAGCGCTTCGATGAAGCAGCGGCCGAACTTAAACGGGGATTGGCCCTTGCGGCCCTGCCGACCGAAATCGATTATCTGATGTATCGCCTTGCATGGGCGATGTGGCAGGCGGGACGAAGGGATGCTGCCCTGGCAACCTACCAGATGGTGGATGAAAACGGTCGCTTCGCCCGAGCGGCGCACTCCGAAATGACCCAACTCATGGAACAAATGGGCAGTGAACGGCTCTCACGTGAAATGCGCGACGATGCGCTCGGTGCCGCCGGAGTACCTGCCGCACCGACGGTTGAGGTGAGAAAACGGCTGATCGATGCCTGCATCGGGCTCACAGATGCAGGACTTCCCGAAGCCGCTGCAAGAGCCGCGTCCATGATATGGTGGATCCGCGACGACCCCTTCGCTCCGGTGGTGATTTCCCTCCGTGAGGGCCTGCGATAACACCCGGCCCCAACGGTCACACTGCACCATCACAACCTACCTGAGTGGCTGCACCGCATTGTGGTCGTATACTTCATCTCCCTGTTTGTAGACGGTGATTCCCGCATGCTCCATTTTGGTGAAGGGGGTGGCATCGTCGACGTAATCGCCGCTGTCATGCCACCGTACATCGAGCGCTTCCCAGGATATCTGTGCGTAACAACCGCCCGTCGAGGGATCCATGAACAATACGGCATCGTCGTTGTAGCCGCACGCCACCACCCAGTGACCGCCCGACCAATGATCACGGTAATCCTGCGTGTCGAACCATGCGGATTCACCCGAATCGCCCTCTTTGGATTCCCATGCCTGAATGGGCATCATCACCACGCCACCATCATCTATGACCGACCTCAGATCGTCATCGGTCATACCCTCGCCCCAGTGTGTATTCAGGCCATCGGCGCCCTGCATATACTGCAGAATCCGTTCGTAGGAGGTTCCGTCGGCGATCGTGGTACCGCATGCTTCGGCCAGTCGCTCATCGTTGATGTCGCCGGCGACCGAAGCCCAACGGAGAATGCTGTGAAGGCAGGCGATCCCGCACGTATAGTCCGTTCCCTGACGGATCAGGGGCACTTCGTTGAAGTGAGCGAAATAACCCACATTGACATCGACGGTGTCCTTGGTTTTTTTCGCGGTTTCATTTGAAGCCGAACAAGCGCAGAGACCGAAAACGAGGCAAAAGCTCAACGCGATGGCGGCAATAGGGGATTTCGATCCGAGTCTCACAGCTCGTCCTTTCAGTACGAATCGTGCTCTGCCGATTATCCCATCAGGCTCGCCCGAACGTCCCTACGATTTTCCGAAAGGCGACGAGCGGGAACCACCCTGCTAGAACAGCACGACAACCGCATGGACGAGAGAATCTGACTCATCCTTGATGAACACGTAGTGCTTACCGTCCTCTTCGCCATAGTGGAGTAAAACCGTCGCATGAGGCGCGATTTCCTTACGGTACGCCACCTCCACGTTATCGAAATGCCGCCTGTCCAACCCTTCGGGAAGAGCCTCACACGCCAGATCGAGGTAAGCGGGATTGTGGACATGATCGTTGCAGTCGATCATGGATTTGGTGATTTTGAATGTCGTCGTAGAAAGCGCGGGAATGTTTTTATGGGCCAGATTAGCAAATTTGAAACCGGGAAAATTCCGGTGCTCGGGCTCGCAGCCATAAGCGTCCATGATATCCGAGGTGAGTTTCACCAACGTGCCTTTTACGTGATCGGCCGCCGTCCACTTCGATGTGGCACGGGCGCATACAACACCCGTGCCATCCAATACTTCGAAATCCCGAGCAGCGAACACCTTCGAACATTCTTGGGCCCACGTGCGTGCGGTGAAGGTCTCGCACACCTTCGGACGCCTGATGACCTGCAGTTTCCAATTCAGCACCATCCATGCAAGGTGGACGTAATTCTCATCCCCCGTGCTTTGACCCACGCGATGTCCGTGCACGTTGGTCACATTCGTCAACGCCTCGAGAATCGCCTTGTTCGTTATCTCGTTGTTTTCCCCGACATCCTGAACCCCGGTGAAGAAACTCTGCTCAACCTGCATATCGCTTATGCCATCCTTATCGAATACCCGCGTATGGAATACCTCGATTCTAGCAAGAACCTCACTTCGGCAGAGTCGTCGCAGACAAACTATGGAAAAACCGCTTGGGACGGATACCGTTTTTCACCGACGGCGCTTCCCGCCGAAACGCCTGAAGTCCGCGCCGAACATGAAGAAGGCGAACAGGGCGACCACGACCAAGCTGGTGCCTATCGCGCACACATTCTTCAGATGGAACACGGGAATACCGACCAGCATTCCGATGATGTAGGGAATCAACCAAATCAACCACACCAGGGCGCTGAAGCGATGAAACACCTCGCGCGTATGGGAAGTCCCCCGAAAATAAACCCACGTAGCCCAGCCGGCATGAATCAACATCAGGATAATGGCCAGCATACCGGTTATGGCATGGATGCCGAAACCCGATGAGGCACTTGCCGTTGCCATAGACGACATCAGCGCCGTACCGGTGGCATCGAAGATGAGTCCGCCCCAGAAAAACACCAGGTGATGGCGCTCGAGTGTACCGCGCCTTCGCTCGGAAAACACCCCGATGGTATAGAAAACCAGAGCGAGGGTGATGGCGAGACTTGCCGCAATCAGTTCGAAACTCATGATGACTACCTCCTTGTTCTTTCCCTTGGGAAAGACATCACGGGAAGCAACTGCTTTCCCCTATCTGAACATTGTTCATTTATTGAACAATGTTCATTCTAAAGAGGAGCGGCGAAACATTCAAGGACTTCATGGCCCATTCCCTTCTCCTTTCCACACTTCGGTCACAAACGGATCTCAACGATGAACCCCTCCTTCGCCCGTGGCTTCATCGGCTGCGATACGATAGAATTCTCGAAGAACACCGTTCATCCAACCCGACGATGGGATCGATCCGTGGCCAATAAGGCAACCATAGACAAGCAGCAACTGCTCGATGCCGCATACGACATAGCAAGCAATCAGGGGCTCGACCAGGTCACCATCAGAAACGTCGCGAAAGCGTGTGACGTGTCGGTGGGGTCCATTTACAACTATTACGCCACCAAAGCCGATCTGGTGACGGGCGTGGTGGAGAGATTTTGGAGCCGCGCCATTCCCGAAGAGCTCATGCATGCTCGGGAAAAAGAGGGTTTCGTCGATTTTCTGGAGCGATTCTCTTTCGGCATGAAGGATGTATTCGCCGATTTCAAGTCAAACTGGCTCATCCAACTGGCCGCGCTCGACCGAAAAACCATCGACACGGGTCTCAGGTTGGAAGAGCGTTATTTCGATCATATCCGCAAGGGGCTCAAACGGGTTCTCGATGACGACACCCGTATCGATGCGTCCTTTTTTCCGGACGATGCAGCCCGCATCGCTCTCGTCGACTTCGCTTGGGAGTCGATCCTGATCGGCCTGACGCGATCGAGCGGCACCGATGACACGTTATTCACGCTCCTGAGAACCGCCCTTTATCGATAGCGCAGTCGGCCCGCCCAGGGGCAACCCGATGCCCCGCACCTCGACAAACACCGCACTGCGTTTTGATCCCGATTCGTTCTTTCCGATGGAAACGTCGTTTCCCCGTCACGGGGATTCCCGTTACCAGGTTTTCAGGAAGGTGACGATATTGGCCCCGTCCTCATAGCGGTAGGTTATCTCATCGACGCTCTTCTTCGTCATCATGATGCCCAATCCGCCGATCTGGACCTCCTCGATGGAAGTGGGCGCAGCAGGATCGGGCTTGGCCAGCGGATCGAATGCCACGCCGCGATCGGCTATCTCCACCGTGATACCGGGCATATCGGCATGATAGACATAGGTGATCCGCACCTCACGGGCCACTTCCGGTGGCGTATCGAGATAGGCGTAGTGACATACGTTGACGAACAGTTCCTCAAGCGCGATATCCAGTTGGTTCCGTGCGGCGATGGGGCAAAGCCTACGGGTGAGCTCATCATGGACGAAATCCATCACATGCGGTAGCTCCTCCACCTTCGCCGGTACGGTCAGGGTAGCCGAAATCTCAGGCGGAACACCGTATTCCAGCGCCAACAGCGTGATATCGTCGGACTGTTCGGCGTCGCGGGTGAAGCGGGTCACATCGTGGCGAAGGGCTCTGACCGTCTGCCGCGGGGAAAGATCGCCACATTCACCCAGGAATTCCTCCAGACCCGTCTCGCCATACATTTCGCCATCGGGATCCATCGCCTCGGTCACACCATCGGTATACATCAGCAGTTCGTCACCTTTCCGCAACTCCAGAGAAAACGAAGTGTAGGGCAAACCTTCGAATACGCCCAGAGCCATTCCCGAACGCTCCCGTATCCAGCCCCATGACCCACCCCTTTTCACGAGCGGCGGATTATGTCCGGCATTCACACATTCCATCCGCCCCGTCCTGTAGTCCAGAATGGCCAAAAACGCCGTCACGAACATCTGGGCATCGTTTTCCTGGCACAGCTGATAGTTGACGGTTTCGACCGACTGGGCTAAATCCATACCGGTACGCATGTAGTTCTTGATCTGGGTTTTCGCCGTCATCATGAACAGGGCCGCCGGAACACCCTTATCCGACACGTCCGCTATCACGATTCCCAGGCGATCGTCATCCACCAGGAAGAAATCATAGAAATCACCGCCCACTTCACGGGCGGGAGCCATGGAGGCGTAGAGGTCGAAAAAGGGAATATCGGGAAACGGCGGAAAGGCGGAGGGCAGCGCGGAAGCCTGAATGGCTTTGGCGGTGGCCAACTCGCGCGCATTGCGCTCGGTCACTTCGGCTATAGATCTTTTGAGCGCATCCACCGTGGCGTTGATACCGGCGGAAAGCTTATCGAATTCCCTAACACCATGCACCTCGACCCGCTGATCAAGCTCCCCTTCGGTAATGCGTGCCAGAGCCTTGTTCGTCGTACGGATACTCCGGGTCACGATCGAATTCATCTGGTAGGAGATCATCAGAAACACCACGGCGAACAGGACGAAGAAGAAAAACGTATTCCACTCGACCGCACTCGTGCGCGCACCATAGGCATCGATCATGGGAACGGCGGACAGGAGAATATACTCTCCGTGCTCCTCGATCTGCAGGTACTCGAACTCGGCTTCGGTTTCGTCATAGACCACCATCACGTCATCGGCAGCCAGCAAAACGGCAAGACTTTCGGCGCTATCGGTTATGACTTCGGAAACCTGCGCACCCACCAAGTAGGGAATGTTGGAGGTGACGAACACTCCATCCTTCGCTATGGCGAGCATGCCGTTGTTGTCCGCTGCATAGTTTTCCAACAGATGTTCAATCGAAGCCACTTCCACCATCTCGTTGTAGCTTTTCGCATCGATGGAAACCTGCACGATACCCGGCTCGTCGACACGGGCGACGCCGGCGAAGACGCGATATACGTCCTGCCTCGCTCCTCCACTTTCATCCACCGATGCCCGCGGTTCCTCGACGAATGATCCCCCGTTTCGTATCAGATCCATATAGGGAGCGGTCTGTGCGCTCTGCGAAAAGGAAAACGACCCCATGCCTTCCCCCGCGGAGTCACCCACGATCACGCCTTCTCCATCGGTAACGGTGAGACTGGTTATGCCCAGAATGCCCGTCAGACGCTCGAGCGCGGATGCGTTATCGGCCACCGAAGGATCGGCGTCTATCATTTCGGCAGCGGCACGTGCCTTGGAAAGAACCAGCTCGCTTTCGCTGTTCTTGATCAACGCGGTCCGCGATTCATGTTCGTCAACCTGATCACCCATGTAGTCGATCTGCTGCCGAATCACCTCGACGGTCGAGTCGTAGGCTTTCACCGTTTCCACGCAGAAGGAAACCGCCACCACGCACATGAAGGCAAGGCTGGCCACCACCAACAACCAGCGCCGGAACAGCTGACCGATGGTAACCGAGCGCCGGGAGCTTCGGCGGCGTGTATCCCACACCAAGGCAACGCCGGCGGCCACGCTGACGATAAGGGAGTTGATCAGCGTTTCCACCACCACGACCGGCTGAAAGAAGAACTCCAGGATGTTGGCCACCACGTAGGAATCCTGATGGAGAGAGGGGAATACGATATAGATCAACCCACGTGCACCCGAAGAGAACAGACCACACATCAGCAGGCAGGCGACCACCAGCGCGATCAGCACGCGGAAGTCCGGCCATTTCCGCTGCTCATCGGGCGTCGAAGCAGCACCCCACCACCGTTGCGCGCACACGACGATGCCCGAAGCCAGCACTCCTCCCACGAACACCGGAATCGTCGAGAGAAGCGGGTCGCCCAGATACATGTCGAAATAATCGATGGGGGCCCACTGGGAACGGATGCAGAACAGAATACCGCACAGCAACGACAGGGCGGCGCCCGGCACGAAGCCCAGCAACACCGCGCCCACCACCACCGGGATCAGAAGCAGGGTCACGTGGATATCGGCTCCCTCGCCACCGGAAACCGAGACCAGGCCGACGAAGGAGAAACACATGGCAACCACCATAAGCGCCAGCAGGAGGAACGCGACCAAGCGCATCCGCCCGCTCAAGTCGACGGCGCCACCGCGCAGCAAACCGGGACGCTTGATCTTGGGAACAACCATCGCCTACCTTACCCGTCTCTTCTTGCGGCACAGATGATGTACGCCGCCCCTGCGACCCGAAACACCTCGCAGAATATATCCGTCCTCCACGCCATCTCCTTCGGCTCTCAGAACCGATTGATATCGGTCAATTCGAAACGCCCGATACGCCGTAGGGCGATCAGGCTCATGATGATCGCCAAAACGGCACTTCCGAATACGCCGGCCAAACAGGCGACGGGATCGACGCCTTTCACAAACGATGCACTCGCCGGCTCGATGGAAAGCACCGTCAACGACCCCATGATCGCCCCCAGCACCACACCGGCCACGATACCGATAACCGTCAACACGATGGTGTCGCGATAGATATAGCCCTTGGCGTCACGCACGGAGAATCCATTGATCATAAGCACGATCAATTCGCGTTTCTTCTCCTCGATGAACATGACGTTGAGATTCAGCAGCACCACGATGGCCATCAGGGCGGAAAGCGCCAAATAGATGGCGACGACCGTACGGGACACCTGCGCGAAGGAATCGAAATCCGCCTTATTCGCAGCGTAGACATCCACCAACGTGGTGAATCCTTCGACACCTTTGAGGCTCTGCGTCAAGCCGGTGACATCGGCGTCGTTCGTATCGACCAACAGCGCGTTGGATACCGCAGGCGTGCCGAAAACCCGTTCGTAGGCGGCTTCACCCATGACGATCTGATTGTTGGTCAGGTAATAGCGGAAGAAGCCATCGATGGTCAGGCGATGTACCTCGCCCGTGCTTTCGGTCACCGTCACCTCATCACCCACCTTGGCGCCCATGTGTTCGGCATAAGCGCTGCTCATCCATACGCCCTCACCGGTGAGGTCAACTTCACCGGAAGAGCCGGACACGGGGGTGATCTCGTAGAACTCCCCGAACGTGCCCACATCACCGGGAACCGTCACATTGGCAACACTCTGTTTGCCGTCGGGAAGATCGAGCGTGTAGCTACCGGTGAATACCGGGGTGCTCCGTGCGCCGCCTTCGGCCAGCGCCTCCTGCGTCTTCGCGCCCGCGTCTTGTGTGCCGGCATCGAAATACGCCACCGAATCGTAATGATAGACCTCGTCATATTGATTGGAGAAACTCGCTAACACGTTGTTGTTCAGCGTCACCGCCGTGACGATGAGCGCCGTGCACCCCGCCACACCGATGATGGTACCCAACACCCGTCGTCGGTCGTTGAGGCAATTGTTCACGATGGTCTGTGCCAGAAGTGACATCTTGTTCCACAGCGCCCAGGACTCGAAGAAGCGCGGCTTCACCGAAGGAGGCTTCTCCCCGGCGAGAAGATCGATCGCATGGCGCTTCAGCACCTTGCGGCAGGCGAACCACGTGGCGAGTAGGATGAGAACCAGCTCGACCCCCGACACCAGAACACCTTGCCACAGCGAGAAATAAGGCAGATACACTCCGGTGATGAAGCGGCCGCCCAAAGCCTGACTCAAGATTCCCTCGACCACGGTAACACCCACCACGAGACCCACCACGGAACCGGCCAGCACCGCCAACGCGGAATACCAGAGAAAACCGGTCGTGATCTCCCTCGCACGCAAGCCCAAAGCCTTTTTGGTCCCGATCTGAACAAGCTGCTCATGCACGATACGGGAAACAGCGGAATAGCATACCAACAGCCCCACTATGACGAACAAAGCCGCCATGGAAAAACGCAGATTATCCGTTATGCCGCTGAAGGTGGCGACCACCTGGACACCACCGTTGTAGGCACGGGGAAGAACCACCGGGCTGAACTCCTTCATGTTCGCCAGCTGCTGCTTGCCCGCATCGAGTTGCTGTACACCCACCTCGTAGGCCTGCTCGCCTTCGACGAGCTGCTGCTTACGTGTTTCCAACTCCGTCTGCCCCGCGGCGGCTTGGCGCTTGGCTGCGGCAAGCTGTTCTTGCCCCGCATAGTATTCGGCCCAGCCCGATTCGAGTTGCGAAGCGGCTTGGCTCACCTGCGGATAACGCGCGGAGAGTTCGGCAGCGAGATCGCTCACCTTGGCACGCGCCTGGCCCACCGTCATGGTCTGTTCGCCAACGGTGATCTCGGTGTCTTCAGCGTTATCGAGTGCCCGTTCGGCCGCAGCCAGAACTCTCGTGAAATTGCTGTGATCGATACTGCCGACATCGATCAGCGCTCCGATGCCCTGATCGGACAGTATCTTCTGCACCCGTGCAACCAGCCCAACACAATAAGCATCCAGCTGGGTGTTGTATTCTTCCTGGGTTATCTCGCCGGCGGCCAACCTGCCATCGATATCGTCCTTGTAGGCTTTCGCCCCCTCGAGCTCCCCCCTGCACTGCGTGACACACGTATCGAATTTACCCAAAGCGCTCTGGGATGCATTCAGCATCTCGACCGCTTGATCGTATTGACTTTTGGCGACCTCGTAAAAGCTCTGTCCCGACTGCAACTGCTCGAACGCCGAGGAGAGTTGCTTCTCGACAAGCGATATCTGCGTTTTCCCTTGCGCGAGCTGCGCCTCCCCCGAAGCGATCAAAGTGCGTCCTTCGGCGATTCGAGTGGCGGCGGCCTGCAGTTGGCTTTCGCCCTCGTTCACCTTGGTTTCGGCGATGTGATGAAGATCGGCATAGCGCGCCGATGCCAGCACGGAACCCACATCGGAAATGCGTTCCTTTATCTCGTCACTTTTCCGCTGATACTCATCGCTGAACGTGGGCAGACCCCGTAGCTCATCGCTACGGATGAATATATCGGTGAAACCCTGCTGGTATGCTTCGGCATCGAACACGGTCGCCGGCGCGAACATCAGACAATCGATGGATCCGGATCCTATCGTGGAAAACCCGTATGACGAATTGGCGTAGGCCAAATAGGCCGGGCTTTCCATAAGGGCCGTCACCGTATAGGTGTCACCCGTGAGCAGTTTCATGCCGTCGGAATCGTCGGTTTCTCCATCATGCTCGAAACGGATGGTGTCTCCTATTCCGTAGCCATGCGCACGCGCCCACGACGCTTCGAGAGCGATCTGTCCGACATGTGTGGGCAGATCGCCCTCCACCTGCAACGGCACATCCATGTCCTTGGTCAGCGACATCACTTTCACCGTATAGGTGGTATCTTCGCCGTTCAAACGCTGATACGACGAACGACCCGCTTCAAGATCGCTCACGCCTTCCACATCGCGCAACTCGCTCAAATCGGATTCGGTCAATCCATAGGGAAACTGCACGGAAAAATCGTGAAACGAGCCTTCGTCGAACACCCGATCAGCGGCACTTTGCAGTGCGGGAGCCGTCCAACTGATACCCACGAACAGGCCCACGCCCAACGCGACGAACATCAGAATGGAAAAGAAGGAGACGAACGTCACCTTGATATTACTGAAAAGCTCACGTATCTGTGTCCGCTTCACGGCCGCCCCTTACCAAACCAGATCGCACGCGTTAGCGGGATGACGGTTGATGGTCACTTCGTGCATGCGACCATCCCTCATGCGTACCACGCGATCGGCCATGCGCGTTATCTCTTCGTTATGGGTGACCATGACCAAGGTGGTCCCCGCGTTCACCACGCGCTCCATCACCTGAAGCACCTCGATACTGGTGGCGTAATCCAAAGCCGCGGTGGGCTCGTCGGCCAGGATGACCCGCGGGTTCTTCACCAGGGCGCGGGCGATGGACACACGCTGCTGCTGCCCACCGCTCATCTGCGAAGGATAATTACGCTTGCGGTCGGATAGTCCCACGATATCCAGTGCCTTATCGGCATCGAGCGGCTCGTCCACCAACTCTCCGATGAGATTGAGATTCTGAAGGGCATTGAGGTTGGGCATGAGGTTGTAGCTTTGGAAGATGAACCCTATATTGGCACGACGGTATTCCGTCAACACGTTTTGGTCGGCACGGGAATAATCCTGCCCCAGATAGGTGAAAGTTCCGTCAGTCGGCTGATCCATCCCGCCGATGATGTTGAGAAGCGTCGATTTACCGCAACCCGATTCTCCCAGAAGGACCAGAAACTCCCCTTCGTAGACATCCAGATTCACCCCTTTGAGCACTTGGGTGATGGAATCGCCGTTCATGAATTCCCGCGTGATATCGCGCAGCGACATAACCACTTCACCGGGCTGCCAAGCCTGCTGGATATGTTCGTTTTCATCGATGGCGATGGCGGCCATCATGGCCATGATCTCGCAGATATCCGCTTCCTCTTCGGTGAAGGGTGCCGCGGAAGTGGAATTGACGAACTGGATGCAGCCTAATTCTTCGAAGGTATTGGAAAACGGAACGCATATCATGGATCCGACATCGATGCCCTGAAAATCCTCTACGGTAAGAGGGTCGTCATCGGGGTGGAAGGCCAGCATACGCTCGGCGTTCTGGGTTTCGAACACCCGACCCACGACACCCTCCCCCGCAACATGACAACGGGAGGTCAGATCGAGCGGCCCGATCCAGTAGTAGGGACGCAGCGTGGCGCTCTGCTCATCGACATACCAGATAACCGCCGATTCGGCATTGCAGTTTCCCACAATGATACGCAAGCCGGCCTGCAGTGCTTCGTCAAGCGTGTCCACGTTGGCGATGCACGCCTGCACTTCACCGATGACTTTACAGTACTCCAATACAGACTTGTCCATGATGTGTCCCTATCTCAAGCGATCACCTGTATTTTATCCGCATGGATGGGGAATAAAGCTGGTAATCTCCCTATTTTTCCTCGAAGTGCGGCAATAGCGATTCGATCAGGATTCAAACGGGAAAGCTGTGGTACCATTTTCCCCGTAAACCCGACGCGAGGAACGGTCAAGCCATGGATATAACCATCACCCCGGATACGAACGGATGCACACTCATCGCCTTGGATGGGCGTCTGGACACGATGACCGCGCCACAGCTCGAAGATGCCGTCAATGGTGTATTCGAAAGCGGCAGTAGAGATCTTCGTGTCGACCTGGCGAAAGTCGATTTCGTTTCCAGTGCGGGATTGAGGGTCATCATCGGTACACAGAAAAAGGTCATGGGCAACGGATCGCTGGTGTTTTGCAACGTGCAGTCCGGCGTGATGGACATATTCGACATGACCGGATTCTCAAAACTCATGACGTTCGAATAACAGATTGAACAACCTTCGGGAGGAAGCCCGTTCCGAAGGTTGGCATAATGCGCACCTGAAAAGAAACGACAACGTGGCCCCCATCCGGAGGCCACGTTTCATGTCGGGCGATGGTTCATGGTTCAGGCGGACCGAAAAAGCCCACCCGGACAACCGGGGAGAGAGCCTAATCTACTCCCGTCCCCCACGACGCCTCCGCACGAAGACTGCGGTAGCGATCGATGCAGCCGCAAGGAGAGTCAGAAGCCCAGCGAACACACCGTTGGAATCAGCGGTCTTGGAGGTGGTGGCGCTTCCCACGAACCCTTGGCCGGAAGACTGCCCATCCGAAACCCCGTTGCTTCCATCGTCGATCACCTTATCACCTACCGTCACCCGTGCAACGACCTGCGTGCCCTTATCGGTGAAGAAGGTCACCTCGTACACACCTGGAGCTTGAACCACCTTCCAGTCGGCCTTCACGACGGCAACCTCGCTGCCATCGGCGGTCGAATACGCGTGGGCTTTCATGCGATCGGCCAGTTCGGTTGCAATATCGTTTTGAGATTTGGCAAGCAATACGCCCGCCTCCTCATAGGTCAACTCGATATCATCGGCGAAAATACGCTCGGCATTGACGGCGCTTTCGGCGGAGTTATCGGTCACCGTCGCCTGCACCGTGGCCGAAGTGCCCGCTTGCGTTTCGAAGGTGACCGCATACACGCCCTTTTCCGCCTTTATGGCATGGACGACCGCGGTAATGTCAACGGATTGCCCATCGATGGTGGAACGGGCTTGAGCGTCAGCGAGGCGGATGAGTTCCACCCTGCCCGCATCCAAGGGATCTGCCGCGTAAGCAACGCGGATCAGCGAATCACTTTCGAACACCCCACCCTGCAAGATACTTTGCGCCTCCGCAACGGAAAGGGAGAAGTCGTGAGCGATTATCTGCTCATTGTCGGGGCTGGCATCGTCTCGGGCGAAGTTAGCCGTGAAGGTGGTTGCGGTGTAGACGTTGTTCGTCTTGGCGGCGGCATTCACCTGATCGGCGCTGAGTGTCGCATCGGTGGTCTTGGTGGAGTTGGAAGAGTTGGTCCAGTTAACGAAGTGGTAGCCGGTCTTCGCCGTGGCGGTGGCACCGGTGGCATTGCCAGTAGCGGGAGCCACCGAATCACGTGCCGGCGTAACCGTACCCTTGGACGTGTCGGATGAGACGTAGCTCAGTGTCACGTTGGCGTTTTCGGTCCAGGTGGCCTGCAGGGTCACCCCGGATACCTGATCATCGGCAACGAGTGTCGAATAGGCCGTGGTGGAACCCACCTTTTTGGAGGTTTCACCCTTCACCACCCATCCGGCAAAGGTATACCCCGCCCGAGTAGGGGTGGTGGATACCAAACCGGCACCATTCCAATGCACATCGGTCCTATCGGCGATGGAAGCAGGACTGGCCTTCGATGCCGAATCGGTATCGTTCATGTCATAGGAGACGGTATAGGTGTTCTGCGTCCACTTGGCATAGAGCGTCAAAGGATTGTTGGGCGTGGTGTCGGTGGTGAAGTTCCACTTGGCGGCATCGGTGCAGGCAGCATCGGTATACCAGCCGCCGAAGGTCCAGCCGACTTCGCTCAGGTTACCGGGGTCGGCCACTTGGGCACCGTAGCGGATGGCACTTTGTTTTGCAGGGGCACTTCCGTGTCCGTTCTCGTCGAACGTGACATCGTTGGTTGCCCGGTCATAATAGACCTTGACCACCAACGATCCGTCGGGAGCTATGGTGCGAGCTGTTTCGGATTCGGCTATTCCGGTAGAGGCGTAGGTGGTTTTGGCCTTGGTGAATCCGGTGTAGGTTTTATCGGAAACGTTTGGAGCGGTATCGGTGGTACCGGTGAGGTTTTGATCATCGGAAGTGATAGGGGTATAGGTGGCACCGGTGGTGTTTTGTTGATAGCGCTCGACTCTGTATTTCGTATCCGTGTTGGGAGCGAAGTTGGCCGTGAAGGTGGTGGCGGTGTAGACGTTGTTCGTCTTGGCAGAAGCATTCACCTGATCGGCGCTAAGTGTCGCATCGGTGGTCTTGGTGGAGTCGGCGGTGTTGGTCCAGTTAACGAAGTGGTAGCCGGTCTTCGCTGTGGCAGTGGCCCCGGTAGCATTGCCGGTGATGGGCGACACGTCTTCACTTGCCGGGTCCACCGTTCCCATGGCAGTATCGGAAGACACGTAGCTCAGTGCAACCTCGGCCCCCTCGCTCCAGGTGGCCTGCAGGGTCACTTCATTCACTTCGGGCCCGGAAACAAGCGAGGAATACAACGTGCTTTCCGTAACCGCTTTGGACGTATCGCCCTTCACCACCCAGCCGTCGAAGGTATAGCCCTGGCGAGTAGGTGTGACGGCAACCAAATCGGCACTATCCCAACGCGCGTCCGTTTTGTCGGCGATGGTGGTCGGATCGGCTTTGAAATCGGAATCGCCGTCATTCATGTCGTACTTGACGGTATACGTGGCATCGCCGGTAACCGCAAAGTTGGCCGTATAGGTCGTTGCCTTGTACAGGTTCGTCTTCGCATCTTTTGCGGGGACGAAACTAACATCCTCGCTGATGGTATACTGCTCGCTTCCCAAGCCCCACGCGGTACTCCACCCAACGAAGGTGTAACCCGCCTTGGGCTCAGCGGTAGCACCCTTGGGCGATCCCGTGGCCGGAGTGCTGATGGTCTCGCTCGTCTTTTCCTGAGGAACGGCACCGTCCTCGTTGTAGGTAACGCTACCCTTTGCGCCATCGACGCTCTGATAGACGACATCGACGCTTTCGGCCAGTCCGAAGGAATAGGTGTAGTCGACAGAGGAGGTAATGGCACCGGAAGCGGTGTTGGGGACGTTGTCCCATGCACCGGTGGTCAGATCGTACCCCGCCGCAGGCACCATACCAGCAGGTACACCGGAGGCGTTCAGGGTGCCCGACCACGCACCGGGGGCTCCGCTCAATTCCACCGATTCCTTGATGTCGCAAACGGAACCGTTCGACCAAGCGCCCTGCTGCACCTTATACGTGACCGTTGCAGCATAGGAGGCCGACACGCTCATGTTGCCCGTCGGCATGGTGAAGGTCTGCGTACCGGATGCGTCTTCCGAAATATCACCCGGCACATCACCGACGAAGTTCCACTGGAAGAAGTCAACGCCATCATAGGTGTTGGGGGTGATGGTCACCGTATCGCCGGGAGCGTACCAAGATTTATCGGAAGTACCATTGGTAACCGACACCGAATAGAGCTTCTCCCATGAACCGGTGGCAACCACGTTGCGGGAAGGCATGACATAGCCATCGCCCACCTGGGCAAGATCGGATGACAGAGACCAACCCAGGAATCTATACCCTTCCACCTCGGTCGGATCGGACAAGGTGAAGGATTCACCCCGCTTCGCGGAAAGAGATGTCGGCGGAACCGCGGTGGTGGGCGCACTCGCATCGAAGGCATAGGTCGCCTCGAAAGAGCGTCGCTCCCAACAACCCACCAACGTCGTATCCTGGTCGAGGGTGAATTTGCCCGCCTCGCGTTCGTCATCGGTGATCGCATGACCGGTGGCGGTGGTCCATCCCAAGAACTCATACCCCTCATAGAGGGCCTTATAGGGATCATCCGCAGCGGCCGTTGCCGTGGTGGCGCCTACGGATGGATAAGCGGGTAAGCTCACCACAGAATCTTCGGAGACATCGGAAGCGGGCAAGACGGGTAGGGCACTGGGCTTGTCGGCATCCGATGCGGTACCGGAGATACCTCCATCGCGTCCGGCCCATGTGTAGCTGAGCGTATGCTTCACCGGATCGGGGTCCTTGGTCCAGTTACCGGTGATACTCACCGCGGAATCGGGCATGATGAAGGATCCGTCGGTCACCGCAGCCCCCGATACCTGCCAACCATCGAAGGTATAACCGGGCACCGCGGGTGCCGGGGCAAGCGTCACCTCGACCCCCGGCGAATAAGCAATGGAGGAAGGCAAGGTGGGGGCGGATCCGGAGATGGTCCCGGTATAGGAATAGCTGACATCGTAGGAATTTTCCGAGCGCGCACCGGAATAGTGACGCACCGCATTGGACACCTTGACGGAATCCCCCACCATCACACTGGCCTGATTGACGTATTCCACCAGGTCGACGCCGAGGGAGGCCGCATCTTCCGATACCCCAGCATAGAAGGATATGTCCACTTCGTTTCCGGGAAGCAGATTGAGCACCTGAAAGGTCAGGGTACGCGTCTCGATGTCGTAATCATAATCTCCCAGCATCGCACCTCCCTGAGAGTTGTGCAACCTGAGGGGTTTTTCTATAGAAGCAAACAGCGCAGCATGAACATACTTGGGCATCACATCGGTAAACGTGAGCACATCGATGGTGTCACCTTCGGAGCCCACGTTGGCGACGTGCAACGTATATTCCAGCGTGGTGCTCGTCGAGATCTCTCCCATGTCGATCACGTCTTCCGAAGTGCGTACGGAAACAGCGGGAGAAGCTTCGTCAGCGTGCGCCTCGGCGGGGGAAAGCGCGCTAGAAACAAGGCTCATCGAAGGCGTAGGCTCTTCGGAAGAATCGGTGCCCTCAACGGAGTCGGATGAGGAAGAGGATGACTCGCCCTCCTCCTTTTCGGAAGCAACCATCGACGCGCCGACATCATCCGTATTCTCCTGCGAAAGCGTTGCCGGGGGTGCACCCAAGATGAAATTGTCCCTGGGGATGCTGCGTCCCGATGAATTTTCCATCCTCGTCTGGTCCGGCACCGTGCGGCAATACACCAAGCAAGTCGTGTCCATTCCGGCAAACATATTCTCCATGGATTGCGGAGAGTATGATTTTCCCGTATTGAACATCGAAAGATCGAGAACGGTAAGCGACGAACACGAATCGAACATATACGACATCCGCTCCACATTCTGGGTTCGGAAGGAAGAAAGATCGAGCGAGGCCAGCTTGGAACAATGCTGAAACATGGAGCTCATCGATGTCGTGCGGTTGGTGTCGAATGACGACAGGTCGACGGAGACGAGATTGGCGCAATCCGTAAACAGACTATTCATTTTCGTAACCTGAGACGTGTCAAGGGAGCTGAGATCGAGGGAAGTGAGACTGGAACAGCTCTGGAACATACCGCCCATGTCCGTCACTCTGAACGTCTTGAATCCCGACACGTCAAGGGATGTCAGTGCCGAACAGCCGACAAACATCGAGTTCATATTCGATACCCACGAGGTATCGAATGACGACAGGTCAACAGAGGGGAGGTTGGAAC
Source organism: uncultured bacterium (assembly GCA_905214325.1). Lineage (GTDB taxonomy): Bacteria > Actinomycetota > Coriobacteriia > Coriobacteriales > Eggerthellaceae > Anaerotardibacter. The sequence continues at coordinate 37,890 of CAJMLT010000012.1, forward strand.
ACCCACCGAACATCGAGTTCATATCCCTCACTTGAGAGGTGTCGAACGAACTCACATCTATATCGCGAACATCTAACATATCGGAGAACATCTCGGACATATTCGTTACCTGAGAGGTGTCGAACGACGACAGATCAAGGGAGGAAAGCGCATAGCAGCTTGAGAACATCTGAAACATATCCGTTACCTGAGAGGTGTTGAAGCCGGAGAGGTCGAGATTCTCAAGGTAAGAACAACCCTCGAACATGCGCCTCATATTCACTACCTGGGAGGTATCGAAATGATCGTTGAAGTTGATTTCGGTAACACTGCAAAACGCATCGAAAAGCTCCTCGGCCCAATCCCCCGGCCTGATACTGCCGCGTGGGCTGACCAGATAGAGATCATAGCCGATGTTCCCCGCTTCTTCGCCATAATCGATGACTCCGTTTTCCACCACGTACGCGTCCACGACGCCGGATCGGGCGGCATTCCATTTTTCGGAATAGGAATCCGGAGCGGTATCGGTGAACGTGATGCTGCGTACCTGCATCATCGTCATCGTCGATGAGCCGAACCAGTCCATTTCGCGCATTTGGCCGCCGATCTGCTTGAAGCGCGCCGTGAACGTGGTGTCGAAATTCTTGGTGCCCAAGCTGTCACGGTTGAGGTTGTTCTGCGCCACTTCGGGCGAAAGATAGGGATTGGTGCTGATACGCTTATTCGACTCGTTCACCTTATACCACCCGTCGAAGGCGTATCCCTCTTCGGGCGTTGCAACGGAGCCCGTAATTTCACCGGTGTCGTTGAAGGGGATCTCATACGACCCCGCCGGATCAACACTACCACCCGGTTCGGCCTCGT
>CAJMLT010000013.1 GCA_905214325.1 uncultured bacterium
TCAATCTAGGGACAAGTTACCTATCACCGCGCTACACCACAGCCAAAAAAAGGGGCTATATTGTACCCCCCCCCCCGAAAAATACCGTGAATCTACACAATTGGGCAGGTCAGCCGTTATGTTTTCACTGATGAATCACACAGGTTAGCCACCGCGCTTCTACACACAATCCTGCAGCTATTGCGTTTCCTTTACAATCCGCAGACGAATCAGCTGTTGTATTTCCCTTTTGCAAGCTGTAACAGATCAGCTGCTGCGTCTTTGTTTGCGCATTGCGAGAAACGGGAAACACGGCAAAACGAAGGTACGGGCGACATGGTCAATGCGGGTTCCGGCAGACACACGACGGAGCGTTCCGATTCGTTTCAAATCCTTTTCGGATAGCTTTGGCATCATGGAACCATGAACGATACATATGTTTCCACGCATACAAGCCACCGGTGTCTTCCGTCACAACTCACGCCCTACCTACAGATCATGCGTGAAGCAGCCTGCGAAACCCTTTGGCCCACCCGCTGCGCCCTTTGCGATGTTCCGGGTACCCTTCTCTGCGAACGCTGCAGAAAGCATCTGCCCTTCATCGACCGCTACCACGCCTGCCCCCGCTGCGGCTATCCGCATGGCAGATACATTTGCACCGAATGCAATCATTTCATTCTGGAAAAAAGAGGTTTGGAGGCATATCCCCTTGATGGGTGCGCTTCCGTTTTCGAACATCAAGGCAGCGCCCGCAGGTTGATAACCACCTATAAGGATCGGGGAGAACAACGTCTCGCTCCCCTTATCGCACACTTGATAGCCGATGTCATAGACCCTGCATGGCACCCCGACATCATGACGACAATCCCCACACGCAGAAAGGCGCGTCGGCAGCGGGGGTTCGACCACCTCGAACAAGTGGGGGTTGAATTAGCCCGCCTCATCGACAAAGATTACGAAGTCCTTCTCCTACCGCACGAACGATCCGACCAAAGAGTCCTTGGGGCCCAAGAGCGTCTGCATAACATGAAAAATTCCTTCACCGTCAAAGCCGACGCGTCCATTCCCCCACGCGTACTCATCGTCGATGACGTACTCACCACCGGGGCTACCCTCTTCAATGCCGCAAACGCCCTGCGCCTTGCCGGCGCTCAATGCATCTATGGTGTCACCTTGGCACGAGCATGAAAAAGCCCGCGATGAAACAATCATCACGGGCTTGGTTTACGCAGGTCGAAAGTCAACACATCAGATGCGATCAGCCGCATCCGATCGTGCCTGACTGAATTCCTGTACATCGACCGAAATACTGTGCTGGATGGGTTTCCAAGCACATTTCTTGAACAGAGCCACCAAGGCAATGGGGATGTAGGTCAGCATGAACAGAGGGAAGGTGAACATATATCCGATCTTTTTCTTGCTGGTGGAATGGATGTGGTCCCATTCCGTGAAGGTGGTAAGAGCACCGAGAACGAACATGAACACCGTGTAGTTGAATATGCAGAAGAAGATGGAGGATACGGAAGAGGTAACCATGACACCGGTAGACATGATGCCCGAAATACCCAACAGAAGAATGGCGGTGTTGAATATGACGGAGATGATGGTGAGCAGCATGCCGGGTGCGATGGTCATCAGCATGTCGTAGCACGCGAAGCGATAACCCTTGGGGTTTTTGACGATACCCTTGGCAAGGCGCCCTCCGTACTTCACGAACACCTGATAGAAGCCCTTTGCCCAACGGAAACGCTGATTCCAGGAGTCCTTGAAGGACAAAGGTTGTTCATCATAGAGGATGGCCGTGGGACAATAACTGATGCGTTCCCCACTCAAAATGGTATTCGTTGAAAATTCGATGTCTTCGGTAAGCAGATGGAATTTCCAGCCGCCCATGCGTTCGATGATCTTCGCACTGACATAGAATCCCGTACCGGAAACGGCGCAGCTGGTTCCCAGTGTGAGGCGGGCCTGACTCAAGTACTTGGCCTCACGCATGAACCACACGGCATAACCCGCTGAAATCCAATTGGAACCATAATTCTTGGAGTTACGGTAACTGGTGGAGGCAGGAGCCCCACTGTCGAACACCTTATTCATTTCGCGGAAGTAGTTCACATCCAACACATTATCGGCATCGAAGATGAAAAAGGCCTCATATTCGTTTTCCGAATAATGTTCGCGTATACAGGTGAAACCATAATCGAGAGCATAGCCCTTGCCCACCTCTTCGGTGTTGAAGCGGGGGAACACGACCGCACCCGCTTCCTGGGCAACGGCAGCGGTGTTGTCCGTGCAGTTGTCCGCGATGACGAAGATATCGATGAGTTCCTGAGGGTAATTCTGCACCCTGATGCTGTGAATGAGATCGCCGATGACGGCATTTTCGTTACGGGCGGATATGACGACCGCATAACGATGATTCTTCTTCGCCGTGACAACGGGAGGCTTGCGCGTCAATACCACAAACACGTAATAGAGCTGATAGGCATAGCAACAGGTGAATGCCAGAAAAACGCAGAAATTGAAAATATCAACGAACGACAACGACGAAAAAAATTGGTCGATCACAAAGAACTCCTTCACATGGGAACATACTTCCACAAGCGACGACACCGCCAACCCTTCGTAGGCAGACGAAAGGAAGCTTGGGAAGCTGCTTCAAGATTGAGATTATAGACTTTTTTAACTTCTGCGGGTCGATAACGGTGCTTTTGGTGTTCATCCGTTAGCTAAAACGTTGATCAGCGGTGGATTTCCGAAGTCACCTGCACAGCAAATTCATATTTCGCTCGGAAAACATTCCACTTGATTCGCGCCCTGAAGAAAGTGTCAACTACCATTCGAGAGCATTTTGTACTAGTGTTTACCCAAGGGGAAAAACAAAGAAGGGAACCATTATGTCACTTGCAAGAAATCGAACGATCGAATCCGCCGAAAACGTCGCCGGCGGCGAAGGCGAAATGCTGAGGGATCGCCTGCTCAACGAAAGCCAGATGAATGGAATCTGCACCTACGTGGTCCACAATGCTTTGGTGCCGGGAGCTTCCATAGGCGACCATGAACATCGGGGCGAAAACGAGATGTATTTCATAACCGCAGGAAAAGGACTCTACATCGACAACGACACGACCTACGAAGTGGTAAAGGGCGATGTTTTGTTCTGCGAAGATGGCGACCATCACGGCATCACGAATACGGGAGATGAGAATCTTTCCTTCGTAGCCATTATCCAAGCCACCAAATAAACCGCGATTCATTCACACGGGAAAGCATCGGCACCCGGGAGACGTACGCCAGAATCACGCCCTTCGATTATCGACGAGCTTCTTCGTCCGAGATCCGGGGCATGGTCCATCGTCACGGATCTCGGGTGCTTCACATCAGCCCGGTCGCAGCTCATGTCCGAAAGGCTGCGAATCGACTCTCATCTACCCTCGGTAAACGAGAGGAACTGCAGGATATGGCGAGCGACACACACGACCTCATCTCGCTGGTTGGTGATCACCACATCGGCATACGTACGCCCCGTTTCCCCATCCACCTCATCGATCGTATACGTGCAGGTGACCGTATCGCCCATATATACGGGACCGGTGAAGCGCACATGATCGTAGCCGTAGGACGCAACCGGCATATCCTCATCGGAATGACGGTGGATCAATGTCGAAGCCGTGCTCGATAAAGCAAACGTGAGAACCCCGTGAACGATGCGCGTTCCATATTGGGTTCCCTTCATATATTCCTCATTGGTGTGAAAAGGACTGAAATCACCGGTGATGCCGGCGAATTGATAGACGTCCGATTCGGAGATCGTTTTGGTGAACACCTGGCGATCCCCAACAGAAAGCGGTAGTGATTCGAACATGATGAACCTCCCCTGTTGTCCCCCGATGTATCCATTATGCGCCGCGAACGAATGGTATGCACGAAGAAAATCGACGCCGCGAGAAAGCAAGGGGTGAAACAAGGCGGCCACAAACAACAGATGGCGCCCCGAAGGACACCATCTGAGTCGTATTGTGTGGAGCCAGTGACAGGAATCGAACCTGCAACCCACTGATTACAAATCAGTTGCGCTACCGTTACGCCACACTGGCACAAAAGCGACGCGAACCATTATGCCACAGAAACCCCGAAGCGTCGAAAAATCAATCACCCACGGGAATACAAAACCATCCGAAAGGCAACACGGGCAATCAGAACGTGAACACGAGGCGTCAAATCCCGCACTCCTCTTCGGATGGCGCGACCGCGATGACCCCGGTACCATCGAAAGCAGGAATGAAGCTTTCATCTTGAGCTCCCCCCACCTGCCAAAAATAATCCCGGATACCCAAGGAGTCGGCATAGTCGAGAATCTCTTCATACGCCCCATCCGTAACACCTTGCGTCAAGCCATAGCGGGTCGGATCACCGAGGGTGGCCGGCATGACGAATTGGTTCATGATGCTCATTTTCACGCGGGAGCCGAAAGAGGACCGAAGGAGTTCGAGAGCTCTTGGCGACTCGTCCTCGTAACCGGGAAGCAGAAGATGACGGACTATGACCCCCTTCTTCAAAAGACCCGTCGCGTCATCGATGGTGAAATCTCCCACCTGGTCGGCCATCATCCCTATGGCCCGTAAGGCGACTTCGGGATAGTCGGGAGCGGAAGAGAGCCTTTTCGCCGTCTCGGAAAAGGCGTACTTATAATCGACGAGATAGATATCGATGAGACCGTCGAGCAAGGCAAGCGCTTCGGGTGTCTCGTACCCGGATGTGTTGTAGATGACGGGAATATGCAGCTTAGCCGGCCTCAGAGATCGCAAGACTTCGACTAAGGAAGGGAGATACTGAGTGGCGGTCACCAAATTGATGTTCGCAGCGTGATGCACGTCCTGCAATTCGAGAAAGATATCTCCCAAACGTTCGCAGGAAACAACGACACCGCACCCGGCGGCCAATTCGGCATTTTGGCAATAAACACAACGAAGGGGGCAATGGGAGAAGAACACCGCACCGCTTCCCTGTTGCCCCACCAGACAGGGCTCCTCCCACCAATGAAGAGCCGCCCGTCCAAGGCGTATATCAGCACCAGCCCCGCAGACACCCGTCTCCCCCGCCAGGCGATCGACACCACAGCGACGGGGACACAAGCGACAGTCGCGGTAATCAGTTGGAGGAAAACCCGATGAAATCATCAGAGGATCCGTCACCATGGTCGTGTTGCCCGCAGCACTCATGACCGTGTTCGTGATCGTGGTCATGGCCGCACGAGCATCCCTCTTCATCGGCGTAGGTGCCTTCGGCCCGCGACCAGTCGAGTTCGTAGCGCTTGCACGTATCCTCGTCGGCGAATACGAGACTTAGGGCGGCGGGGTTGTAGCCCGCACCCCCGACGAGTGCCAGAAGCTCCAGAAGATGGAAGCCGGCTTCGGCCTGAGGAAAGATGGTATCTTTATCGTCGGCCGCCGAAAGAGCTGCAGCCAATTCGCCCATCATGATCTCGACGGTATAGGTTCCGGCAAAAGACTCTCCGCGCAAAGCTTCCACGAAAGCCGAATGCATCGGGGCCATGCAGCCCGTCGATTCCATGAGGTCGAGATAGTCTTCACCGTCGAGAGAGACTCCGCTGGTGGTGAAGGCGACATAGGTTTCTATGATGCCGATGATCGAAGAAGCGTTTTGAAGCGTGGAAGCCACCTTCGCGCTTTGCCCGCAACCGGGAGCACCGGCCCACATCACACGGGAAGCGATGGCCGACAACAACGGCTCGACACGATCGTAGATGTCACTTTCGGCACCTACGAACATGAATAGATTTTCGGGATCGGCAAACGCGTCGGCGGCAACGATGTCGCGCACCACCAAAGGCGCATCGACGGCAAAGCGATCATTCACGCTGGCGACCGCATGAAGCTCTTGAGCGAAAGAAGGTGTGGTGGGACTCAGGTCTACCAGAATCGTGCCTTCTTTCGTATCCTGCAGCAACCCCGGGCTATCGAAATAAACGTCTTCCAAACCCGATTGATTCTCATGGTAGGTGAATACCACGTCGGCGGTGGAAAGCCCGTTTGCCGCGACGAATCCGGCGGCGGCAAGCGATGACGTAAGCTTGGATCCCACTGCAACATCACCGACGAATACGTAGGTCTGCATATCGTTCATATTGATCATCTACCTTTGATTTTGTTGGCAATGCGGTCGGAAACCGACACCTCATTGCGACGGTCGTTTCCCCAGAAAACGATAGCCAGCATGTCGGGACCGACATGGCTACCTATAACGGGACCGATGTCGGATTCCAGAAACAGAAGGGAGTCGTCGTATTTCGTCAGATAATCGGCAAGACGCTCGGCATCTTTGGGGCAATCCGCATTACCCAGGACAACATTTTGCCCAGGCGCATGCGATGCGGCGCGCTTCTGAAAGTATTCGAACAAGCTCTTGATTCCCTTCTTGCGCCCACGGGCGACACCGGAAAGGGAGAGCTTTCCATCCAAATCGAACCCGAGCAGAGGCTTCACATCGAGTTTGGCGCCGGCAAATGCGACAGAGGAGGGAATACGACCTCCGCGACGTAGGCATTCGAGGTCGCTCACCATGAACTGGGCATCCACGTAATAGCGCGCTTCTTCAGCCCACGCCACCAGCTCATCTGCATCAAGACCTCTTTCCCGCTGACGCATGGCCTCGTAGACCAGAAACGCTTCCGCGATGGAGGCGAGCTTGGTGTCCACGATGCGGACATCCAAACCGGGAAGCTCTTCCCGAACCTGCTCAAGAAGGAGGCAGGCGGCATCGAAGGTACCCGAAAGACCACTCGAAAAGCTGAGATATACCGTAGGTAGCCCCTGCTCATGTGCCCATTCGAAAGCCGAACGCAGCACAAGCGGCGACAGTTGAGCTGTCGTAGGCTCCTCGCCATTGCGCATGCCGTCGAAGAAATCCTTCGAAGTGCGTGAACGATAAAGATCGTCGAGATGTTCTCCGGCACCGTCGAAATAGGGAAACTCGAGCAGATAAACCCCTTCCCTATCAACGACTTCATAAGGAAGATCACAGCAGGAATCTATGATCAGATTGCATTTATAATCCATGTCGTATCTTTCTTTCGCCGTCATATACCAATGTCACGAAGACACCAGACGGTGCAGGTCTCCCGAAATCTTATCGCCCAACGCAAGATTGCATTCATAGGCAATCCCGACCGCCGGACCGACGTGAAGACCGACCACCGGACTTACCGGCAGGACACGCACCTTCATACCGAGCAGAGGCTCGATAACATTTTTCGCCCATTCGATCGCCGGCGTTTTGTCGCCGATATAATGAACGACCAGACCCGTCAAACCGCCACAGCGTTCCATATCGTTTTTGAGAATAGACACGATACGGTCGAGAGCCTTCTTACGCGAACGAACCTTCGCCTTGGCCACGGGAACACCGTCAACCACTGTGAGAACGGGAACGAGGTGAACCAAGTTGCCAAGCAAGGCGGCAGCACCTCCGATGCGGCCACCCTTCTGGAGGAATACTAGGTTTTCCGGCGTAAAGAGAAAACGCGTTTTGGAAATCCCCGCCAAAACCACATCAGCAGCCTCTTCGAGCGTCTTGCCTTCACGCACCGCACGAACACCGTCGAGCACGGGAAGGGCTTCATCGAAGCCGCACGAATGGGAATCGATCATCAGGTAGCGGAAATCGATGTTGCGAGCTTTGACCGAACGTGCTGCACGTAACACTCCGTCATACGTTCCCGAAAGACCCGTCGATATCCATATGCCCAACAATTCATCACCATCGCGGGCTATTTTTTCGAACAATTCCTCGAGATATGCCTGGGAGGGCTGACTCGAAATGGGGGGATTGTCCGCCATATCGTGAATGTGCGAGTAAAACTCATCGACATCCATCGTTGCATCCATGTATTCCCGACCATCATAATTCATGAAGAGCGAGACGACTTCGACGGACTCGTCTTCGACGATATCCTGCGGCAAAGAAGCAACCGAATCCGTTACCACCTTAATCATGATGACACGATCCTCCTCGGAGAGTTTTCACTATGCAAGTCCCAATAGATTAGAAACCAGATCACGACGACGATGGAACAGGGAGTATTCCAAACCGACGGGATATGAATGGGGATTCAGGATACGCTTCTGACTTTCATCGAGCGTCGCCAATTGTTCCCGGCACCTGATTCGGGCGAGCATGGCATCCCGGTATTCGTCCTTCAAAACCACCCGACCATCACGGGCAAGCGGTTCGAGAAGGGTGACGTAATGTCCGCCCGCAAGATCTTTCTGGCGCAATTCATCGGCGGGGTCGACAATGCGCTCCCGCGCCACGCCGGCATTGATGTCGAACACCATATCCCCGGCGAGAAAACCCGATTCATGATAATAGCGACGAACATCCAACACTCCGGGAGTCGTAAGTTTGGCGGCCTGCCCCGAAACCTTCACGCAATCCTGCCAATCCTGACCTTTGTAGCGCTTGGCGGCCAGCTTGTAAACGCCGCCGAGAGCAGGCTGATCGTATGCCGTTGCAAGCTTGGTTCCCACGCCCCAGGAGGAAACCTGGGCGCCCGAATCACGGATGGACTTGATCGTATATTCATCGAGATCGTTGGAAAGGACGATGCCCGTATGCTCGAGTCCGGCGGAATCGAGCATACGACGCGCCTGAATGGCACGCCACGAAAGGTCACCCGAGTCGATACGGATGGCGGCAAGATGTTCACCGCGTTCCTTCATCTCGAGACCGACCGTAATGGCGTTTTTGATGCCTTGAGTGATGTCGTAGGTATCGACCAGAAGCACACAGTTGTTGGGCATGATGCGCGCGTACTCCCTGAAAGCCTCCAGTTCGCTTTCGAATGACATGACCCAGGAATGGGCATGCGTGCCCGATACGGGGATAGAGAAGAGCTTACCCGCAAGCACGTTCGACGTAGAGGCGCACCCTCCCACGACGGCAGCCCGGGAAGCCCGCACACCACCCGACTCACCCTGAGCGCGACGGAGGCCGAATTCGGCAACGGGACTTTCCGCAGCGAGGCACACCCGCGCAGCCTTGGTGGCAACCAGCGTTTCGAAATTGACGCAATTGAGCAAGGCGGTTTCGAGAAGCTGGCACTGCATGATGGGACCGGTTACGCGGACGAGAGGATCGTTGGGAAACACAACCGTTCCTTCACGTACCGCCTCGATATCGACGGAAAGCTCCATCTGCGAGAGATATTCGAGAAACTTCGGATTGAACAGCTTCCCTCCACCCGGCGCATCCAGTTCCGCAAGATAGGCCACATCATCTTCACCGAAGGAAAAGTTCTCCACCACTTCGGCGATATGAGCCATACCGCACGCTATCGAGAATCCCCCTTCGAAGGGATTGTCACGGAAGAAAGCATGGAAGCACGCCTCTTCATCGAGCTTGCCGCATTCCCAATACCCTTGGGCCATCGTCAGCTGATAGAGATCGGTCAACAGTGCGTAATCATCGGTCTTCATGAGACTCTCCTCCTGCTTTATGGCTACGACGCCTGGACTTACGATGGGTCGTTTCCGCGCCCTGAGAAGGACGGGGGGCACCCTGCTCCTGTTTGGCAGACGTCGAAGGTTGCGCCGCGATACCGCGCAGGCCGGATGACTTCTGCCCGGGACGGCGTTGCGTTTTGTTGCGTGACGCGCCCTGATTCGGAGCTGCCTCGTCGCCTCTGTTGCGCTTGGCTCCCCCACGGCGCCGATTCTGGTTCTGGCCCTGATTCTGACCACGATCCCCCTGGCTGCGCTTACCGGAGGAACCCTGACCCCCCGAACGCTGTTTGGACGAAGTTTCCTTGGCGTCTTTCGAGCCGGACGGTTTGCCTTCGCCCTTCTTCTTATCCTGCGGCGCGTCCTTGCGACGGCGACGCGGTTTACGAGAAGAATCCTTCCCCTCTTTCGAGGACCGATTGGCCTGTTTCGGGCGGCGTGCAGGTGCAGAGCGATCCGCCAACTTATCCTCTCCGGTGAATTCGGCCACCTCGAGAGTCGTCGAAGATTCCAGCACGTCGAGAGGATTGGTGGAGGTGTACTTCTCGAACACCTCTTCGCTCACCCGATTGGGTCGTTTGCCCGTTTCGGGAAGCTCCATCTCCGCCAGAGGTATCTTGACGGTGCGACCATCCCCCAGAAGAAGCGATACCCTCTCGCAGGGGACATTGATCTCCGTCACCTTGGCGATACCATCGGGAACTTCGATCTTCGCATTGATCTTGGGAGCGCGGGAATTCACTTCCTTGTAGGTCTCGTATTCATAGCGCAAACAGCACATCAGACGTCCGCAGACACCGGATATCTTCTGCGGATTCAATGAAAGATTCTGCTCCTTGGCCATGCGGATGGATACGGGGGAAAATTCCCCTCCCAAGCGTTTGCAGCATAATTCCTGACCGCAATGGCCCAAGCCACCCACGATACGAGCTCCATCGCGGACTCCGATTTGACGCATATCGATGCGGATATGGAAATGCGCGGCCAACTTGCGCACGAGTTCGCGGAAATCAACGCGCTCCTCCGCCTCGAAATAGAAAACGGCCTTATCACCATCGAAGAGAAACTCCACCACGACGGGATGCATATCCTCGTTAGTCTGCGCGGCGAATTCCTTGAACACGGAAAGAGCTTCCTCTCCCCGTTCGTTCAATTCCCGAGCGCGACGTCGATCATCTTCGTCGGCCAAGCGCAAAACGGGTTTCAGAGGAGATTTGAGTTGGGTGACGAGTTCATCACTCACCTCGAGAATATCGGAAGTGGCTCTTCCGTATTCGCTTCCTCGCTCCGTTTTCACGATAACGAAATCGCCCTCATGAATATCTATATCGTTGGGGTCGAACCAGAGAACCTTCGGTCCAACCTGTAATTTAATGGGTGCTACCCGAATCATATAAAACCTCTCTTATCGTAAACAGAAGCGTGTCTAAACACGTTTCCGGAGAAACATTATACGCGATCGCCTCATCGGTCTTGTACGCTTCATGCAGAGCGCCCACCAAACGGGCGGAATCAACCCGAGCGGCAACCGATTCGATCGTCTCACGCTGATCTTCGTTAACCACCAGGTCGGGCGTACCCGAAGCCACCATCATGATATCGCGAAGCCATGAACGGATTATGGCGGTCGTTTGCCTCAGGGAATCCATACTCGCCGCCGTGAGGAAGCGCTTATGACGGGCTTCTATCTGGCGTAGTGCGCTCTGCGTTAGGAATTCAGCCGACTCATTGAGCTCGGCGGCTTGTTCGCTACGCACGTTGTCGAGCGGAGCTTTCGCGCGCTCTATCAATTCTTCGGCATATTCCAGGATATCGCGATCGTCGGCAACGGCAAGGGAGGCGAGTACCTGCATCACGCGCTGACGAAATTCCTGACGTTCGAGGCTTTTCGCAAAACCCATCGCCTTGGTGATCGAACCGTCACAGGCTTCGATCGCGATACGGGCCTGCTGAGCGGAAACACCGGTATTCTGAGAAAGAATGCCGGCGGCTTCGGTTGCGGGGATATGACGAAACGGCACCACCTGACAACGCGAAACGATGGTCGGCAGTACCCCTTCACGCGTGCGTCCCAGCAGAATGAACACCACGTTATCGAAGGGTTCTTCCAATGTCTTCAAAAAAGCATTGGCAGCCTGCACCCCCAGCAGGTCGACTCGATCGAGGATGTAGACCTTCTTGCGTGCCCTGATAGGCGCAAGAGCTGCATCTGCTACGATTTCACGAATCTGTTCGACGAGATACCCATGAGCACCGGCGGGAAGCAGAAAATGAACATCGGGGTGCTTGCGACGCTCGATCAAACGACAGTCATCGCAGGTGCGACATCCCTGCTCCCGGCAGACGATCGCCTCGGCAAACGAATATGCTGCCGATGTCTTGTTCGATCCGGCGGGGCCGGTAAACAGATAGGCGTGTGAAACGCGACCGGCAGCTATCGTCGCACGGAAGAATTCCCGCACGCGCGGCTGCCCGAAGATGCCATCGAAAACATCAGGCACCCGAATCATCCTTCAAGGGAAATCTGTGCTTTTTGGTCCGTTTTACGCTGCATGATGGGCTCGAAGAAATCAGGCGCCCAGACAAACGAAGACTCATCCCAACCGAAGATATCTTTCATCTCGAAAAAGATTTTACGTGCCGTGACATCTTTTGGCCCGGCGGAGGAAACGATACGTATCCGCTCGGGGTTTTCGGCGGCGATGCGCATGAACCCGCCGTTGACCCGCGCATGGAAATCGGCACCGGCCTGCTCCAAACGATCGGCACCACCGTGATGGGTTGCACGCTCAAGCCCTTCCTCGGCTGACGTTTCCGTAGTAAGCAAGATGGTGCGACAAGGGTGGATGCCCTGACAGGCAAAGCTGTTCGCCTGTCGCACAAACGATTCGGACAGCCCTCTACCGTAAACCTGATAGGCAATCGTCGAATCATAGAAACGATCGAGAAGAACCACGGCACCACGGGCGAGAGCGGGGATGATGACTTCTTTGACGATCTGAGAACGGGCGGCTTCGTAGATCAGGAGTTCGGTCTGATCGGACATGCCGGCATTTTCGGGATCGAGAACGATGGAACGAAGGCTTTCCCCGATGGAGGTTCCGCCCGGCTCGCGCAGACACAAAACCTCGTATCCCATAGCGCGAAGGCATGAAGCAAGAAACGTGATATGGGTGGTCTTACCGGCGCCTTCACCACCTTCGAACGTAATGAAAATTCCCGGTCCGACAACGGTATCTTTCTGTAAATCACTCACGTGACAATCCTTATCGATCAAGCGTGTAGATGGATTCACCCAAGGTGTCTATCCCGACGAAAACGGGGAAGTCGCGCACGACGATCCTACGAAGTGCTTCGGTACCTAGGTCATCATACGCTAAGACTTCACAAGATTCCACGTGCTTCGCAAGAAATGCAGCGGCTCCGCCCACGGCGATGAAATAGACCGAAGAGTAATCCTTGCAGGCCTGACGCACCTCCTCGGAGCGCTCACCTTTCCCGATGGTGGCGGTCAGACCCCGACTCAACAGAAGAGGTGTTGCGAAATCCATACGGGAAGCGGTGGTGGGGCCGATGGAGCCGAAGGGGCGATCGGCCTTGGCGGGCGTCGGCCCCGCATAGAAGATGGTCTGACCGGACAGACCATAGGGTAGGACACTGGCTTTACCCAATTCTTCCAAAAGGCGCACATGACCGGCATCGCGCAGGGTGTAGATCGGGCCACTCAACAGACAGAGATCACCCGCACGAAGAGCGCGTGCATCTATTTTCGACAGAGGTAATTCGATGGTTTTAGAGTTCAACGGTAACCCTCCTCATGGCCGAGCAGCCCATGTTCACCGCCACCGGCAATGCGGCGATATGACACGGTGCCGTCATAACGCGGACGCCGAGTGCGGTCGTGTTCCCGCCGAGGGCACCTGCACCGATGCCGGTGGCATTGACGGCGGCGAGGAGTTCGGCTTCGAAATCCCGAGTCTCGGGATCGGGGGCGGGAACATCGAGCGGGCGCATCAACGCCCGTTTGGCAAGGTTGGGAACCTTGTCGAACGTGGAGCCGACCCCCACACCGATAACCAGCGGTGGACAGGCGTTGGCGGCCTTTTCCCGTACACAGGAAAGGACCGTATCGATGACACCCTGCTTGCCTTCATTGGGCGTGAGCATGACCACGCGGCTCGCATTGTCCGACCCTCCCCCTTTGAGCATGATATGCAAACGGGCGACACCGGGCTGCAGCGAAAAGCGTTGTTCACAGAAAGCGGGGGTGTTCGTTTTGGTGTTGGTGCGATCGAAAAGAGCATCCCGTACCACCGACATCCGCAACTTCGAATTGGCGTAAGCCGCAGCAACGGCGCCGTCGACTTTGGAAAACACGTTACCGTTAACCGCGATATCGGGCCCCACCTCGAGGCAGACCCACACCGTTCCCGTATCTTGACACAGGGGAACGTGGTCTGCTGCCGCTATATCGGCATTGGCGACGAGTTGCTCCAAGACGATACGGGCCCGTTCGTTCGTTTCCCCATCGCGAGCAGCCTCGAGGGCGCTTCTGACGTCGGAGGGCAAAACGGTAGCCAACCGCGGAATATGGACCAACAGCGCGTCGGCGACCGTATTGGATGAAATGGTTTTCATGGTGGAAGAATCCTTTGCTATGAAGAGGCGTGCGGTTCCTAGGAGATAGCCGCAAGCCCTTTCTTGACTCCGGCCGCGGATTCACGCAGCGCTTCGATCTCTTCATCGGTCAGGTCGAACTCGACGATTTCCTCAACGCCGCCCCTTCCCAAACGGACGGGAATGTTCATATAGAGATCGTGGAGACCATAGGGTCCGTCGATGTAGGCGCAGACACTCAACACCTCACCCGAATCGGTCAGGATGGCTTCGACCATCTTGGCGATGGAGGCACCGGGCGCATAATAGGCTGAGCCCGTTTTAAGATGGGCGACCACTTCGGCGCCACCTTTGACGCAACGATTCACCACTTCGGCCACCTCTTCTTCGCTGAGAAGTTCGGTGATGGGCGTGCCTTTGACCGTGGTGTAACGGGGCCAGCAGACCATACCCTCACCATGGGCTCCTAAAGCCCATGCCTTCACGTCAGCGGGAGCGCAACCCAGCTTCTCACAGACGGCGAAAGACAGACGCGAGGAATCCAGCACGCCGCCCATCCCCATAAGACGTTTGGTGGGCAGTCCGGACTTCTGATAAGCGAGATACGTCATCACGTCGAGCGGATTGGTGACACAGATATAAATGGCATCGGGAGAAACGGCCATCGCTTCGGTGATAACCGAAGACATGATGCCCGAATTGACACCGAGAAGGTCTTCGCGGGTCATACCGGGTTTACGCGCGATACCCGCCGTGATAACGACGATATCGGAATCGGCTGTAGCAGCATAATCGTTGGTGCCCGTAACCGTCACCGTGAATTTCTCACAGGAACGCATGTGCATCATATCGAGTGCTTTGCCCTGTGGCAGTCCTTCGGCGACATCGACCAAAACAACATCGGCAAGATTCTTCGACGCGATGATATGCGCTGCGGTCGCTCCTACGTTGCCCGCACCCACGATGGTAACTTTACTCATTGTTCCTCCTGATATGACTTACAACTCCAAAACCCACACGCTCCATGCATGAAGATCCTTGGACCATTATCCTACTTTTTCTTGGTCGTTGTCTTGCGAGTTGACTTCTTCGCCTTCGGTTTTGCCGCCTTCTTCTTGGCAGCCTCTTCCTTGCCGGGGCAGCCGAAGTTGGGACAAAGCTTCCAGGGACCGCGGTTGGTGGTGACGATAACCAGAGGAGCCCCGCAATGTTCGCATGTCTCATCGGTTGCCGTCAGCGCTCCGTATTGCGGCAGGGGATATCCCGTCTGACATTCATCGTAGTTCTCGCAACGGATGAAACGCTTCAAGGTGCGGGGGTTCTTCCGCGCTATCAGCTTCGCCTCTTTACCCTGCGCCTTGCAGGCGGGACATTCGCCCACGACGATATCGGGCTCTTTGTTCGTTTCGCAGTTGGGATCGATGCAGAGAATGCGGGGTTTCGAGCGAAATGCGGTCACCTTTATCTGAGGCATGCCGCAAACCGGGCAGCGTTCCTCCAGGGATTCGATCTTCCCCTTGGGAAGCGGATAGGTGACATCGCAATCGGGCCAGCCCGCACACCCGATGAACATCGAGCGTGTTTTCTGGGAAGAGCGCAGCTGCAGATCCTTTCCGCATTTGGGACAAGGACCTACATACGCGTCGGCGGCAACCGCGTCGGCCAGAGCATCCTTGACCTCTTCGGAATGAGGCATGAGATTGGCCAGCTCGCGGGAGAGTAGATTGCGCGAATGGGTGACCACGTCGACCTTCGTCGAACCACCTGCGGCAATGGAAGTCATCTCCTCTTCCAGGTTGGCGGTCATGTCGGGACTGGTGACATGAGGCGCGAACTTGTCCAAGGCATCGATGACGGCTATGCCCAGCTGCGAAGGTTCCAACGGATCGTTTTGAACATATTTGACCGTATAGAGTCGCTCGATGATGGAGTGGCGCGTCGACTTGGTGCCGAGCCCCAATTTCTCCATTTCCTGAATGAGCTTGCCCTGCGAATACCGTGCGGGAGGCTCGGTCTGTTTCCACGTCTTCGTCGCGCCTTTGAAATCGAGGACCTGATCCTGATCGAGCGCGGGAAGCTGTTCGTCCTTCTTGAGGCCATAGGGATATATGGCTCTGAAGCCGGGTTTCACCAACACGTCGCCTTTCACCACGAAGGGTTCGGCGTTGACATCGAGCGTCACCTTCGTGCCCTCGATGATGGCAGCCTCGGACAAGGTGGCCATGAAGCGCCGTGCTATGAGGTTGTAGAGCTTGAATTCCGCCGGCGCCAACTGTTCGGGCGTTGCCATATTGGTGGGATGGATGGGAGGATGGTCGGTCGTCTCCGTCTTACCGCGGGTGGCAACCAGCTTGTCCTTCTTCAATAACTCCTGCACGTAGGGACGATAGGCGGGATTGCCGGAAATGCGCTTCAGGATACCCGTTATATCCAACGAGGAGGGATACACCGTATTGTCGACACGGGGATAGGATATGTAGCCATCCATATACAGGCTCTCCGCAAGACGCATGGTGCGGGCGGGGCTGATCCCTTCGGCGCTTGCAGCGGCCATCAGGGAGGTGGTATTGAAGGGAATGGGTGCGGAAACCTTGCGTTTCTTCTTCTCGATGGCGGCGACCGTAGCCGATGTGGCCGACTTCACCGCATCCATGACGCGATCCGCCTCGTCTTCCTTCTTAAAACGCGCCGTGGCATGGCCTGCCGTGAAATCCATACCCTCATGGGCGAAGTCGCCCTTGATGACCCAGTAGTCTTCGGGAACGAAAGCCATACGCTCCCGTTCCTTTGCAACGATCAGGGCCAACGTCGGTGTCTGCACGCGACCGGAACTGCGGACGTTGCCGTATCCGGCGAATTTGACGATGGTGAGAAAGCGTGTCAGCACCGCACCCCAGATAAGATCGATATCCTGACGGGATTCGCCGGCCTGAGCCAGATCGGTGTCGAGTTCGACAAGATCGGTGAAGGCGCGGGTGATCTCTTCTTTGGTGATAGCCGAATAGCGCGCACGGGCAACGGGAGCGGTATCGTTCACTTCCTTGACGCACGTCAAGACATCCGAACCGATCAGCTCGCCCTCACGATCGAAGTCAGTCGCAATGACGATGGAATCGGCCTTCTTGGCGAGATTCTTCAATGCGCGAATGATTTCCTTCTCCTTGGGGAGCTTTTCTATGGGAGCGTAGACCAGATAAGGCAGGGCTTCCATTTTCCAAGCGCTCAACTCAACACCATCGGGAACGAAGGGTTTCTTCTTCTTGAAAGGAGGTTTGGGAAGATCGGCGGGTAGATCGGCGGGAACGACAACGCCATTCGCGTCAACTCCCACCCATCCGCCACGCTTCTTGTAAACGAGTTGAGGCACGAAATTCGGTTCGAGGATGTGTCCCCTCATACCGATGGTGACCCAATCTTCTCCATCCCGTTCGAAACGATAGACAGGCGTCGAATATACCTTGTCGGCTTTGGATGATGTCACCCCCAAAAGTTCGGCGATCTTCTGGGCGGCGATATTCTTCTCTGTTATGACCAGCTTCACACGATACCCCTCTTCCATGATTTTACGTGCGTGGGGATGAGTACTCCTATTAAGCACTCGCGTTGTAAGGATACACGAACTCCCGCATAAGAGAAAAAACAATCCCTATGAGATGCGCGACAATCTATCGATTACGGAATATCGATCACCTTTTCAGTCAGCGGTCGATTCACGCTCCACGATCAGATTCATAGCCGCTATAGCACATTCCAGCTGCGCGTCATCGGGCTCGGCGGTAGTGAGATATTGCATTTGCATGGAGGGCCACAGCAGCACCTTCACCAAAGGGTTTTCAGGATGCGATCCGGCCCACTTCACGCTTATCTCGTAGGAAAGGCCGGCGATCAGAGGGAGCAGAACGATTCGGGCGCCGATGACGAGAGCGAATTGAGCGACATCATCGGTAACCCCCCAAGCCGAAATGAGCGCATCGAGAGGCACGATGGTATAGACGAGGATCGCTATGATCATGACCATGATGAGAAACGCCGTCCCGCAACGCACGTGAAGGCGGGGGAAGCTGCGAGCATTGGCGACGGTCAAATCGCACCCGTGTTCGTAACAGTGAATGGTCTTGTGTTCGGCCCCATGATAGGCGAACATGACCCTGATGTCCTTCATTCGGGCGATGAGCCATACATAGAAGACGAATACCGCCACCCGCGCCACGCCATCGACGCAATTCCAGGCAAAGGTATTGGTGTCGTAGGATCCCACCACCAGATTGGCCAAAACCGCCGGAACGAAAACGAAGAGAGCCAAGCCTAAAGCGAGACCCAACAGCGCAGAAAGCACCATATCTCCCCTGCCGAATTCGACCTGCTTGGATTCACCGGGGTGCCGAGCGATATCCACCTCGTCGTCGGGCTCGGCGGTCCGCCGATCGGTCTTCGCTTCATCGGAGAGCGCATGCTGCGCGGATATCTCGAGCGCCTTGAAGCCCAAAGCCAACGAATCGACCAAAGCGACACAACCCCGAATCAGCGGCCACGACAACCAAGCGGGTCGATTGCCCTTGGCGGAAAGAGCGTGCTCTTCGGTGTGGATCGAACCATCGGATGACCGCAGCGCCACGGACCAGTGAGTCCGTCCACGCATCATGATCCCCTCGATGAGAGCCTGTCCCCCGATATGGGTCTTATGCGCACCGTCCTCACTGAAAGCCCTCTTCAGGTCAGAGGGCCGATTCGTTTGCGTTTCCATGATGGGAGCGATACGCCTAGTCCCGTTTGACGGCGGGATAGGGCGTTCCACAGGTCATCTTCCCTTCGGGGCATGCCCCCCGTACGCAAGGGGCTCCCGCATCGAGGAAAAGATACGGAGCCGTCGGGCGCACCAGATCGAGCATACGATGAGCCATCTCTCGAATCTCCCACTGGGCGCGGTTACAACAACGCAGGCTGAAGAAGTGGAGCAACTCTCGGATGTTCATGGTGATGACGATCTTCGTCTCCGCTGCATTGGGAAGAAGATAGCGGGCATCTTCAGCGGGAACACCCGCCTCGAGAAGCTTCTCGTAGCCCTCCAAGACGGCGGCAATAGCCTCCTCGAACACGCGATCCGTCTGATCCGACGCGGAAACGCTTTCAGGCTTCACGATGGCAACGCCCTCGGTGAACTTGACGTAGCGCTGGGACTGCTGATTGAAGCTGGCCAGACGATGACGAACGAGTTGATGGGTCAAGGCACGGGAGACGCCATCGACCGCAAACGTATAGCTCACGTGTTCGAGCGTAGAGAAATGTCCCGATTTCATGATGGTCGACAACACGCTTCTCACCCGCTCCTCGGGCATGGTCTCCATCAATTCCTTGGCACCGACCGGCGCATAGCAGAGGCGCGCCGCGGTAGCCACCGCGCGCTCAGGGTTTTCAGGGTATTGCAATAATTCAACATTCATCGGATGACATCCGTTCGGTGTGAGGTGTGTATACCGTTGCCCATCATACTAAAGATTACGAAATGCGACGGTGATGGATACCATCGTTCATGAAAACCTTATCCCTCGAAAAGCCCTGCACGACGCATGCAATGAAAAGCCCCCTGCCGAACAAGTCGGACAGGGGGGTGATAAGAACTGTGGGGGATGCGAATCCTACAGTTCGATACGCTCGAACATTTCCTTACCCACACCGCAAACGGGACAGATGAAATCATCGGGCAATTCATCAACATATTCGATATGGCCACAAACCGTACAACGCCACGCATAGCCCGATGGCGTCGCAGGAGCACCGGACTCCTCCTCGGGTATATAGCTCGAAGCCTTCGGAGGCGTTTTTCCTCCTTTGACCTGATGATAGAACGCATAGGTCATCGGCGAGGACTCGGCGAGATCATCTGCAGCAACAACCTCTCCTACGAAGTAGATATGGGTTCCCAAATCGAGCTGCTGGGATACCTTCACCGAAAAATGAGCACATGCATGATCGACGACATAGGTAAGACCTTGATCGGAGCGGGCCGTTTCGAAATCGGTGAACTTATCGGTGTCGGCGCTGGAATGGAAGCCGAATGTACCGATCAATTCCATGGGAGCGCTCTCCGACAGCACGACGGCTTCGAACATCCCCGTTTCCAGAATGCCCTGCGTGGTGTAGTTGTCTTTATTGATGGCGATAGACACTTGGGCGGGAGTGGAAGTGACTTGAGCGAACGTGTTAACAACACAGCCCACCGGCCTTCCATCCTTTTCCGATGAAATCAGATAGAGCCCATAAGAGAGATTGAAAAACGCCTTCGGGTCAACCATAACTCCTCCTCTTGTTCCTCTTGGTTTTTTCATTATAGCTTAATAGAAATCATTCTCAATACTGAATGAAGCCAGAAAAGCAAAATGCCCGCCGAAGCGGGCATTGAGGAACCTCTTTCCGAGAGGGAGGTTCGGGTTACTCTGCGGCGGTTTCCTCTGCAGGGGCAGCCTCGACCGCAGCGGCCTCTTCAACAACAGGCGCCTCTTCGCTCTGGGGAGCCTCAGCAGCGGCAGCTTCCTCGGCGGCGGCGGCTTTCGCGGCAGCAGCTTCGGCCTTCTTGGCATACTGAGCGGCACGTTCAGCCTTGGCAGCAGCCTTCGCTTCACGTTCGGCGCGCTTCTTGGCTTCAACGGCTTCCAGCTCGGCAGCACGTTCGGCCTTCTTGGCGGCTTCACGGGCGGCAACGGTTTCCTTGGCGGAACCGAATTTGTCGGCAAAGCGCTGGACGCGTCCACCGGAGTCGATCAGCTTCTGCGTACCGGTGAAGAAGGGATGGCAGGCACTGCAGATATCGACACGGATCTCAGGCTTCGTGGAGCGAGTCTGGAACGTGTTTCCGCAGGTGCAGGTGACCGTACAGTCAACGTATTCGGGATGGATGTCTTTTTTCATGAATTCTCCTTTGTAGTCCCTTGGTTTCCGACCAAGGGGAGACAAGCCTTGTTATTCTAACACACCTGAATCACTTGACAAGATGATTCAGCTTTTATCTTTGATCTGCGATGGGTGGAACTTGAAGAAATCCGTACGCGGTGGCAGATCCCGTACGCGGTGACGCTGCTCCATCAGTTCATGCGCGCTACACAGTTCCTCCATGCTGTCGAAATCGTAATTCCAGCTGAAGAAATCTTCGAAATCGAAATTGAGGTAGTCGCAAATCTTTTCCGTCCCCCGCGGAACGACGGGATGCATGAGCAGCGCGGCGATACGCAAGAGGAAGAAGGAGTCCACCAGCGTCTGACGACGTAGCGCTTCATCTTCGTTGTTCTGCGCCTCACGGATATTGCTCGACCAATACTTGTTCGCATAACGGATGAACTCGTCCATCAAAGACATGATCGAATGCAGATCGACACGGAACATGGTTTCATCGTAGGCGGTCATCACGTGATACACCCGCGAAAGAACCTCGGAGGAAACGGGGCCGAGTGGCATATACCCCTCGAAATTGTTTCCGGCTTCGTAAAAACAGCTACGGGCCAGACGGTTGAACACCTTGGTCAGCAAAGCACCCTCTTTGAGCACGGGATCGGCCACGCGGGGGTCATTCGCCTTTTCCGGATCGGATTCGAATACCTTGGGCTTGAACCCGACCGAACGCTGGTCGAGTGCAAGTGCCAGAAAATGAGCACGGAGCTGTTCGACCGTATAATGATCGAGCAACTCATCGGCGCTTGGCGGCTTGATATCGGAGGATGAGGAAGCTTTCTTGTCGCCAAAGAGAATATGATGGTTCGCTATGAGCTTCGACTGCTGCAACTCCCCCTCGGGAGGATCGGCCACCACATGATCGGCCTGCTGCAAGGCGGCGAACAGGGCCGGTTGGGCGACACCGTAGAAATACAGATTGTCCTGCCCGATGAACTGGTAGACCTGAGCATCTTTGCGACACCAGAATTTCCGCCATAAGGCCCGCGACAGTCCATAGTTGTCATTGCGGGCCATGGTGAAGGATAGCGGAGCCCACAGGCTTTCCGGCCAGCACCACACCGTAAGACCCTCGACACCATCGATCTCGGGAATGGGAACGCCCCAATCGACGTTACCCGATATACGGAACGGAACCAACGTCTTTCCCGTACGGAAACGAATACCCTCATCGGTGAGAACATCACGGGCGATATCTCGATCGCCGATGGTGTCGAATTCTATCTCGAAACTCTGCTTCCCCTTCGCCGCGTCACGATACACATGCTTCGGCAGACGATCGACGATCGCACGATATTCATCATGGTATTCGACTTTGAGGTAGATGATGGGAGGTGCGAGGAATTCTTTGATCGTCTGCGTGACGACCGGGCGTATCTGAGGATCCTGCTCGAGACCCGCTGCATAATCTCTCACCACCGACGAGAGACCGGGAAGATCGAAATACCAGTTGTTCACCTCACGCATTTCGGGAACCGTGCCCGAAACGGATGAGCGCGGGTTGATCAAATCCGCCGGATCATACTGATGCCCCAAATCGCATTCGTCAGCATAGGCCTTCTGACTCTTGCACCCTTGAACGGGACAATGACCTTCGACCTGACGACCATTCAAGAACATATGCTCTTGCGTATCGTAGAACTGCAACGTGCTTTCCAGGTGGAGAAAGCCCTTCTCATGAAGACGACGTACGTACGCCTCCGAGATGGTCTTGTGCACTTCGCCGCAATGCCCAAGCCCGCTTCCTTCATAGATATCGAGGCTGATGTCGTATCGATCAAGCGTCGCCTTCTGACGATCGTGATTACGGGAGACGTATTCTTCGATAGACCCTTGAAAATCACCCGACTCGACTTCTTTGCGATACCCCTCCTCTATGGGAGAACCATAGCAGTCGGTACCCGAAACGAAACAGACGTTTTCAGCACCGATGCGATCACGCAAGAAACGAGCGAAACAATCAGCCGGGACGAAGACGCCACCGACATGACCGAAATGAAGAGGCTTGTTTCCATAAGGCATGCCGGCCGTAACGACCGCACGCTTGGGCCAGACGACCTGTTTTTTAGGAGATTGTTCCATTGTCTGCAATTCCTTCAGTAATCAAAACCTTATCCATCGAAGAAGAGGAGCTTCCCAATAGATCGACCAGTTTGTCGATCGAATCGCTCCCCGATTCCAGGCTCACCACCGAATACGATGAAAGCCCCGCGAAACGCGCTGCCTTGTCGCAAGCATCGGAAAACGTACCTATGCCATCGATAAGCCCGTTACCGAGCGCATCCGTACCCGAAAACGGCATACCGGTCGCCAGAGCGCGTACTTCCTCGACACTCATCCCGCGGCCCTCGGCGACCTGCTCTATGAAGACCGCATTGGCCTGATTGACGAGATTCTGATAGTACGCCAACTCCTCAGCGGTGAGGGGGCGGGTACCATAACTCGAATCCTTGCTGCCACTCGACGTGATGTTGACCATATCGATACCGAGTTTCTCGAGTAAATCGGAATAGTCGACCATCTGCATCACCGCCCCGATAGCTCCCACCGAAGACACCTTGTTGGCCATGATGTAGTCGCTCTGCGAGGAAATAAGATATGCCGCCGATGCATTAGAACTGGCTGTCGAAACAACAATTGGCTTGGAGAAATCCTTGACGTATTCCGCCATCTCCTCACCGGCGGCCGAATACCCTCCACCGGAATCGACACGAAGTACGACCGCGGCGATGGAGGCATCATGCTCGGCTGAATCGAGGAGACTCTTCAGCCCTTCGGGGGTATTCGCTCCGGCATCGGAACCGATCGTTCCATCGATGTGAATGACCCCCACCTGCTTGGTGAACGATGGCACCATCTTGGACCCGAATGCGAAAAAGCAAGCAGCCGCCAACAAGCAGATGACGACAACCGTTATCAGAACGCCTTTGCCCTTCGAAGACTTTTTGGGTTCTAAAGATTGCGACGGATAGGGATCCTGCCCATAGGGGCCGCCCATCCCGTAAGGAGGAACGGGTAGTCCTCCGGTATTGTTCGCATTCATGTTCTCTCTCCCTATCGACAGGCGCCCAGACCGAGACGAGGCGATCATCTCGGTCGGATCCGCGGAAACCTCAGAGTTCGATATTATCTTCCATCTGCCTGCCTTGGGCTTTTTTCGCCGCTCGCAACAAAAACTCCTGATTCGTCTTGGTTTGTTGAAGCGACTTGATAAGGGTCTCCATAGCACGTTCGGTGTTGTTTCGGTTGGCGAGTATTCGGCGTACCGCCCAGATAAGCGGTGCTTCCTGCGGGTCAAGGAGAAGATCTTCCCGACGGGTACCCGAAGCAACGGGGTCGATCGCGGGGAAGATGCGTCGATCGGCCAAAGAGCGATCGAGCTTGACCTCCA
The DNA here is from genome assembly GCA_905214325.1 of uncultured bacterium. Lineage (GTDB taxonomy): Bacteria > Actinomycetota > Coriobacteriia > Coriobacteriales > Eggerthellaceae > Anaerotardibacter. The sequence continues at coordinate 24,451 of CAJMLT010000013.1, forward strand.
TGTTACCCGTACCCTTGAATTCCTCGAAGATGACCTCGTCCATCTTCGATCCCGTCTCGATGAGCGCAGATGCCAGAATGGTCAGGCTGCCACCACCTTCGATATTGCGGGCGGCACCGAGAAATTTCTTGGGAGGATAGAGCGCTGTGGAGTCAACACCTCCGGAGAGGATACGACCCGAAGCGGGCTGCGCCAGGTTGTAGGCGCGGGCAAGACGCGTGAGGGAGTCCAGCAAGATGACAACATCCTTGCCGTTTTCGACCAAACGCTTGGCGCGTTCGATCACCATTTCGGATACGGCAACATGGTTTTCGCTAGGCATGTCGAATGTGGACGAAATAACCTCACCGCGGATGGAGCGTTCCATGTCGGTGACTTCCTCGGGGCGTTCATCCACAAGGAGGCACATGAGATGAACTTCGGGATTATTGGCCGAAATAGCTGCAGCGATATCCTTGAGGATGGTGGTCTTTCCTGCCTTCGGCGGGGAAACGATCAAACCACGCTGACCTTTGCCGATAGGAGAGCACAGATCGATGACGCGAGCAGTGATGGTGCTCTTGCCGTGCTCCATGACGAGACGTTCATCGGGAAATACCGGAGTCAGATCAGCAAAGCGGGTACGCTTGCCCAATTCCTCGACAGGCACGTCGTTGACGGTGGTCACCTTCTGGAGTGCTGCATATTTCTCATTATCACGCGGAGGGCGAACCTGCCCCTTTATGTAGTCGCCCTTGCGTAAAGCGTTGCGACGGATGGTGGAGAGCCCGACATACACGTCGTTTTCTCCGGGAAGATAATTGTGCGTACGCAAAAAACCGTACCCATCGGCGAGAATATCGAGGACGCCTTCGGTATCGACGAACCCCTCGGCCTTCACTCCTGCTGCTAAGACGGCTTCGACAAGTTCGGCTTTGCGTAAACCCTTGAAGTCGACGCCGAGCTCTTCCGCTTTCGTGCGCAGCTCGGCTACCTTGAGCTTTTCGAGATCCTCACGTTTGATCTGAGGAACGACCGGCTCCCTTCGCTGATTCGCATTGGAATGCTGACGCCGGGAACGACGGTAACCACCGTTTTTCTGCCCCGAGTTCTTCTGGCCCGAATTACCCTTCTGTCCCGAATTTTTCTTCGGGGAATTCTGCGAGGACTGATTGGCGGAGCCGTTCTTCTTTTCGTTGGGTTTCACACTCATGCGTTTTGGACCTTCTCCCAATCCTTCAAAAACGCATCGAGACCACGATCGGTCAGAGGATGTTCGACGCATTTCTTCAAAACATTGAAGGGAACGGTTGCGATATCGGCTCCCATAAGAGCGGATTGCGTCACATGATTGGCACTACGCACGGAAGCGGCGATGATTTCGACGTCGTGTCCGAAATCATAGTTATTCACCGCGACGACGATGTTCTCCAGCTGCGAGAGCCCGTCTTCCGAAATGTCATCGAAACGACCGATGAAAGGCGATATATAGCGTGCCCCCGCACGAGCGGCGAGAATGGCCTGGGGAACCGAGAAACACAGCGTCATATTGACGGCGATCCCTTCGGATGCCAGGACCTTCGTCGCGGCTAGACCTTCGACCATCGTGGGAATCTTGACGACGACGTTGTCGGCCAAGGCGGCCAGCTGACGACCGTCGGCAATGATTTCGTCACGCGTCATAGAAACACTTTCCGCCGAAACGGGACCATCGACGAGAGCGCAGATACGCTTGATATGATCATGGAAATCATCAAGTTTTCCACCGATGCGGGCGTAAAGGCTCGGGTTCGTGGTTACGCCTGCAAGCGCTCCCCAGCTGGCTGCTTCTTCGATCTCGGCAAGATCAGCGGTATCCAAAAAGAATTTCACCATGTCCTCCTTAGACTGGTTTCGATTAGCAGATGGCAGTCCGAAACGACAGAGATTCCGCTCATGTGCTATAGGGGGGAAATAATCAGATGAATCCATGGTAAAGAAACGTTTTACGTTGCGCAAGCGGGAAATCACAAATGATCGTGAAAGAAAGCTATTTCAGACGCATAGCCCGCGAGGTCGTTGGGCGTCTCCAGAATACAGGGAAGATGTCCGAGAGCCGGATGACGCAAAAGAGCGAGAAGGGCATCGGAGCCGATAGCTCCCTCACCGATACGCGCATGGCGGTCTTTATGGGATCCACATGCGTTGAGCGAGTCATTGACGTGAAGGGCTTTCAGCTTGTCAAGTCCGATAACCTCATCGAAATGACCCACAACGCCTTCGAGGTCACCGACGATATCGTAACCCGCATCCCAAACGTGACACGTGTCCAAACACACACCGACCTTCTCCTTGAGTTCGACGCGATCGATGATAGCTGCGATCTCTTCGAAACGGGAGCCTACTTCGCTCCCCTTTCCCGCCATGGTCTCCAGAAGAAGCGTGGTAGTGTATTCCGATCGTAGAACATCGTTGAGCACGTCGGCGATCAGGTCGACTCCCTTATCTATTCCCTGCCCAACATGTGATCCGGGGTGGATGTTGAATAACTGATGGGGCAGATACTCCATGCGTTCGAGATCTTCGGTCAAGGCTTGAAAGGCGAAATCCCTGACCTGCTTTTTGGCGGCACAGGGGTTGACGGTATAGGCACCATGGGCGACAACGACTTCTATTCCGGCATCCTCGGCGAGTTGCCGAAAGGCATCTATATCGTTTCGATCGAGAGCCTTGATGCCACCACCACGAGGATTGCGGGTGAAGAAAGCAAACGTGTCGGCCCCGAGAGAAGTGGCCGTGCGTGCCATAGCGGCATACCCTTTGGCCGAGGAGAGGTGGCATCCGATGGTAACCATGGGAAAACGCTATCGGGAAAGCATCTCGCGGGCATGCGCGAGGGAAAGGTCGGTCACTTCACCGGAAAGCATACGCGCTATCTCGGCTTCACGCTCATCACGATCAAGGAGCTTCAAGCAGGTTCTGGTCGTCCCTTCTTCGGTCTTGTAAACCAGATAGTGCCGATCCCCCGCCACCGCAACCTGCGCCAGATGAGTGACCACGATAACCTGATGGGTTTTAGCGAGATCCTCTAAAACCGCGGCGAGAGACACCGCAGCCTGACCCCCCACCCCTGCATCGATTTCGTCGAAGACCAACGTATCCACCTCGTCATGCGCGCCGAGAACGACCTTGATGGCCAACATGACACGGCTGATCTCGCCACCGGACGCTATCTGATTGAGCTTCTGCGGAGCCACATCGAAACCGGGAACGAAGAGTAGCTCGAACGTATGAGGGCCCCATTCACTCCATTGATCACGCGGCAGATCCTTGAGCGTCCCGGCAAGACGCGCGGATCCCATATCGAGGCGGGCCATTTGAGTGGATACCGCTTCGAAAAAGCGCGGAGCGGTTTCGCTACGGGCCCGCTTGAGATCCTCGGCACATCGAACCAGTTCGGCCTCCGCGACAGCGAGACGCTCTTCGGTTCGGGTGAGACGTTCGTCGCGGGAGGAGAAGTCGTCGATCACGGATCGTGCGTTTTCGTAGGCAGCGAACACGTCTTCCATACGCGGACCATAGGTTCGCATCAAGCCCTGCAGAGCAGACAGGCGCATCTGGCATTGTTCGAGCTGTGCCGGGGAAAAATCTATCGAATCCCGATAGCCGGCCCAAATACGGGCAACATCCTCGAGGGAAAAATAGGCATCCCTGATCACGGAAAGCTGTTCGTCCATGGAAGAGTCGACGCGTGAGATCTTTTCCATCGACGTAATGACCTGTTCCAGCAGGGAAAGTACCCCTTGATCATGCGTGAGCGTCGCGTGAACACCGCCCGACTCCCGTATGAGCATTTCCGCATGTTCATAGCGCGGCATGTCTTCGAGAAGCGCATCGTATTCGCCCTCCCGAGGAGCTACCTCGTCGATCTGATCGCAGATGAACCGGGCCCGATCGCACGCGGCATCGTCTCCGGCCTGCGCTTCGCGGACACGATCGTATTCGGCACGTGCCGCCTTCGCCCGTTCGAAAGCAGCACGGTACGCCCGAAGGGGTTGCGCTATGGTGTCACGCCCCCACACATCGAGAATGTGTCGCTGATGGGCGGGTCGCAAAAGGCGTTGATGTTCATGCTGACCGCACAGATCGACGCTCGCACCGATACCTGCGGCGAGATCCCCAACGGAAGAAAGCGACCCGTTGATGGAAACACGCGAACGCCCCTGAGCGGTGAGCCGACGGGCTACCAATTCTCCTTCGTCGGAAGATCCATCGAAATAGAAACGGCCTTCGATGCGCAGCTCGTCTTCGCCATCGCGCACCATGCCCGCATCACCACGACCCCCGACGAGCAGAGCGATGGCGTTGAGCAGTGCCGTCTTACCCGCACCTGTCTCCCCCGTAACCACCGTCAGAGACGAAGCCGGTTCGAAAGAGGCATCCTTGATGAGAGCCACATCGGAAATATGTATTTCATCGAGCACGGGATCCTCCTTTTCGATGGGGAGCTGAAAACAGCGGGCCTTTACCGCATTGTAGACGAAAACCCTGAAAAATATCTCACCTCCACCCGAAATCAGACAGACAAACCGTCGTCTCCATCCACCGGGATAGTTCCTGAAGAAGATGGTGATTTCCATTTGTGAGCCCAAGAATAATGTCCTATAGTGAGCCACAGGGGAAAACCATTAAAGAAAGGGGATTTTAATGGAGTATCAAACCATCAAAACCGAAGAGCGGGGAAACTCTTTCATCATCACCCTCGACCGCTTCGAGGCACGCAACGCCATCAATAACCGCATGCAGGAAGAGCTCAGCGATGCACTGGAATACTGGGACACCACCGCTGAATTACGCGCCTGCATCATCACCAATACCGGTCCCGTTTTCTGCGCGGGATCGGATCTCAAGGAAATCGCCAACGGAACCCACCGCATGCCCGAAGGTAAAGAGGATTGGGGTTTTGCCGGCATGACGCAACGCTATTTCGACAAGCCCCTCATTGCCGCCGTACGGGGTAAGTGTCTCGGAGGTGGCCTCGAGATCGTCGTAGCCTGCGACCTGGCCATCGCTTCGAACGATTCCATATTCGGCTATCCGGAGCCCCGTGTCGGACTTACCGCCGCCGGCGGTGGATCCCTTATCCGTCTCGCCCAGCAGATTCCGACGAAATTTGCCAACGAACTGCTTCTGCTCGCCGAACCCGTTTCCGCTGAAAAGGCGCTCGAATGGGGAATCCTCAATCGTGTCGTAAGCGATGATGAAGTGGTGGACAAGGCGCTGGAATTCGCCGACAAGATCGCTCTAGGAGCGCCCCTTGCCATCAAGTATTCCAAACGTACCGCCTATGAAACCATGAGCGAGAGCTCGATCTTCCCTTCGAAGGGTTGGGACATCCTGAAAAAGTACGAGAAGATTACACGGGGCAGCGAAGATGCCCACGAAGGATCGACGGCTTTCGCCGAAAAGCGGCCCCCCATCTGGAGCGGGTGCTGATTCATGGCTTCCGGCCTCTCGTTCGGCACCTGCGGCACCTCGACCTCGAAGGAGCGAATAAGCTCCTTCGAGATTCCCGCCCCCGCCCTCCATACTCTCCGAACGCTGGAAGCCGCCGGATACGAGTCCTGGATGGTGGGTGGGTTCGTGCGCGATAGCCTACGGGGAGCCATTCCACAGGACATCGATATCGCCAGTACCGCCAAATGGCAGGATGCTTCCCGGATCTTACGGGAAGCGGGCTTTTCCGTCCACGAAACAGGAACCAAGCACGGCACCATCACGGCGGTTTTCGACCGCACCCCCATCGAAATCACCACACTGCGAACCGAAGGTAATTACAGCGACCGTCGTCATCCCGATAGCGTCCATTTCATCGATCGCATCGAAGATGATCTGGCACGACGTGATTTCACCATAAACGCCCTCGCCTACCACCCCGATCGCGGTCTCTTGGACCCCTTCGATGGCAAGGGCGATCTGGACGAGAAACGGATACGCTGCGTCGGGGAGCCCCGGGTACGGTTTTCCGAAGATGCACTACGCATCCTCCGAGGACTTCGCTTCGCTTCGCAACTCGGGTTCGATCTTGAAAAAGACACCGAAGAAGCAACCTTCGCGCAGGCGGAGCTTCTTGAAGAAATCGCCGGGGAGCGTATCCGTGTTGAGATGGAAAAGCTTCTTTGCGGTTCGGCCGTGCACGATGTTCTCATGCGCTACGTCGATGTACTCGGGGTGGTCATCCCCGAATTGCTGCCCATGAAGGGGCTCGACCAGCGCACGCGCTACCACGTTTACGACGTTTTAGAGCACAGTGCCTACGTGATACAGAATGCACCCGCCTACCCACTCGTCCGTTGGGCGGCCTTCTTTCATGACATGGGGAAACCCGATAGCTTCTCCCTCGACGACCAGGGCAGAGGTCACATGTACGGCCATCCCGAAGTAAGTGCGGCGCATCTCGGAAACGTTGCCAAGCGTTTGCGGTTCCCCAACCGTCTCACCCATCGAATCGACCTCCTCGTGCGCTACCACGATCTCCGTCCCGCCAACACCCCCAAGAGCATCCGCAAACTCTACGCGAAACTCGATTACGACGAGTCCCTCTTTCACGCCATGTGTGATCTCATGCGGGCCGATGCCTTGTCCCAGGCTCCGCTTTGTGAAGAACGCGTACATCTGACCGACGATCTGGAAGCCACATTCAACACGATGATCGCCGATGAACAATGCTTCTCCCTTGATGATCTTGACGTAAGCGGCCGCGATATCATCGCACTCGGAGTCAAACAGGGGCCCGCCATCGGAAAGGTTCTCGACATCTTACTCGAGGCGGTCATCGACGAGAAAATCAAACCCGATCGCGCTTCTCTTCTCTCTTATGCCGAAAGCGTTATCGGCTCCGATTGATCATTTTCGACATCACTTCGTCAACGCAGCTGATCCACTGAAAAACGAATCCGTCATCTCCTAGCGGATCGGATCGTGTGCGTCACGGGATATATTCCAAAGATGATTCAAGGGACCCGACCCTTTTCCCAGATGGGGGTCGTGCTCAAGCGCGCGAGTGAGATATGCCTTGGCCGAACGGAGCGCCTGCTCGAGCGGAAAGCCAAGAGCCAGATAAGACGCTATCGCCGACGAGAGCGTACAGCCCGTACCATGCGTATTCCCGGTTTCGACGCGCTTTTGGAGCAACCACGTCCCCTCACCTCGCGCATTCAGGAAGAAGTCATCGGCATCGCCGACCCAATGTCCACCCTTGACCAGCACCGCCGTCCCGCTCTCTTCGAAGATAGCCGCGGCGGCGGTAGCCATGTCGTCCTTCGAGTGGATGGGCACCCCCGAAAGAACGCATGCCTCGGGTATATTGGGGGTCACGATATCGGCGAGGGGGAGCAATCCGTCACGCAGGATGCCGAGGGCATCTTCTTCGATGAGCCTCGCCCCACTGGTGGCAACCATAACGGGATCGAGCACGATGCGGGGAGCGCCATACCTTTCCAACGAGCGAACGACGGCGGCACCCGATTCACACGAAGGAATCATCCCTATCTTCACCGCATCGGGGCGAATATCCTCGAAAACGGCCTTCATCTGAAGCTCCAAAAACTCCGCCGGAGTTTCCCAAACCCCCAACACCCCTTCGGTGTTCTGGGCCGTAAGTGCGGTGATGGCGCTTTGAGCATAGACACCGAGGGAACTCATCGTCTTGATGTCGGCCTGGATGCCCGCTCCTCCGCTCGAATCAGACCCCGCGATAGTCAAAGCGCTTCTCATTCGCCATCCTCCAATTCCAAAGCCGCCACAACCCGACGACGAAGATCAATTGTGGCACGGGTGATATCATCTGCAGCGAAAACAGCCGAAACCACCGCCACTCCATCCAACCCCGAATGACGCAAGGTGCCTACGGTGTCTCCGTTCAGGCCGCCGATACCCACCACGGGAATATCCACCGCATCACAGATGGCACGCACCTCCTGTAAGCCCACATCGGCCGCTTCGGGTTTGGTGCTGGTGCGATAGAGCGCTCCCACCCCCAGGTAATCGGCGCCCTCGCGCTGAGCCCGAAGAGCCTGGTCGACCGTCTGGACCGAAACTCCCACTATTTTTTCGGCGCCCAACAACGAACGGGCCTGTGAACATGAGCAATCGCTTTGCCCCACATGAACCCCGTCAGCATCACAGGAAAGCGCGATATCCAGATGATCGTTCACGATGAAAGGCACGCCATAGCGCAGGCACACGTCACGAAGACTCCGTGCCAAACGCGCTTCTTCGATGGGATCGGCGTTCTTTTCCCGCAGCTGCAGACAGGTCACCCCCGCCCGAAGAGCCTGATCGACAACCGATTCGAGAGAACGACCCGCAAGCCACAGGCGATCGGTGATGGCATAGAGCGTCATCGCCCGACGCAGCGCATCCCCATCCATCTATGCCCCACGAACCGTTTCGTAAGCGATGGATCGAGCCAAGTCCTCGCCGGTGAGATTGAATAGAGCATCGAGCAGATAGGTGCGATAGGAGCCGTTTCCGTCGAGATCGCCCATACGCGAAGCGGCAATTTGACCGGCAACGCCCATCGCGGCGACAGCGGCCATGATCGTGATCAGCGTATCGTCGGTGACCGCGGCGAATGCGCCACATAGACAGGAGAGCATACATCCGGCACCGGTGATGCGCCCCTGCATCGGGGAGCCGTTGAACAGGGCGACGGCACGACTTCCATCGGCGACGATGTCGATAGCACCCGTGATCGCCACCACGCAACCGGACGAGGCGGCAAAGTCGCAGGCGAAACGAGCTGCCTGCTCGAGGTTTTCACGCGTTACGGCATCATCGGGACAGGCATCGACGCCACGCGTGGTACTCGATCCGTCAGCGAGTGCTTTGATCTCACTCATATTGCCGCGTACAACACTCACCTCGAGCTCATCGAGAATACGCCCCGCCGTTTCGGTACGCATGGAAGAGGCGCCCGCCCCTACCGGATCGAGCACGATGGGATGATTCAATTCACTTGCCCGACGACCGGCACCGAACATGGCCTCGACCGTCGAATCGCATAGGGTGCCTATATTGATGACCAAGCTGTTGCATATCGTCGTTATCTCCACGACATCTTTGACCTCGTCGCCCATGATGGGGCTTGCCCCTATGGCCAACAGGGCATTCGCGCAATCATTGATGGTGACGTTGTTGGTGATACTGTGAACGATCGGGGTGGTTGCACGCACCTGATCGAGTGATTGTGAAATCTGATGTTCGAGATCCATGAGCCCTACTCCTTACCAAGATCTACGGTCAAACCATCCATGATGTTGTTCACCGTGCGCATCGCACACATTTTTCCGCACATGGTGCAGGTCCCCTCCGTCGACGGAGGGGCGCTTTCGAAATAGCGACGCGGCTTGACCGGGTCGATGGCCAGCTCGAACATCTCTTCCCAATCAACACGGCGGCGGGCATCGCTCATGCGGTTGTCGATATCACGTGCGTGGGGAATTCCCTTGGCGATATCGGCGGCGTGCGCGGCGATTTTGGTGGCGACCAGCCCTTCGCGGACGTCATTCACATCGGGCAGACGCAAATGTTCGGCCGGCGTGCCGTAGCAGAGGAAGTCGGCGCCACTCGCCGCCGCGAGCGCTCCGCCGATGGCGGCGGTGATGTGGTCATATCCGGGCGCGCAATCGCTCACCAGCGGGCCGAGCACGTAGAAGGGTGCATCATGACAGAGGCGCTTCTGCAGCTTCATGTTCGCCTCTATTTCGTCGAGCGCCATATGACCGGGGCCTTCGACCATCACCTGCACACCCGCATCCCAGGCACGCTTGGTGAGTTTGCCTATCTCGATAAGCTCGGCGATCTGTGAGGCATCGCTGGCATCGTAGGTGGAACCGGGGCGCATGGCATCCCCGATACTGATGGTCACATCGTATTCATGGAGAATGGCGAGAACTTCGTCGTAGTATTCATAAAAGGGATTTTCGTTACCCGTCGCTTCCATCCAAGCGAAAATAAGGGATCCGCCGCGACTGACGATATTGGTCAGGCGCCCCGTTTCCTTGAAGGAATCGATTACCCGACGGTTCATTCCCGCATGTATCGTCACGAAATCCACACCGTCGCGCGCATGAACGCGCACCACTTCCAAGAAATCATCCACCGTAATGTCGATCAGAGGCTTTTCAAGATAGCCGATAGCGTCATAGAGGGGGACGGTGCCGATCATGGCGGGAGACATCTCTATCAGCCGACGCCGGAACTGGCGTGTTTTGCCATGGTTGCTCAGGTCCATAATGCCTTCGGCACCCAGCTCAAGCGCCACGCGCACTTTTGCGAACTCCGCCTCCTCGTCGATAAGATCGCCCGAGATGCCCAAATTGACATTCACCTTGGTACGCAAGCCCGAACCCACCCCTTCGGGGTCAAGATTTACGTGATTGATGTTGGCCGGAATGGCGATGGTTCCCTTGGCTACCGCAGCACGGATTTCCTCCGGGTCCCGATGTTCTTTCGCGGCAACGGCCTCCATAGCAGGTGTAATGGTGCCGGCACGCGCAGCGTCGATCTGCGTCATAGATCTCCCTTCGTTGGCATTATCCATATCAGGTTCAGCGGGTCGGAGTCATTACTCCCTCTCAGCCGTTGTCGACGAACAGCTCCCCGTATGTATACGTTCATTCTACTCGAATGAAGCGGGGGTGAGCGAAAAAGAGCGGCAAACGACCATGCCGGCTGCCTTCGCCATGCACAAGAAAGTCCGCTATGAAACGAAAACGCCTACGATCTAGAAAACACCATAGTGGGCGCGGGGTAATTCGGACAGGGGGAACAGTACCCACAAAGAACCCTGTTCCAGAGAAATATGCGCCGGCGAAGCAACGAGCTCGTTGGAGACGCCCCACACGACATGATTGATAACCGTGGCATCGCCAAGAGAGTATTCCAATCCTTCCTCTCTCACACCCGAAGCCACATCGCTGTGGGAAAGCACCGACAGCGTCCCTCTCGCACCGGTATCGAAGGAGAGACGGGAGAAGGGGCCCGGACCGACAAGGGCGACGATCACCTCTTCATCGGAGACACCCCATACCTTCTGACCGCGCCTCGCCGCCTGTACCAGCAGTTGCATGTTACCCAATGTATGATCGAGACGACCGACGAAAGCGTCACAGATCACCACGTCGTCGAAGGCGTGCTCGAAGGCATAGTTGAGGGCCCAATCCATATCGGTGAAATCCTTATGGGTGTCGAAAGCCGACACGATTCCTTCATCGGGCGTATATCCGAGAGAGTCGAAATCACCGAAAGCGGCATCGGGGACGAAGCCGAGATCGAGCAGGGTTCCATACCCGCCGTCAACGGCGATAATGACATCGAAATCAAGCGTATCCAGCACGAAACGCAGGCCCCTCCCCTCAGAGGGGGCTGCACCTACCAATAAACATCTCGTCATGATACCTCCCCGATCATCTCCACAATTGTTTGCTAGAATAGCACACGGAGTGGGTCGGACAACCGCGCGTGGTTCACGTGAGGAAAGTCCGGGCTTCAAAAGGCAAGATGCCAGCTAACGGCTGGGCGGGGAAACCCGACGGACAGTGCCACAGAAAAGAAAACTCCCCCTTAAAGGGAAAAGCTGAAACGGTGCGGTAAGAGCGCACCAGCGCGTCGGCAACGGCGTGGCTTGGTAAACCCCATCTGAAGCAAGCGCAAATAGGAACGCGATACGGCTGCCTTTCCGTGCGTTCGGGTTGCGTGCTAGAGTTGTGCGGCGACGCGCAATCGAGATAAATGGTTGTCGACTACAGAACCCGGCTTACAGACCCACTTACCTTCTTTCGCATCCCTCACCCCTCAGCCCCGATCGGGCAAGGGGTGGTGGTGCAAACGCAACGAAAACGCACGCACAACCGAAATCATTGAACGATGCCGTCCGTACCATCCGCTTCGCTACACAAAAAAATCGGCACCCATCGGGTGCCGATCGGAAATCCGTTTTGAAGCCTTGGACGCTAGTCCACCTCATCGAAGGAAAACGAGTCATCGGCATCGCCGTAACCGGAAAGATCCTTGGAAGCCTGAGAGGGCTTGGGGGTAGCCGGGGCCGATACCACCGGCGACACCGTAGGAGTGGTGTAGGTGGCCGTGGAGGGACTGGGTGTCCATTGGGCAGCCGTCGAAGACGAACCGATATCGGATGTCGAAGGCGTGGGAAGTGAGAGATCTTCGGTGATGTCTCCCCCGATTTCGGTAAGGCGCTTGGTGGCGGAACCGATAAACTCCTTCAGGAGGTCCTGATACTGCTCACGGACCGATTCGCGGCTGGCATTGAGCTCGCTGATACGATCGACGACTTTCTGCTTTTCGACATTCGCCTTATCGAGGATGCGCTTGGCCTCCTCTTCGGCATTGACCCGTGTCTGCTCGGCTTCGGTTTTCGCCTTGGAAACAATTTCATCACCGGTGCGCTGTGCGATGATAAGTGCCTGGGCGATAGCGGAATCTTCGCTTTTGCGCTCCTTCAACCTGTTTTCCAACTCCACGATACGGGCATCTTTCTGCGCCAGGGCAACCGCATCAACGGAGGGGACGTTTTGCGAAGTGTGGGGAGCTTGCTGCGTATCGCGCTGCGCTTCGGCAAGCTGGGCGCGAAGCTGAGCGATCTCATCGTTCATGGAATCGAGCTCGGAAGCGACCCGCTCCAAAAAGACATCAACCTCATCGACATCATAGCCCCTACGCTCGATCTTGAAACTCTGGTTTTGAATGTCATTTGAAGTAATTGCCATAATTTTCCCCTCTTAAAACATGGGTTGACTAGCTAAAACAGCGATACGAGTAGCCGTACACCCAACTGTAACACAAACAATGCGATGATGGGTGTTATGTCCACCATTCCTCCAATAGGAGGAATGAACCTCTTGAACAAATTGAGAAATGGATCACAGATTCTCGCCAACGCGTTGTAGACGTCGCTCAGAATACCTTCCCCGAAGGGGAACCACGACATCATGACGTAGACGAAAATCAAAAGGCTATAGGTATCGGCAAGAGATACGAGGATAGTGGCGAAGCTCACGTGAGATTCCTCCCTGTTCGTTTTCTAGCGGACATGCTTACAGAATTCCCTGCTGATGAAGGCGGTGCTTTTCCTCCAGATTCAACTCGCCGCCACGGGCGACGATGAACACCTTCTCGGCCACACATTCGACACGGGCATCGAGAGCGGAGGCAACCCCGAACGAGAAATCGAGAACACGCTTGGAAAGATCGGCATTGGTGACACGCAGGGACAAGACCACGACATCACCGGCACGCACCGAACGGGCGATACCTTCCACGTCTTGATACCCGATAGGCTTGATCACACTCAATCCGCGTGGAGCGACCCGACTGAAGGCCGTGTCGTTGCTTTCATAGGCCGTATAGGGATCCATGGTCGAAGCGGATTCCCCGCCTACGGGCGAAAGAGGCTCCGTCGTAGGAGTGAACAGCTGATCGAGGCCGGAAACACGTGTCGGAGAGGAAGCACGAGCTGCTGCGTCGGCATGCTCTTTGTAGGGAGAGACGAATTCCCCATAGGAACCCACCGGCTCGTCGAAGCCCGCCTGACCCTCGCCTACCGGAAGCA
>CAJMLT010000014.1 GCA_905214325.1 uncultured bacterium
GGGTCGTCTTGTCGGCGGACAGTTCGAAGTAGGTAGTCGCATCGGGCTCATCGGGATCCGTTGGATCGGAGGATTCGAGGATGATGGCCCCGCAGGCTATTTCTGCGCTCCACTGTGATGAGCACGTAGTGAAACTCGAAGTCGGAACCACGATGGTGGTGCCGGCCTGCAGTACGGATATATCAAGATACTCGCTTTCACAAGCGGACCCCTCGAAGATTATCTTGTCGAGCGCGTTTTGAGTTGGGAAAGTAACGGTACCGTTGATCGATTGGGGAATGGTGATTTCCTGAAGCGTCGTCGGAATACCTACGACATCCCTATACGTGGTCGGCTCAAACCCCCATTCATCAAGATACTCATTGATCAACAGGTGATTCTCAACCGAATAGGATGTGTTCCCCGCTTTCACGATATATTCGTCGGAGACGGCGTTTTCAACGGCGCATAGCGTATCCCAATCATTTGAGAGACCCTGCAAAGAGGCAGGTATGGTCAGCGTTTTCACCGACCCCGGCTCGGGGAGCCAGCCGAAGATGTTTTGTGTCCCATCCGGAATCACGATATCCTCGACATCCGGGCAGGCTACGAGAGTGACCCAATCCTTCTCGTAAAAAGAATCGTAGACCATCTTCAGAACATACCCGTCGGGGATGACGTTATAGGGTGCAGGGGACAGAAGGGTAAGACCTTTCTTCGACGGAGTATACGTGGAGAAAAACGATTCGGACCCATTGTCGTCGATCCAGCCGGTGAACAAACTGACGATAGCTCCCGTTGCTTCGTCCATGACGGGCTTCTTCTGCTCACTCAGAGAGGTCAAATCGACCGTATCGCCCTCATTGAAGAACCCGGGGGTGGTCCCGAACATGGAGGCTGCAGGTGCATCCGTATACTGGCCGGTCTGTTCGTCCATGAGCGCCATTATTCGATAATCGTATATATCGAAGGTGAGGCTGCCTGTGGCATCCGGCGTTGCAGATGAAGGATCGAGCCAAAATCCGAATTCCATGGTGATCGTATCCGAATTCTCATTAAGCGACGACGGATAGCCCACACCGGATTCTCCCGTGTCATAGGTATAGTTCATTACCCTGAAATGATCATCGAATCGTGAGAGACGGTACCTATTGTCGTCACCACTGAAATACACGTACATGAAGGCGCCGCAGATAAGACGATAGCCATCTTCTTCGCCGGAATTCCCCTTGAGAGCCTCTCCACTATAAAGAGGGGTAATCGAATAGGTGGTATCACCACCGACGGTATCATTGAATAGATCCAACGTCACCGACGGCTTTGTGCCACCATCATCGGGAATCTTGTCGTCTGAAAATGTCGGAGTATCACCCGCATTGGGTATACCCTCCGGTGAGTCCGGGCTCGTTGCGCCTCCTCCGCCGCCACCCTCATCGCCGCCGGCGCCACCGCCACCCGTCCCGTCACCGTCGATAACGGGACCGGCGATACCGCCATTGTTCGATGCCGATCCCCCACCACCGTTGGTGATGATGGACATATCGGCATCTCCATCGGTCACCCGCAAAGCACCACTGCCCGATGCATCATCTTGTTGAAAGTCCGCCGCTTGCACCTGATCGAGACTCGGCTGCTGACTGTCCTGGTCGCCCTGATTCTTGTTCATATTGGCCTGGCCGGACTGAGACTGATCGGCAACGTCATAGGCGGCATTGAACTCGGGGTTCGCCTGCATGCCTATGGAGCGTCCCATGAAGCTGCTCGGGTCGAATCTACCCGAATCCATTTGCGCGGCGAAGGCAAACACGGTTACCGCGCATGAAGCCGCGACGACACCTGCGATAACGAACTTGGCGAAGTTCCTTCTTGGCAAGGGGAATTTTGAAACCCGATCGTCCTTCATCGTAAGACCTCCTTTATCGCAGATAGCGATAGCGCCAAAGAAGTTTTTCCTTCAAACCCGAAGGGGGGCGCATGTCGTCTACTATTCGCACATTGAAACTACGTAACGCACGCATTTCAAACGGCTTGAGGATCTTACGTCCGAAAACGGACCTCTGCACCAGTTCGATGATACGCTCATATTCTTCGGTTGTCACCGAGGAGAATACGCGGGAAAAGCCCTCGGCTCCGTCACGGGGACGGGCAGGGTCGAAGGCGACACCTGCCGCTTCGGCCATGAGTGTCAATTGATCGTAGAGAGCGGGAACCGCAACATTCTGATCATCCGACCGACCATCGGCAAGCAGGCGCGTGCGCTTCCTGTTGCGACGGATCTCCAATCCCGCAAAAACCGCGGCAAGCACCACGACCAACGCCGCAAGGATGAACAGTATGTGTACTGCTATGCGCATCACGGGCGAACCGTCGTTCTCGTCGTCGGTCTGTGACGTATCGACGTCGCCACCGAGAGCCCCTGCGGGTTCGGAATTCGATGACGATTCGTCTGCCGTATTCTGATTCACCTCGATGATGGTATCGGCCCTATAGGGCTGCCGATAGAAACCGGGGCTGACTTCGACGGGACTCCAGCCTATGCCGTCCAGATACACCTCGACCCAGGCATGGGCATCCGCCGACGTCAGAGAGAGGTGCTCCACACCGTCCTCGCCGGGGGTTGCATCGGTGACGGAAGCCCGATATCCCTCCACGTAGCGGGCGGGAATACCTTGCTCACGAAAGGCGAGCACGGCGGCGGTGGCGAAATAGGCCGAATTGCCTTCGCGTTGCCCTTCGAGGAACCATGATGCGAAATCAACGCCGGCCGGAACATTTTGCGGCGTATCGGTATAGGTCGCCAAGGTTGAGAGCATGACGCGCACACGGGATATAACCACCGAAGCGGAAGGATCTTCCACATTCCAGGTTGTTCGATCGTAGAACAGCTTCTCCATAAGGGCGCGGTCCTCATCGCTCAAGCCGAGATAGTTCTCGTAGACGAACGCACGATAGACCGCTTCGCTGCCACTATACGAAACCGTGTCGTCTTCTCCCGTATCGGTCGCAAGCAACCACGAAGGCGTGACCACCGAATCAGCCGAAGAGACGACCTCATCCACTTGGAGAGAATACGAATCGGGACCACGCAGACCCAAAGCCCACAAGGGGCCGTCGATCGCGTCATCGACCGATGCGCCGGTAAGCGTACGCGTCGTCGTAGGAGCATAAACATACTTCCGATCCGCTCCCGTCACCTGAATATCAACCGGTGTCGTCGGGGTCGTAGTGTTCATGCGGGCATCCACTTCGTCATCGAAAGCCGCACGTTGCGCCTGCGGGTCGAAATCCCGCGCATTCAACCACGAATACATCCCCGTCCACGTCCCTTCATAGGAACTATGGGACAGAGGCATCCATGTGGTCGAGGTCAGATCGGCCCCCACGAATCCGCGAAGATATAGATCATCGGTACGGGAGCCCCGATACGCCACATCCAAACGCGCCTCATCGGAAGCCGAAAGGGACGCCGCTGTGGATAGATCACCTTCGGGAAGAGAGTCGTCGCCATAACGCAGCGTATCGACTCCGGCGATAAAAGCGCCACGTACCTGGTTTGTCACCTGCGAAGGCTGATAGAGAGAGGAGACCCCGATAGCCACACCGACGAATACCACGGAAAGAAGCACCGCAGAGATAACGGACGAAATGCGAACCAGTCGATTTCCCAAAATAAGGCGCCAGGAAGCAAACCACGCGGCCACCGACAAAGCAACGGCAAGCACGTTTTCTCCCGTATCGAGCCAACAGGCCATACCGCTCAGCGCGAAGACGACGATGGTGAGAATCACGATCAAACGGTTCGCCAACAATTCCCAAATGCAGAAGGCGAGCAGAATACCCATCAAAACGGAGAACACCCAATCCCCACCCGCAGACGAAGCGGCAGGAAAAAGAGGCACGTAGGCATTGAAGACATCATCGAAACGCATGATGAGCTGATTGCAGAAGGAGAACAGTCCCGCTCTGAAGGAAGGCAGAAGCAAAGCCGCAAGCGCATTGAGCAGCAGTGTGGCGATACCGACCAGACGAAGAACGAAGTTACTCACACCGTTCAAGGAACAGACCTGCACTATCGCCGCCACCACACAGGCCACCACGGCAAAGACGAGCGAAGCGGAGAGAGAAACACATTCGCTGAAGCTCAACGTCAAGGAGACGATGAAAAGCCACGTGATCAGGACAGTGGAAAGCGAATGCTGCAAACGGAGCGGCATGCGATGTTTATCATCGGAAAAAATCTCGCTCAACACCACCGGCTGGGAAGCGGCGAAACGCCCCCGACGCTTCGAATCGACATCGTACGTGCCCGAGGAAGCGGATCCGGACGATGTCTTCCGATCATCGATGGAGTGTGAACGCTCATCTGTTCCATACCACCGCGCCATGATCAGATCACCACGTTTCGAACGCTGGTGCGCAAATCATCGACGGGGATACCGATAAGAGAATAGGTGGTAGATTCGTCGACCGCCGTTTCGCCGACGTCAGCCGCATAGATGACACTCAGATCGACCATGCGTGCCATTTCGGTGAATGCCGCCTGATTCATATCGGCGGTTATCACGATGGTCTTGGTGAAGGCATGTTCCCGGCAGTACCATTCGAACAGATTGACATCGACGCCCATCGTGTCCGCAATAGGCGTGCTCACCAGTAGATCGAGCGCCGAAGAATAGCTCATCGGCGTATCCACCATGAAATCGGCAACATGGTCGCCGTCGCGCAAGGCGATGTTATGCCCGAGGCCACGACGACGCAGATCGAAACTGATGGATGCCGTCAAATCGAGCACGCCGACGAGAACGGCATCGGACACACGGGCATTCGTCCGTGCGAACCGATTACCCATATCGACCAAAACCAGGATATCGTAGTTCGAGGGATGACTGGCCTCGCGAACCACCATACGATCAAGCTTGGTCGACAGCTTCCAATGAACCGAACGCAGGGAGTCCGTTATCTGATAGTCACGGATTTCGAAGGTTTCGGTTTTATCCTGTCCCCGTCGATGAGGATCGTAGGTGATTCCCGCAGAAGCGGATCGCGGCGCACGCTCGAGTACGACCATCAGATCGATCAACTGCGGATACACCGTATACGAAGCACTGAAGCCGATATGCTTTCTGCGGCGAAACAAGGCGAAGGGATCATAGAGCCACAGACCATCGATGGAGATGTCGAACTTTCCGCAGGCATCGGTATCGAGCGGCAACGAAAAACGCGCCTTACCCAATCTGGTCGCGCTCAATTCGAGGGGAACGGTGAAGGATTCCCCTCGCATGGTATTGCGACATACGAGTTCGCCGTCCATGCGCCCCGTCGGCAGAAAACGGGGGCGTTCGACCTCGATGGATAGATCCAAGTCCTGCCCCACCTGACACCCCGGCTTGAGAACGAAGGAAAAACGCGTATGGGCTTCCATGAGGGTCGGCATCACCACGGCGACGACGAACATGAGAATCAAAAGTACCAGAAAGGACAATGCCAACGGGGTGCCGACCCCGATGAACACCACCAGAGATATAACGAATGCTGCTATATATGCCACACGGAAACGTAACACGCCCGAGCCCGTCTCTTAAGACCGTGCGCCGGAGATAGCACCCATGACGGGCGGCTGCACGCGCTCCACAACCATCTGACAGATGTCCTGAGCGGTAACCGATTCGATGCGCGCCTGCGGACGGAGAACCAAACGGTGAGCGCACACATCGACGAACACCTCCCCGCACGTCTTCGGGGGTGACATAATCGCGATCGCGCAAAACGGCACATGCGCGCGCCATACGGGAGAGCGCGATGATACCACGGGGGCTGACGCCCAGCTCGACCAAATCGACATGACGGGTTTCCTCGCACAAACTGGTCAGGTACAACAACACCGGATCGGACAGCACGACCGAGTCCAGATAGTTCTGTACGGCCAGCAGATCGTCACGGCTGATCATGGGACGCACATCGTCGAGCGCGCTATCGTAGCGATGGGCGCGGATGATATCCATCTGGTCGGTCGTGGTGGGATAGCCGATACTCAAACGCACCATGAAACGGTCGAGCTGAGAATCGGGAAGAGGTTGCGTGCCCGCAGACCCAACGGGATTCTGCGTCGCGATACAGATAAAAGGCCGGGGGACCTTGTGGGTAACCCCGTCGACCGTAACCGAAAGTTCTTCCATAACCTCGAGCAATGCCGACTGGGTCTTGGCGCTGGTACGGTTGATTTCGTCACCCAGCAACAGATTGCAATCGACCGCCCCCATCGTGAAGCGCAAAGTGGCGGTTTCCTTATCGTACATGGAAAAGCCCATGATGTCGGAAGGCATGGTATCGGGGGTGAACTGAATACGTTTGAAATCGAGGTCGAGCACTTTCGAAACCCCGATGGCGAGCGTGGTTTTACCGACACCGGGATAGTCTTCGAGCAGCACATGACCTCCGGCGTAGATGGCCATGATCACCTTTTCGATGACCTGACGCTTACCTACCAGTACCTTGCTGATTTC
Source organism: uncultured bacterium (assembly GCA_905214325.1). Taxonomy (GTDB): domain Bacteria; phylum Actinomycetota; class Coriobacteriia; order Coriobacteriales; family Eggerthellaceae; genus Anaerotardibacter. The sequence goes on from CAJMLT010000014.1 coordinate 6,483, forward strand.
CTTTACGATATTCTGTGATTGTTCGACGATCATGATGACACCCTTCCTATATGCTCTGCGGTGCCGACAGGCTCCGTAACAACGTTTCCAAACGATCGAAATCGATGGGCTTGCCAATGTGTCCATCCATGCCCATCTCCTTGGAATGACGCACGTCTTCCACGTAGGCATTGGCACTCAAGGCGATGATGATGGCGTGTTCGCCCGTCGTTTCCTCATACGCACGGATTTGCCGAGTGGCTTCCCATCCGTCCATATTCGGCATCTGGATATCCATCAGAATGAAATCGTAGTAGCGCCCATCGTGGCTTTTATACAGCTCGACCGCTTCCTTGCCGTCACGGGCGTTTTCGACCTCCGCACCGCGCTTGGACAAAACGGTACGCAGGATTTTCATGTTGACCTTGTTGTCTTCCGCGACCAGAATACGCATTCCCTGATAGAAGGCCTCTCCTTCCGCATCGGGAGAAAGGCCATCTTCCAAGACCTCTTCGTCATCGCCACCACGCGCTTCGACAATAAACGTCCGCGCCTCCTGCTTCAGGTCGAGCGGAGAATCTTTTTCGATATCGGCCTGAGCTTCCAGAAACGCAAGGAGCGCCGGACGAATCGGGCGATTGGCCACCGAAAAACGGGCTTCCCGTTCGTTGCCGTCATCGGCGACGGGTTCATAGTCGGTCGCGATGGCGAAGGGAATGTAAACGGAAAATTCGCTTCCCTTACCCAAGTCACTGTCGACGATGATTTCGCCCTGCATGAGTCGCACCAGACTATCCGCGATGGCCATACCCAAACCGCTTCCGCCATATTTGCCGGCGATACCGACACTCTCCTGTTCGAACGGACGGAAGATACGACCCAGAAACTGAGGGCTCATGCCTTTACCCGTATCACGCACGCGGATCATGACCCTCACCGTGTCTTCCCGGTGATACATCTCCTTGATGACCACCGAGACCTCACCACCTTCGGGGGTGAACTTCAGCGCATTGGAAACGATATTCGCGATCACCTGCGACAAGCGCAGGCGGTCGCCCAGAAGATAGCGATTCACGCAGTCCTGTAGTTCGACGGTGTAGGTGATGGATTTGCTCTGAGCCGTACCCTCGAACATGGAAGTCAGATCACGGGCGAACGAGCCTATATCGAAGGGAACGTGCTCAAGCTCCACCTTGTTCGATTCGATACGACTCATATCCAGAATGTCGTTGACCAGAGAGAGCAGATACTTTCCCAATTCCCCCGCTTGTTCGAGGTTTTCGGCAAGCTCCCGATCGCCACCGCATCGATCCCGTGCGAGATCGAGCAAACCCAAGATACCATTCAGAGGCGTACGGATCTCGTGGCTCATATTGTTCAGGAAATCGGCTTTGACGGTGGCTTCATCGGTCGCTTCGTGAAGTTGGCGGTCGAGTTCGACGAGGCGCCGATGCTCCTGCGAAATGTCGTTGAATACGACGAAGAAGGCACTTCCCGCTTCGACCGGGGTTATGGTGCAACGTTCATACCCTTCCTCTTCGGCCCCATCGGGCAGAAAGGAAAAATCGAAGCTCAAGGGTTCGTCGCCTCGCCAGACTTCGATCAAACGCTTCGCGTCCGCGCGCGATTGAGAAGACATCAAACGGTAGAGAGCCTCTATGTCGTCGATGATACGCTGCGTGGGAATACCGAATACACGCTCGAAGTTGGGGCTGACGTAGAGAGGAAGGAGATCATGGGCGCGGACGAGCATAGAAACATCTCGGCCGGCTTGCGCCAATGCCTTCTCGTATCGCAGGATGGGTTCTTCCCCCTGCGCCCTTTTTGCACCCCCGAATATCACGCGCAAACCTTATGACGTATGGATATGTTTCAACCTATTTTGACTGCACTGCAGATCACAGTACATAAAGCGACGCTACTTGAGATAGTATCACTTCGCCCGCGCAATCAGGGTGCGTATCATAAGCATATCAAGAAACCGTTGAGTATCGACTCGGAGAAAAACGCATGCCACCTCGGCTTATGCGAAAAAGATCGAGCTGTACAAAGAAGTTGGAATTATCGAAAATATATTCGTTTGTGACACCCTTGTTGCTGTTTGTTCCGTACCATGGGAACCATCATCGCCTAAGGAGATCATCATGATCGAACGATTCAAGACGAAACCGACCTCACTGCTTGTAGCGGCCATATTCCTCATAGCCCTCACCGCAGCAGGGCTGCTCGGTGGTTGCTCACAGCAAAAACAAGCTTCGCCCACGAGTGAACCCGTCATCTTCGAACAGACGGGCATGTTCGCCTATGATGTCATCCCCGGCTATGTCGAAGACGATGCCGCCGCCTATCGGGATTCGCATCCCGAATACGCCGAAGTCGGCATCGGGTCCTTCATCGATAAGATCAGCGATTCCGAAACCGGAATGCTAACCATAGCCATCGATGCGGCCCCGATCCAAGCGTCGTTGTCCACCCCCACCGATCGCGCTCAATTCGTGATGGGGCTCACCAACTACTACAAACAGCAAGGTGAAAGTCTGACCGTCATCGATGTCATCGACAACGAAGACGGCCTGCCGGTCTACGTATTCCGCTGCACCGATAAGAACACGTCGTTCATCTGCGCCGAAACGGTCGCCGCCGGACAGATCGTATCCATCGGGTGCAGCACATGGAACGAACAGACCAACACCGAAACACTCCCGAACGATGAAACCTATCAGAAGTTCCTCGACTCTCTTTCGTCGATCAGATCACTCTGGCATCCGGAAAACGATGCCACCTCCTACTACACGGGAATCTATACCACGGAAAGCGTCTCCGTCACCACCGGTGCAACCACAACCGATTACCAGTTGGGAGATATCTACCAGGATGAAGTCCTCCGACGCTCGTCCTTCCAGCCGACCCTCAACGCCGATGGAACCTGCACCATGGTGATAAGTTCCCACGCAGGCAGCGCCACCACCGTCCCCACGATGAAATGGACGATCGCCACACCCGGCGAAATCAACCTCATCTCGAACGGAGCAACGTCTGCAACGGCTTCCGTCGAAGGCGACACCATGACACTCACCATGAGTGACACAGCCGGGGGAGCCACCGTGAAAACCGTCTATACCTTCACGAAAACCCCCTTCGAAACGCATGAGTCCGAATCGACCTACACCTACCAAGACGCATTCGACTATCGCCTTCCCGTCGGGTTATCCGAGATCGATGCGGGCACCTACCTTGAATCCCATCCATCCCTCCAAGATACGTTTGCAGCCGCCTTCACCACCGGAACCGACGATGCCCTCCACAGCGTTCTGGTCATCTTAGCCGAAGAAGGAACCGTCGACCTGTCCACCCTCGAAGGGCGCCACGACTTCGTCAGCACCACCGATGCCCGACACGAAGAACAAGGGGGCACCCATGCGATCATCGACGTGGTATACACCGCCGACAATACACCGGTTTACGTGTACTACAACACATCCGCAGAAACGGGAACATCGCTGTGCGCCGAAACGAATATAGCCAACACGACCATCCGTATCGACTGTAGCCTGCGCACCGCCGATATGGGCCGAGGACAGATCCCGCCGAATGCGATGTATCGGGCGTTCATCGAATCATTGGCGACACTGAGCGCCAGATAACCGAATCCTCCCTCCCGGATAGCGACAACGATAAGCGGAAAGAACATCCGTCCGTGCAACGTATCGCACTTGTGGCCACACCACTCGTTTCGGTACGTCCTATCGACATCGCAAAACGACAAACGACCCACCCGTTACGCGTAGCGTATCATTCGTTGCTCCCGCGCCTGATCAAGCACACCGTGATCGCGAAAGACGGGTATGCTCTTGGGGCATTACGTTGATAATCCGAAAAGCAAAGGGGTCCCCATGAGGCAGGCCTGTCATTCCTCCATGCAACACCATCGATACCTTCCTCTTTTTTCGAGGGTGCTTCTCTGTATCGTACTATCTCTCTCCTTGGCCTTCCCCTCCCTGTCAGCCTTCGCCGACACCACCTCGTCCGATGCCGCCGCGCCATCGGAAGCGCTTGCCGCGCTCGAATCCGGCTCATACGTGGAACATGAAGCCATCGCCTACGTCATAGACGAGAGGGCGGCGATCTTCTCCTTCGGTAGCTCCCTCGTCGACGGGGCGGAGAGCCTCATGGCCATCGACGCACAAGCCGCGAAGGAATCGCTCGGCAAAGAAGAGTCGACCGAGGCTTCGGCATCCGCCTTCTCGACCCGATCGCTCTCAGCATCCGACACTTCACGAGGCGCGAATGGACGCTTGGTGCTCGTGCGGAATGAATCCAAAACGACCGCGGAAATCATAGCCGAATTGAAAACCGACCCGCGCGTCGCTTTCGCCGAGCCCAACGCCCTCATCCGAAACGTCGACGACGAACAGACCCAACGCGCAGCCGAAGTCACCGCCGACCTACTGGCCGACGCCGCCACGGAAACGACGACACAACCGTCCCTCGACTCCGCCGCCTCCCCTGACGGCTCCACCACCGCTGTGACGACGCCGATCTCATCGATCACAGCCGATGACTCCACGGCGAACACGCCGGGGACCGGTGAAGGCACCGGCGCCTCGATTGCGGAAAACATCGTCTTCGGTTCGGATACGAATGCGGCGGCTCCCGATCTCAACCGCTTCGTATGGGGCTTTTCCAACGACGGTTCCATGGGCGGCATTTCAGCACAGAATGCCATCGACATGGGATATGCCGGCTGGGACAATAGCGCGGCTGCGTCCGATTTGAACAAAGTCATCGTCGCCGTCATCGACAATGGTGTCGATGAAACCAACCCCGATCTCGCACCCGTTCTCTGGGATGGCAGTTCGTTTCCCGAGCTGAAGACCACCGGCAAGGAAGACGACCATGGTTTCGCCGCCGCTGCCAACCACGAACAGAACATCACCTCCACAACGGGTATCAGCAATTTTCACGGAACGCACGTGGCGGGCACCGTCGGTGCGGCGTGGAACGGTTCGGGGATATCCGGCCTGGCACCTAACGCACAGATCATGTCCGCACGCCACAATGACACCCTCGCCGGAATGCTCGGCTGCCTCGACTATGTGAAACGCGCCTGCGAAGCGGGAGTGGACGTGAAAGTGACGAACAACTCATGGGTATTGGGACAGGGGTTGTACCGTTCCGTCGATCTCGCCGTAACGGCCATCGGTCAGCAGGGAGTCACCAGCATCTTCTCATCGGGCAACTCGGCCTTCGACAACGACGCCGCCAACAGCACGGCCACGACGATGGCCGAAAATCCTTATGTCGTAGTGGTCAACTCCCTCGATCCGACAGGTGCGATGTCCAACTTCTCGCAGTACGGCGCAACGACGACCGACGTGATGGCACCGGGATCCGGAATTCTTTCCACCTATTCGGCGGCCGATCCCTGCTACCTCGCCGAGGGCGATAATGATGCCACGTTATATCAAAGCTTCGACAGCCGAAGCCACGCCACGACGGGCTTAGACGCAAACGCTCTCACCTTCGACGAGGGTCAATCGGTGACCAACAGCAAGAGTTTCGACGGTGACGGCGCCCTCGCCCTTCCCTTTTCGTCCACCGACACATACAAAATGGTAACCAGTCAAAACAACGCACTCGATCTTTCAGGACTGGCGGAAAAACCCTCCTACTTGAGCATGCGCTACACCACAGACGGATTGACCACGCTGGGAATCGCCTCCGCTGTCGTCATGGTGAAAACCACCGAAATAGATCCGGCGTCAGGACAAGCCAAATGGTACACACCGGCGCGTTCGGGGAGCTTCGGTATAGGTGGCGACTCCTGGGGTGGCTTTTATGGCGCGATACCCGAAAACACCGATTGGCAGAATTTCCAGATCAGGATTCTTTATGCGGTCAACGGGCTATCCATGGTAGGAGGTGTCACGCAAACGGGGTCACCCATCGATGGAACCATGATCGTGGACAGCATCGGCTTCGGCAGTGAATTGGTTCCCTACACCTACATGCAGGGAACATCCATGGCCTCCCCCGCCGTCGCAGGTGCGGCAACGGTTCTCGCCGGCAGCGACAGCGTATCCGTAGCGGATGACACCACGACCAAGGCGGATAAGGCAGCGCGTCTGGCCGCCCTGGTGAAGGGGGCATCCATACCGACGGCCGACTATGCCAACCTGTGTTCGACGGGCGGATACTCGACCGTCGACGGTGCCACCGATCCGGGCCCCGCCATTACCGAAGTGAAAAACAACGACGATAGCGTCACCGTGCGCGGATATTTCCTCGCCGGCGCTTCAACGGTGAAATTAGGCGATGCGTCGGCACCGATTCTTTCCTCCACCGACACCGAACTGCAGGTTGAAAAACCCGCCGGATTCATCGGAGGCCAAACAACGATCACCGTCACGAACGGTAATGGCAAACAGGCGAAGCATCGCGCCGACCTGGGTGCTCGAACGGACGTTGACTACTATGACACCGTCGACCTACCCCTTCCCTCCGAAGTGGACACGTGGTCCGCTTGGTCGCTCGTCGGATTCGATTCCAACCTGTACTGCCTGCCTTCGACTTCGATATACGGATATACGGAAACAGACCATATACTGCGCTACCTCCCCGAACGGCAGACATGGGAGCAGGTTCCCCTTCCGGCCGAACTCATGAGCAGCCACGGCCTGACGACGAATCCCGTCGATGTCTCGGGCACCACGATCGACGGTGCGCTTCTCATGCAGATGTTCGACGAGTCGGGCCACACCATGTTCGCCCGCTACACCACCGAGGACACGTGGGAGGCCCTTGACTTCACCTTCACCGGAGCCACAGACGAGAACCGTCCCTTTGCAGCAACGCTTACCGGTGACGGTGAAAACGCCTACTTGATCGGCGGTGTTGCCAAGGAAACATCCGGAACCACGACGACCAACGGAACCAGCAAGTCCATCCGTCGCATCGACTTCGATCAGAAACAACTGATCAAGGTCGGTGAACTTGTCGAAGGCACCGTCAAGCCACAGGTGAGTTACCACGATGGATCATTTTTGGTATCGAGCGGTTCTTCGAGTACTTATCAGATGGGTGGGGTTTCCGGTGCTCAGTTGGTCAGCCCCGCCACGTTGTCCACCGATCCGTCCACACGTAATGCCGACACCACCTTCACCACCACGAGACTGGACTTTTCATCCCTCACCAAACAAACCGGTCAGCTGGCCTATGCTTCGGGTGCCTTGAAAGACGGATTCATGCTGGCAGGAGCCGAAAGCAATGATGGCACGGCCGACACCTATCTGCTCTCGGAAGGCGCGACCGCGCCCACGGCCTACGGGAAGCGCGCTTCATGGCAAGCCCTGCTCACTCCGAGCGCCACAGCATATCGCGGGTCTTTCTACGTGTTGGCGGGATCGCAGAATGCACCTTATCGCGTGTTCAGCGCAACGGCGGCGGAAACGGTCGATCAACCGGGAGACGCAACGGACACACCGAACCCGCCCATACCCACTCCCACGCCCGACCCCGGCACGACGGATACGACATCGGACGCGCAAACAACATCGGATGCCTCCGCTACGATGCTTGCCAAAACGGGTGACGCCACCCTTCCCACCGTGCCTTTGGCTGTCGCCCTCGGTGCAGCAGTAACCCTTGCAGCCGCAACGGCGATACGTCGGTACCGACGAGACTGACGCTTTGAGCCGAGCGGCACGGCAACCTCGACAACCCACACCAACAACGAACCCTTCACGCCCGTGAGGGGTTCGTTGCTTATCCCCTCTTCCCCCTCCGCTGCCTCTGCATCAACGTATACCGGGCAAGTGCGCCCGGCATTCCCCCCTCTTCGAAGCCTTCCTCACCTGACGGACGAGCGCCGCTCTTTCTTAATCGGCACCATGGAAAATCGGTCTCATTTCAAAAAACAGCCGCCTGATCGGGGGTTTGCAACCTCCGGGCGCCTTCCGGTTGCCTATAATGAAACCCTCGGTTGGTGGATTCGCCTTCCGTGCTCACGCAAGATTGAAAGCACGGAACATCCAACGACCACCACAGAAGAAAGGTTCTCCCATGAGTTTCCGCGACAATCTTCAATACCTCCGCGCGTCGCGCAATATGACCCAAGAACAACTTGCTTTGCTCTTGGGGGTTTCCCGGCAATCCGTAACGAAATGGGAAGCACAGCGCGCCTATCCGGAGATGGATAAACTCATCAAGATATGTGACATTTTCGGATGCACGCTGGACGATCTCGTCAAAGGCGATGTGCGCGGCAAGGACCAATCGCCCCTTGAAGGAGATGCGCACCCCGAAAACACGATACCCGGCCACGAAGCCGTCATCAAAGAAGACGTATTCGGCTACGACGAACACATGAGATCGTTCGCATGGAGAATAGCCACGGGTGTCTTTTCCATCCTGATGGGCATAGCTGCCTGTATGGCCCTAGAAGCCTGGATCGGGGGCGGCTCGAACAGCGGTATCCATGCCCCTTCGTCGGAAGGCCCCTCGGCGATAGCCGTATTGGCAGGTATATTGATCGGGCTCGCCTTCATCATTCCGGCGAGCATGGAACACGACCGCTTCGTGAAAGCCCATCCCCACATCCCCGACTTCTACACGCAAAGCCAGCATGACGAATCGGGTAAGGCGCTGGGACGTGGCATCGTCGGTGGAATCGGGTTCATCCTCGTGGGCATTTCCCTCATGGTCGCATTCGCCGACACCTCTTACGAAAACGAGGTGGTGGCGGTGTTTCTGGCCCTCATCGCCTGCGGCGTGTGGCTCTTCGTCCGTTTCGGCATCATGCATGGGCGCCTGAATTTGGTGGAATACAACCGGGAGGCCACCGAAACGCTGTCACAATACTTAAGTGACGAGCAGATCGCAGCCATAGAAGACCCGCATCAACGCGCGGCTATCACCGCTGAAAAACGAGTAGGCAAGATAAGCGGCGCGGTCTGCGGCATCATCATGCTTGTCGCCACCATCATCGCGCTTCTCCTGCTTTTCGTGCCTCTCGGGCTCGAAGGGGCACCTTCCTCCGGCATGTCCGGATGGGAACCCAGCGGCGCCACGCTGTTCTTCTGGCTGCCCTGGCCCATCGGTGGCATCCTGTGCGGCATCGCGTGCCTGATCATACGTCTTGTGGTGAAAGAGCGCTAACGCCCATCCCTGCTGCGCCGCAGTGCCGACATCGCTACAAGCACCGCACCGATTGCCACCGACACGACAGCGAAAACAAGCATCCCCACCCCGTCACCTGTGGACGGAATGTACGAATCGGCAACACTGCCGTTCGTGCCACCGCCACTTGAAGCGGCATCCGATCCCACAGACGGGGATTCGGGGGTATTCGGCTGCGAGGGATCCGGCTCATCCGGGCCTTCAGGGTCGACCGGCACCTCCTTCTGCAACCAATGGGCGTAGACGGTCGCAGAACCCAAAACGCTCACTTCGGTCACCGGTTGGGTCAATTCCTTATCGCCGCACCACCCGACGAACGTACGATTCGCTTCGTCGGCCAAAGGATTGAGTTCTAGCAACATGGGGGTATCACGCGTCGTGTTAATCACTTCCACATCGTCCACCGTCGAAGTGCTGTTCGTCTCGTGATGGAGGACGCTGTAGTAGTGCGTCTGCGTGGCATGACAGACCGAACAATGGGAGGAGCGAATCCCCACTTCACCCACTACGGGCTCACGCACGGTTTCGACGACATCGAAGGTGGACCCATCGCTGCTGTAGAGATGGGCGTCATTGGTTGGAATGGGTGTATCCCTCATGGCATCACATGACGTACAGGTGGAACGGCGGATACCCGTCTGTGCACAAGTGGGTTCCTTCACCACGCTCTCCGCGCTCCAGTGATGACCCGATGCGGGTATGACTTCGTCAACGGTAACCGTTTTGCGGGTTTCCGGTTGCGCGGCGAAAACCGTAACTGACTTTTCGGGGGTGAGGTAGTTACCCGCCGCATCGATGCTGCAACCCACGCCGTCCCAGCTCATGGTCACCTTGACCTGACCGAAAAGCTCGTCGGTGGGCTTCGTTCCCTCGGTGGGAGCGAGCAGGAATGTAGTGGTGAAGTCGGCTTGCTTCACCTTGGTGTCATTCCAGCTGGTCGTGGTCCTACCGCTCAAACGGTCCGCGAGCGACTCCTTCGCATAGGCACCGGTGCCGTCGTAGATATTACCCGAACCGTCGCGGCGGTAGAATTCACCGGCGGCTATATGTAACAGATTACCCTCGGGCATCTTCGTGGCAACCGTCGTCTGCGATGCGGAGGGCGCCTTCGCCTCCATAATGAGGCCGTCTTGATATTCCAAACCATCGGGAATATAGATGTCGAAATAAAGGTCGTCGATGTTTTTCTGCGTGAACACACCCGCTGCCGCATTGGAAAATACCGATACACCCTGCGTCACCGTACCGTAGGTGACCGTGTCTTTATAGGTCAGGCCCCCCGGAGAAGTCCGTCCATCGATGGTCAGAGAGTCGTCGGGGGTTACGTAGTTGCCGGAGTCATCGATGCTGCAGCCTGCGCCATCCCAACTGATCGACGTTTTCAGCTGACCCATGAGCGCATCGATATCGGCATCCTCCTCGACCTGCACGGTGAAGGTGAACGTGAAGGTCGAATCCGCCACGCGGGCTTCCGTCCACGTGGGAGGCTGCAGGCGATCCGAAAGCGACTGCTTGTCATATGCGCCGGTACCGTCGTAGATATTGCCCGAACCATCGCGGCGGTAGAATTCATCGGCGGAGACATGCAGCAGATTGCCATCGGGTGCCTTCGTGACCACGGTCGTCTGCGCTGCGCCGGTTGTCGCCGTATTCAGATGTACATACGAAGAGCCGTTCTGTACGTCACCCACCTGAGAGGTGGCCAACGTCAACCCATCGGGAATATAGATGTCGAAGTAGAACTTATCGATGGCACTTTGAGTTAAAACGTGAGCCTGCTGATTGGAGAGGGCAACCTGACATTCAAGCGCATCCTCGGTTTTCCGGGGAGTCGTCAGGTTCATTATCGTATCGGTGCCATAGGAATAGGTTCGCACGCCATCTTGTTCACAGGTGGCTTCCGTCGTCGTTTCCACGGAGTCGAAGCTTCTGTTGAGACGCCAGATTCCGGGAGTGGTGTTGGCGCTGGAGGATACCACCTGGCAGCGTGCAAGGGAATCGAGCGCTATGGTTGCGGCTATATCGGGAGCGTCCGCCCCCTCCTGGAAGGTTATATAGACGCTGGCCCCACCAACTCCGGGTACACCGTTTAAGGTTCCCGATTCGACGATGACCGAACAACGCGATGCGCTACCGATAGCGGCCAAGCCATCGGCATAGGAGTCGCCGCTCTCATCGTCGATGGAAAGGCGTATATCGTCTCCCGAAGTAAGCGAGGCCGTGCCACCGGTGTCCGCAGTGGCGATAAGTCGCCCTGCGGCCTTCGAGCCCGAAATGACATCGGCCCCACCGCGACAGTTCTCCATGACACCCTTCGCTTGCAGAACACCCGCGACACCGCCTGCCTGAACACCCGTGACGGCGGAGGCGTTCGCGCAGTCCACGATGCTCCCATGAGCGTCGCTACCGACGATACCACCGGCGGACGCCGTCTGCGAAACGACGGCACCCGTGTTCTCGCAGCGGGTAAGGGAATACGACATGGTGATGATACCCGCGATGCCGCCCGCGTTGCCTTTGGCGGTGATGACGCCGGCATTCGAGCAATCCTGTATCCACGCACCGTCACCGGTGGCGAAACCGACGATACCACCGGCATCGTCGTTGGAGGAATCCCCGCTCGAAGAAGTGACGGCCCCCGTATTCCGGCAACCGGACACGGTAACACCGGCGTTTCCGTAAGCAATGATGCCGCCTGCATACTGCCCGGTGAGCGCTGCATTGTTGACGCAGTTCGTTATACGCGCGCTTACTCCCGTGTTATTGAGGTTCACTATTCCCCCGACCTTGGCGGTGGAGGTGAGCGCTGCATTGTTGACGCAGTCTTCGACCGTGTTTTCAGCGGCATACGCCCGACTGACGATACCCGCGATATTCTTCCCCGTGATGGAAAGATCACCGCCGGTGGAACAGGAAGATATCGTTGCGTTGTCGCCATAGAACGCGGTAACGATACCGGCGGCATCTCCGGAGGGATTGGTGATGGTGCCGGAATCGACATGCACGTTTTTGATGGTGCCGTCCTGCACGACCCCGAACAGCGAACAGGTCGCCCAGGAGCTATCCGTACTCACGACGAGATGAGAAACGGAATGGCCCATACCGTCGAACACGCCGGAAAACGGTGTGAAGCCGAACAGCCCATCGCCGATGGGAGTCCAGGTTCTGTTTTCCAAGTCGATGTCGGATTGAAGGGATACGTACTTTCCCACATAGGTAGTGCCCTCATTGACCTGCTTGGCGAACCAGGCGAAACCTTCGGCATCCGAAATAAGTACCCGATCGTCTTCTTCCTGATAGCCGGCCGGCTGCTCCTGCGCGGCATCGGCCCAATCCGTTGCGGCGGGAGTGAAGTCATCGGCGAACGCGCGATGAGCAGCGCTCCCCCAGAAGACGAAAACCACCGAACAGATGATGAGGCAATACAGCACGAACGAACCAAGGCGATGCTTACCGCCGCTCGATCCTTCTTTCAGATAACCCATAAAGGCGCGCATCCTTTCACGGGAAGGGCAATCGCCCATCCGGTATGCAACTATGTTGCGAATGCCTTTCGCTGATAGGCGAAATAGAGCCCTTTCGAAAGGCTCCACGCTTCCTTCGTCTATCACCGCGCCCGAAAAACATTTCGTATAACGGATTTCGAAACCAAACGGTTTCATCCGTTAACCCATACTGACCGTAACCACCCGTACAAGGGTGTTACCTCACGCATTGTACCCGATGCGATAGGTGGCACCGGCGTTTTCCCTCTTCACCCTTCCAGGCTCAACCAACAGGGAAGTCAGAGAAAGATCACCGCCGTCCGCAGGTGGCGAGACGGATACGCCGACGAAGAAAGGAGTCAACCCGAAGGAGTGGGAAAGGGTGAGGGATATATCGGTGATCGAACGGCACCGAACCCGGAAAACCAACCGAGGGAAAAGACAAGGGGCAAGGGGTGCGTTTCCTTCAAACGAAGATGATGAGCATACCCAGCAGGATGCCGCCGACAACGAAATAGGCCGGCAATTTCGAACGGTACATCAGTACCGCCTGCGGAATGATCTCACCGAACACGACGTAGAGCATGGCTCCCGACGCCAGACCCAAACTCATGCAGAGCCCCAGAGGGCCTATATCCCCCAGCCAGAATCCGAACCAGGCCCCGAGCACCGTAGGCAGACCACTGAGCGCCGTCACCAAAACAGCGCGGTGTCGCTTCATTCCCCCGCTGATCAGCGGTACGGCAACCGCCATGCCTTCGGGGATATTATGCAAGCCTATGAGAACGGCCAGCACCAGCGCCGACCCGGCAAGCAGATCTTGTTGGGAAGCGTAACTCGCCCCTATCGTCATTCCCTCGGGAACGTTGTGGAGAGCGATGGCGCACGCCATGACGACACCCGCCACGAACAGCGTGGCCCGCGACGCGCTTTCGAGTCGATGCTGCGCCAGATGATCGGCGTGGATCAACTCGTCCAGATCGTCATGAGTTGCCGGATGATCGGCGGTGGAGACATGAGGAACCTCACGACGCGTCCGCGAATCGATGATCCTGTTCAGAGCTGCAACGAGGGCAACGCCGACGATGACCGCAGCACCCAAAAAGAAAATGGCGAAGGTCTCATCCACCTGTCTGCCGGCATTCAACCCTTCGACCAGAAGATCGAAACAGACGATGGAGAGCATGATACCGCCGGCCAAGCTCAACAGCAGGCTGACGGTGCGATTCGATTCGCTTCGGAAAAGGGCTCCGACGATACCGCCCAGCCCCGTACCGCCCATGCCGGCGAGCAACGTCACGATCGTGATGAATGCAAAGGGATCCACGTTCTTCTTTCTATCCGCGTCGTGATACGTTCATCAGGCAAGACGCATGAACTTGCGCTTGCCCACCTGAACGACGGCTCCCTCGAGCAGAGACGGATCGACGTTGTAGGTTTTCGCGGATAGGGCTTCACCGTTGATCTTGACTCCACCGCCGTCGATCAGGCGACGCGCTTCACCTACCGATTGAGCCATTCCGGCATCGGCGATGAGCTTTGCGAAATAGACCTTCCCCTCATCGTTGGGAGTAAGATCCGCCGCGAATGTGGGGATATCGTCGGGAACATCATGCTGCTTGAACAGGCGATCGAAAGCGGCTTCCGCCTCACGTGCGGCATCTTCGTCGTAGTAGGCGGCGACGATGTTTTGCGCAAGGTCGCGCTTGCAGCGATTGGGATGGATGGTCTCATCGGCAAGACCCTTTTCCACCGCATCGATCTCATCGACGGAAAGCGTGGAGGCCAAACGATAGTATTTGACCATCAAGGCATCGGGAATGGACATGATTTTACCGAACATATCCGAAGGATCGTCGGTCAAACCCACGTAATTGCCGTAGCTCTTCGACATCTTCTGCACGCCATCGGTACCTTCGAGCAAAGGAAGCGTGAGACAGACCTGGGGCTCTTTGCCCATCTTCTCCATCAATTCGCGGCCGGCAAGAAGATTGAATAGCTGGTCGGTACCGCCGAGTTCGACATCGGCATCGATGCATACGCTATCGTATGCCTGCATGATGGGATAGAGGAATTCGTGAACGCTGATGGGAAGGTTGCCGGTATAGCGGTTATGGAAGTCATCGCGCTCGAGAATACGGGCGACCGTGAAGTTGGAAGCTAACTTCAAAAGACCTTCGAGGTCGAGTTTCATCAGCCATTCCGAATTGAAGCGCAGTGTGGTTTTGCCTTCATCCAGAATTTTATAAGCCTGATCGACATAGGTCTTGGCGTTATCCGCGATCTGAGCCGAAGTCAGCGGGGGGCGGGTGGAATTACGCCCGGAAGGATCGCCGATGAGGGCCGTACCGTCACCGATGATAAGCGTGACCCGGTGACCCAAATCCTGAAAGGCACGCAATTTACGCAACGGAACCGCATGGCCGAGATGCAGATCGGGCGCCGTGGGGTCCACACCCAACTTGATGTTGAGCGGTGTGCCACGCCTGAGTTTTTCCATCAGAGCCTCTTCGGGGATGATCTGAGCCGCGCCCGATTGGATGATGTGAAACTGCTCTTCAGGTGAAATCATAACTTCCTCTTCTCTCATATCGTGGTGATTCTAGCACACACCACGGAACAGATGCCCGGACGTCGTGTCCTCGGCCTTGGAAACGCTGTCACCTGTTTTCAGGGCGATGTCACGAGCGCGGACGGCGCGAGCGACCTTCTTGGAAACCTCCGCGACATTCATCAACGTGGTGTCCACCATAAAGGCCGAAACGCCCGCCCTGATAAGAGCCGGGGCTTCGTGCGCGATGTCGAGCGAAACGGCATTGTAGAGATGACTGCGGCCTGTACAGTCGGTCAGAATCGGCATTTCGTACCCTTTGCGATCCTTCAGGTAGTGAGGGCTCTTGCGGCGGGCGCAGTTCCTGCAATCGCGATTGCAGGGTCCCTGACTCATCAGAAGGCAATGCTCGGTCACCATCATCTCGTTGGCTCCCATGATGGTAAGCCCCAAACCGACGGGGCTCATCTGTCCCAATTCCTCTATTTGAACGAGGGAGAGCTCGGGCGAAAGCCAGATGCGTTCAACGCCGAAATCGGCCATGGTCTGCAGATCGAGACGGTTGGTTACGGGAACGTGGGGGCCCACCTCCACGAGCGCACCCATCTCGCTTGCGTGGAGCAGTTGCCCCATGTTCTCGACGAAAACGGGCTTACCCTCACGCACTTTCGCCCAGATATCGACTCCGTTTCGCTGATCGGCGTCGATGAGACGGGAGACCGTAGGTAGACAGGGAACGATCTGTTTGGGATAGCCGGCCTGCTCGGCGGTACCCGACACCTGACCCGCGATGACGGCTTCTCCGCGACGATAATTCAATACCGGCACATAGATGGCATCGGCACCTGCACGTTTGGCGGCGCGGGCGCATGCCGGGTTGGTGGCAAGCGCCACCACCTTGCAGGAACCTTTGCGCCGAGGTGGGGTGAAAGAACGTTCGGGGACTCGCTGCAGAGCGCGTGCATGATATGAAGCCAACATATCTTCCTGCAACTCCTCGGCTGCGCGTGCTCTCAACTTATGCAAAGCGGAAAAGCCGATACCCACCCCTTCGTCGAGATCGATATCCAGGTCATGCAGAACGAACGGAGAGGAACCCAAGCGGTCCACATGCTCACGCACCTCTTCGGATGAAACCGCTTTCGTCCGCGCCGCCTCGACAATCCCTCCCGTGACCTCGACGCTGTGGGCACCATCGAGCGTGATGAAACACAAGGTGATCGGGCTCCCCTCGTGCATCACGATAGATCCCGTGATGGGCACGCGTGGCTCCCTTTCATCGTCGACGAAAGCCGCAGTTGCGTTACGCACGCGGAATACACGGTCGCCCTTACCCACGGCGCGCGCCATATCGATGAGGAGATCACCCTGCTTGGAATAACGGGGAGACTTCACCTCGTGGGTAAAATGACCCCGGTTGGTCCAAAACTCTATGAGATCGTTTTCATTGATCGGCTCATCGAGAGCAATCCGCACCACACCGTCATGGGCATCCGTCACACGGCCGACGAAAACACCTCGGTTGTTGGGACGTTGGTAGCTCATGATATCGTTGCCGCGCTCCCCTTCGATGTAGGCTGTGGTGAAGCCACGGGAAAACGCTTCGGAGAGCACCTGCTTTTCCTTGTCCGTCGCACGGGGAGACAAGGGCTCGCCCACGGGAAGTTCCACAGCCCCACAATCCACCTCGGCCCGTTCACGCTCCGCACGGAGAGCCAACGCCCGATCGAGAACCGAGCGATACACGCCGACGACCGCCTTCACGTATTCGGGGGACTTCATGCGACCCTCGATCTTGAACGAGGTGACTCCCGCATCGATCAGTTCGGGAAGAAGATCGATCGTGCAAAGATCCTTCGGCGACAGCAGATGCTCACCCGGCGCCTCCAGGGACTTACGCAAAGCCTTGTTGTGAAGCGTGTAGGGCAAACGGCATGCCTGGGCACAACGGCCGCGGTTGGCCGAGCGGCCCCCTATCAATGAAGACATGAAGCATTGACCCGAATAGCAGACGCATAACGCACCGTGGGCGAAGATTTCGACATCCATTCCCACCGCCCGCGCTTCAGCGCAAAGCCGGGCGATCTCATCGAGAGAAAGCTCCCGTGCCAAGGTGACCCTGTCGGCCCCCAGAGCGGCACCGGCGTGGATGCCATCGATATCGTGCGTGTTCATCTGGGTTGAGATGTGTATGCCCACCGACGGGATGGTGCGTGCGATTTCGGCAGCCAGACCGATATCCTGCACGATGAAAGCATCGACACCCGCCCTGTACGCCTGCCGCATCAGCTCCATCGCGTCGGGTAGTTCCGAAGGGAGGATGACGATATTGAGCGTCAGATAGACCCGCACACCCCGCATATGCGCATAGTCGCATGCCTGCGGAAGCGTTTCAAGCGTGAAATTATCGGCACCTTGACGCGCGTTGAATCGATCGACGCCCAAATACACCGCATCCGCCCCCGCTGCAACGGCAGCGTGCAAACAGGCCATATTACCCGCAGGTGCCAGCAACTCGATCGCATCGTTGTCGCGCTTGTCCGCTTTGCCGACAAGCGGCGACGGCGTTACCTGCATCTCATCTTGTACCGTATCCATGTATCCTCATTTTCGTGAACCGACGAAGTCACCTGCGACCTCGAACTGACAAAAGCGGCCACCGCTGTAAGGATGGCCGCTTCGGATTTCGTATCAGGCTTTATACGATCTTATGCTTCAGAGACCTTGGTATCCGCATCTTTGAGCGCCTGGATGCCGGCATCGTAGTGAACCTTCACCTCATCGAGACGCGAAGCGTAGGTCGAATAATCGAACGAACCACTCGCCGGAGCGGCGACATCCTGATAAAGCTGCACGTAGAGTTTCAGGGTCGTCTGCAACTCCTCCGCCCCTTTGACGTAGAGCGCGTGCGTATCCTTCATCGCATCGGGCACCGTGAGCGCCTTGAGCGCATCAACGTTTTCGCTTACCGAAGTAAGCTGTGATGACAAGGAGATGACTTCGCCGCCTTTGACCGCAGTGGAGAAATCGACCATCTGCGTGTCGATCTTTTCCATGATCTGATTAACCGACGCCATATATTGACGGTTCTTCGTCTGTTCATCATCGGCCGGAGTCGCCGACGAAGCGCAACCAACCAAGAGAACGAGGCAGGTCGCACAAAGAGTAATTGCTATGAGAATGCGCTTTTTCATAAGTTCCTTTCAAAGTCAGCATATATCCACACTGCGGGGTCGTCGCCGCTAAGCGGCTCTCACCCATCGGGCGACGGAATGGGTTATGGTACCCGATCCACCACCACCGGATCCTCCGGAGCCCCCTGTGTCCGAACCGCCGCCGGACTCACCCGATCCACCACCGGTTTCACCACTGCCGCCGGAACCACCGCTACCGGAACTTCCGCCGTTATCGACCGTACCGCTACCGCCGGTTTCGGGAGTCGTGGGAGTGGTTGCAGCAGGAGCCTCGCCTTCGGAGGTGATGGTCTGCTGATCCTGTCCTGTACCGCCCGATCCGTGACCGATATTGGTGGTAGTGTACTGGAGTTCGCCGTCACCCTTGGGGAATTGCTCGATCGGTTGACCAGACAACACACGGCCAACAAAATCGCCGAACACACTGTCGCAGGCTACCGAGGAGGGCATGGTCACCTCTTCGCGACCACCTATCCAGATGGCGACGGAGAGCTGGGGCGTGATACCGCAGAACCATTTATCGCGCCAGTTTTCCGACGTACCCGTTTTACCGGCGACGGGCTGACCGCTCGAGAGAGATGCGCCACGACCGGTACCACTGGTGACGACTCCCTCCATGATTTCGGTGGCCGCCTCCGTCAACTTGGTATCGAGCGTCTTCAGACCGGTGGTGCCCGCCTTATGGATGAGCACGCCGGTCGAATCGTAGATTTCCTGGATACATACCGCTTCACGCTTGGTCCCTCCGTTGGCGACGGTGGCATAGGCCTGAGCCATCTCGCGAACCGAGACCTCCTCGGTACCCAACGTGATGGAGGGAAGCGCATCGAGCTGTGATTCGATACCGCACTTCTGCGCCATCGTCACCACGTTGGATGCTCCCACCTCGGTCACCAATTCGGCGAAGCCCGTATTGGACGACACCGCAAACGCACTCGCAAGGCTACGGGTGCCGTAATTCGAGCCGCCGTAGTTTTCCACCTGCCAGTTACCGATGGTTACCCGCGAGGAACAATTCAGATTGGTCTGAGGGGAAATACCCTTATCCAAGGCTGCTAGCAGCGTGAAGGTCTTGAACGAAGAACCCGGCTGACGTTTCGCCTGCGTGGCAAGGTTGTACTCATCGGTATCGTAGTCTCTACCACCGATGAGCGCCTTGATGAAGCCCGTGTCGGGATCGACGGCGACCATGGCCAATTCCAGATTGTCCGACAGGGAATTCAGCTTCTTCTCAGCCGACTGTTCCGCCTGATCCTGCATATCGACATCAAGCGTGGTGATGACCTTCATGCCACCCTTGAACACCTCGTTGACCGAATAGGTTTCGAGCAGGGTGTCACGTACGTAGCTGGTGAAGTACTTGTACTTATACAGGCCGTCCTGCGAATCGCTGCGCGTGATGGACAGCGCGATGGGCTCGGCTTTCGCCGCATCGTATTCCGTTTGCGTGATGACGTTGTTCGACAGCATGCGGTCAAGCACGAGGTTGCGGCGATTCAGACAATTCGTGGGATTATCCACGGGGTTGTTGTAGGTCGGAGACTGCGGGATGCCGATCAATGTCGCCGCTTCGGCTATGGTCAGATCGGACGCGGGCTTCGAGAAATACAGACGCGATGCCGCCTCGATTCCGTAAGCGCCTTGACCGTAGTTGATGGTGTTGAGATACATGAGAAGGATCTCGTCTTTGCTATACATTTCCTCGATCTTTATGGAAATGTAGGCTTCGCGTACCTTACGCTTGAGCGTGGACTCGGTTGCCTCATCGGCCAAAACCGTGTTGCGAACGAACTGCTGCGTGATGGTGGAAGCGCCTTCTTTACCGGTGCCGGTCAGGTTGACCACGACGGCACGGGCGATACCCGCGAGGTCGACACCGCCATGTTCGTAGAAACGCTCATCTTCCGTGGCAACCGTCCCCTTCAACACGTAGGGACTGATTTCGTCGAGTTTGACCGGATCGCGATTTTCCAAATAGAATTCGGCGAGAAGCGTTTCACCATCGCTTGCATAGACCTTAGTTTTCTCCGCGTAGTTATACGACGAAGAATCTTCGTAGTCGGGCAGATCCTGAAGCCACATGGACCCCACTGCCAAAGCGGCGACCGCACCGATGCCCATGACGACGGCGAAAACGGCGAGCACCACCAGTACTTTCAAAAAGGGTTGGCGTTTCTTGACGCCGTGCCTGTTCTTACGAGCGCGTGAAGACATCGTACCTCCATAGATTTACTCCGTGGTATTTTATCACGCCCAGCCACGGCAGCGCGAAACACCATAAGTGCTCTTAGGCGGTAGCCTGTTCATCCCGGGTCAGCGTCTGCTGCGCAAGGGTCATCTGTTCCCTCACCGCATCATGGCCCGTTCCCCCGTAGGTCCTACGGGCGGCGACGATGCTCTCCAGATCCAGCACCTCGGTGATGTCTTCCTCGAACAGATCGCTCTGCTCCCTGAAATCTTCGAGAGTAAGGTCATCCAAGCCGCATCCACGCTTGTCGCACAGCAGCACCAGATGCCCTACGACCTCATGGGCACGACGGAAAGGCATACCCTTTTTGGCCAGATAGTCGGCGACATCGGTTGCGGCGAGGTAACCTCTGCCCGCTTGAACCATCATGGCATCTTCGTTGAAGCTCATGGTGGCAACCATTCCTTCGGCGCAGGTCAAGCACGAATACAAGGTCTTCGCCGCGTCGATGACACCTTCCTTGTCCTCCTGCAGGTCCTTGTTGTAGGCCAAAGGCAGGGACTTCATGGTAACCAGCAGGGCCACCAGATCACCCACGACACGACCGGACTTACCGCGGATCAGCTCGGCGAAATCGGGATTCTTCTTCTGCGGCATGATGGATGATCCGGTGGAGTAGGCATCGGAGAGCGTAACGAAACCGAACTCGGAGGTCGACCACAGAATGATCTCCTCGCACAAACGAGAGAGATGGATCATGGAAACACTACACGCATAATCGAGATCGAGCAGGAAATCACGGTCGGATACGGCATCGAGGGAGTTGGGGATCATGCCCGCGAAACCCAACTCCTCCGTGGTCGCCGCACGATCGAGCGGGTAGGTGGTGCCCGCAAGCGCCGCCGATCCCAACGGATTCATATCCGCAGCATCGAAGGCGGCACGCAAACGCGTGAAGTCACGGGAGAACATCCAGAAATACGCCAGAAAATGATGGGAAAGCAACACGGGTTGAGCATGTTGCATATGCGTATACCCCGGCAAGATGATGCCGAACGTCTCGTCGGCCACCTTCAGAAGCGCACGACGAAACGACAGGTTGGCATCAAGCAGCTCCCGCGCCAATTCCTTGGCGTAGAGCCGCGTATCGGTAACCACCTGATCGTTGCGGCTCCTACCCGTGTGAAGACGGGCGCCGGCATCGCCGATAGCCTGGGTCAGAACCTTTTCGATGGACATATGGATGTCCTCGTCGTTGATGTCGAACGTGAAGTCTCCCTCATCGATACGCTGCTCGATGGCGGTGAGTCCGGCAACGATATCGTCCGCATCCTTCCGGGAAATCACCCCTTGGGCAGCCAACATGCGAGCATGCGCACGTGAGCCGGCGATATCCTGACGATACATCGCCTTATCGATAGGCAGCGATGCCCCGAATTCCTGAGTGAATTCGCTGACACCCTGTTCGAATCTTCCTGACCATAAAGCCATCTGCATTTACTCCCTTGCCGAAAGTCGATTGATACGCATCCGTCATCTAGTCGATGGCTTCACCATCGGTTTTACCTTGGTTGCGACGGTTCGACGCCCATACCTTGGTAGACAGGCTGTAGAGATCGATGAAGCCCTTGGCCGCCGCATGATTGAACGTATCGGCGGCATCGTAGGTGGCCAGACCGTAATCATAGAGGGAGAAATCGCTCTTACGACCCGTCACGACACAGTTGCCCTTGTAGAACTTCAAACGAACGAGACCGGTGACGCACTGCTGGGTTGTGGCCAAGAAGGCATCCATCGCATGTTTGAGAGGCGAGAACCACTGACCGTTGTAGACCAGGGTGGCCCAGTCGTGTTCGATGTGCAGCTTGTAGCGCAGCACCTCACGCTCGAGGCACATATCCTCCAAAGCGCGATGCGCCATGATAAGAGCCAACGCACCCGGAGCTTCGTAGCACTCACGGCTCTTGACGCCGATCATGCGGTTTTCGATCATGTCGATACGGCCGTAACCATTGTCGCCGGCGATGACGTTCATCTTCTCGATGATGGTGAGATAGTCCATCTCCTCGCCGTCGATAGCGCAGGGAACACCCGACTCGAAGGTAATTTCGATCTCCGTCGGTGCGTCCGGAGCCTGTTCGGGATCGGTGGTCATAGTGTAGATGTCCAAAGGAGGACGATTCATCGGATCCTCCAGAACGCCACATTCGATGGCGCGACCCCACAGGTTGTCGTCGATGGAATAGGGCTTGGCCTTAGTGGTGGGAACCTCGACGCCGTGAGCCTGAGCCCAGTCCATTTCGTCCTGACGGGTCTTCAGATCCCACTCACGTACGGGAGCGATGATCTCGATGTCGGGATCGAGCGCTTGAATGGAGGTTTCGAAACGCACTTGGTCGTTGCCTTTACCCGTGCAACCGTGGGCGATGTATTTCGCACCGTGCTCGTGGGCGATATCGACCAGATACTTGGAGATCAGCGGACGGGAGAGCGCCGAAACGAGAGGGTACTTGTTCTCGAACTGGGCGTTGGCAGCAAGCGCGCGGGTCAGATACTCATCGGCGAACAGCTTGCGCATATCCACGACGTGACACTCGATGGCGCCGGTCCGCAGAGCCTTGGCCTTCACTTCTTCGAGACCTTCGTGTTCCTGCCCGACCTCGCCCACCACGGCGATGACATCGAGATCTTTTTCCATCTGGAGCCATTTGATGCATACCGAGGTATCGAGACCTCCCGAATATGCGAGAACCACTTTATCTTTTGCCATGTGTCTTTCCTTCCCTAGGCTTATGTATACGTTATATCTCTATCCGTTGAATACCCGTACCACTTACGCACGGGCCGCATCGAAGAGGGCGGGAAGCGCACCGGTGAGTGCGTCGATCTCCACCGTCGTACAGATCAGAGGCGGCAGGAAGCGCAAGGTATGGGGGCCGGTGGCATTAAGCAGGAAGCCCGCCTTCAGCCCTTCCGCAACCACGAGATGGGCATCGATATCCTCTTCCAGGTCACAACCGATCATCAGGCCGGATCCCCGCACTTCGGTAACACCGTCCAATTTGGAGAGCGCCTCACCGAAGTAATAACCCAACTCCTCGACGTCGGCGGCGAAACCGCCCTTCGACAAGGTGGACAACGTAGCGTAGGCGGCGGCCATGGCGAGGTTGCTTCCTCCGAACGTGGAGCCGTGATCACCCGGCTCGAACGCTTCGGCGACTTCGATACGTGCCGCGCATGCACCCATGGGAAAGCCCGAGGCGATTCCCTTGGCCATCGTGATGATGTCGGGAGTAACCCCTGCGTTCTGGAAGGCGAACGGATACGTTCCGCAGCGATAGATGCCGGTCTGCACTTCATCGGCGATGAACAGCGCGCCGTTTTGCCGAGCGAGCTTGGCGACCTCGAACAGATAGTCGTCGTCGCAGGGATGGACGCCGGATTCGCCCTGAATACACTCGACCATAATGGCGCATACCGAACCGGGCTCGGCGAACAGCGCTTCATGGAGGGCGTTCAGATCATTGATGGGTACGTGGATGAAGCCTTCCGGCAACGGCTTGAAAGCCTCCTGCTTCGCGGGCTGAGCCGTTGCGGCAAGCGTGGCCAAGGTACGACCGTGAAAACTGCGGTCGAGCGTGATGATCTTCTGTGCCCCGTTGCCCTGCTTGCGCGAATAGAGACGGGCGAGCTTGATGGCGCACTCGTTCGCTTCGGCGCCCGAGTTGCCGAAAAACGTGAGCCAGGGAGCGCGGAAAAACGTCGGCACGCACTCGTTGAGCATGTCGGAGATCATCTTCGCGACCTCGCCACGCTTCTCTATGTAGTAGTAGTTGCTCACATGGATGAGCTTTTCGGCCTGCTCCCGGATGGCGGAGACAACCGCCGGGTGACAATGACCGAGGCTGTCCACACCGATACCGGCGATGAAGTCGAGGTAGTCGTTACCCTCATCGTCAGTGACTTTCATCCCCGAACCCTCGACCAGCATGACGGGTTTACGGGCGAACGTATGCATTACGAAGCGTTCATCGAGCTTCTTTGCTTCTTCGAATCCCATGATATTCCTTTCCGTGTTCAGATGATTCTAAAGGTTTTCGCTCAAACGTGAAGCAAGCAATCCCAAAGGATGCATCTCGTTTTTCGGTGGTTCGTCGGCGGCATGGATAACCGTGCCGACACCGACGGAGGTAAGCAGTTCGAGCAACAGCGCATGCGGCATGGTGCCATTGATGATGTAGGCGTGGCGCACACCGTTCTCCAAAGCACTCACGCAGGACTGCAGCTTGGGAAGCATCCCCTTGCTCACCTTGTCCGCGGCGAGGAGCTGTTTCATCTCCGAAAGCGTCATACGCGAAACAAGCGTGTCCTTGTCGTTGAAGTCCTCGTAGAAGCCATCGACATCGGTGAGGAAGATGATCTTGTGGGCGCCGATGGCCGAGGCGATGGCTCCCGCGGCGGTGTCGGCGTTGATGTTGTAGGAACCGCCATCGACGCCTTTACCCACCGAAGCGATGATGGGTACGTAGTCCGAAGCGATAAGCGCATTGAGGTATTCGGGGTTCACTTCGACCACCTTACCCACACGACCCAGTTCGGGATCGCGGGCTTCGGCCAGAATGGTACCCGCATCGGTGCCGTTCACTCCCACGGCCAGATTGCCGTGTTCGTTCATGGACATGACCAGCTCTTCGTTGACCTTGCCGATGAGCGTCATCTTCACGACATCCATGGCTTCATCGGTGGTGACCCTCTGTCCGTGTTTGAACTCCACATCCAAGCCCCAGCGTTGCATGTTGTCGGTGATAGCCGCGCCGCCGCCATGGACGATGACGGGATTGGCTCCCATGATCTTGAGCATGACGATATCGCTCATCACGGCATCGCGCAGCTTGCCGTCCACCATGGCCGCGCCACCGTATTTGATGACCACCGTCTTGCCCGTTATGTTCTTGATCCAAGGGAAGGCCTCTATGAGAACCTCTGCTGTTTTGGATGACTTGAGTTGCCCTCTATCTTTGGCATATTTCATGTTCGATAATCTCCATTGATCGTGATGTATTCATGTGAAAAATCGCACGTCCAGACCGTTGTTTCAGCCGAACCCGCACCGAGATCCGCTTCCAGAGTGATTTCCGGAAGCTCGAATCGTCGCAGGGCCTCCTCTTCGCTGAAGTCCACGGTCAAACCATCACGACAAACGGGAATACCCATGATGTCGATAGAAACCCGATTCTGCTCAAACGATGCGCCGCTTTTCCCGAGTGCCATGGCGATACGTCCCCAATTGGCATCGTGACCGAATACGGCCGTTTTCACCAAGGGCGAATTAGCCACGGAGCGTGCCGCCTTATCAGCGTCTTCGGCACTTGCCGCACCTTTGACCGTGACCGTGATGAGCTTGGTGGCTCCTTCGCCGTCACGGGCCATTTTGCGGGCGAGGTCCTGACAGACCACGGTCAACGCCCGAGTGAATTCTTCGAATGCGGGCGTGTTTTGACGGATGGCCGGCGCGCCGGCGGGTGCCGCCTTACCCGAGGCCAGCAGAAAGCAGGTGTCGTTGGTGGAGGTATCGGAATCCACCGTCACCTTATTGAAGCTGACCGCACTCGCCGCACGCAAGGCCGCATGAAGGGCCTCCGGTGCCACGGGGGCATCGGTGGTGACGACCGCGATCATGGTGGCCATATCGGGCATGATCATGCCCGACCCCTTCGCCATACCGCCGACGGTGAAGGTGGTTCCCCCGTAGACCGGATCGGCTGAAGCGTAGGAAACGGCTCCTTCTTTGACCTGTGTATCGGTGGTCATGATGGCGTTTGCAGCATCCGTCCCTCCCGCACGATCCAAGCGTGCATGCAAGGTGGGGACGGCATCGACGAACGGCGTGATATCCAGAAGCTGCCCGATAACCCCCGTAGAAGCCACCAAAACATCTTCGGCAGCACAGCCCACCGCATCGGCGACGATATTCGCCGTCTTGCGGGCGACTTCGAGTCCGACGGGACCGGTGGCCGCGTTGGCATTTCCGGAATTGATGACGACGGCACGCGCGAGACCGTACCCCAGCGTATCGAGATGTTCACGGGACACGACGACGGGAGCGGCACAAAAGACATTCTGTGTGAACAAGCCAGCAGCCGAACACAGTTCATCAGCTTCCACGAGCGCCATATCAAACCGCTCGGGATTGCGCCGGAAACCCGCATGGATGCCGCCCGCCTTGAACCCCTGGGCGCTCGTGACGCCACCGGAGGGAACAGTATGGAGAAAATCAGTTGCATTCATAGCGATATACATCCTTTACGCAGGTAATGCGGTCATCTGAAGACCGGTCGTCTGAGGGAATCCGCATACGAGATTGGCGCATTGAACGGCCTGCCCCGCGGCTCCCTTCACGAGATTATCGATAGCACACACCGCGATAAGCGATCCGGTGGCTTCGTGGAAGGCGAGACCGATGTGGGCGTTGTTGGTGCCCACGACCGATGCCGTCTTGGGCATCTGCCCCAAAGGCAGCACCGTCACGAACGGATAGTGGTGCGCGTCATACGTTTCGGTATAGAGTTTATGCAGTGCTTCCAAGTCGAAATCCGCACGTGCAGCAGCGGTGAGCTGCATGGTCACCGTGGAAAGCAGCCCCCTCGAAGCGGGTGCGAGATGCGGCGTGAACACCAGGCGTCCATCGATGCCCAGAATCTGTTCGATTTCGGGAGTATGGCGATGACGCGCCACCCCGTATGCCTCGAAATTCTCATTGGCCGAACAGAAATGCGTGCGGGAGTTGGCGCTGCGTCCGGCCCCGGTGACACCGGATATGGCATCGACCACGATCACCCCTTCGGTCAACCCCACCGCGGGAAACGCCGCCAGCGAAGTAGCCGTCGGGTAACAGCGGCAGAAGGTGGTGGCGGGCTCCCTGGCGGATACCGACGTCACCGGCTTTTTC
>CAJMLT010000015.1 GCA_905214325.1 uncultured bacterium
TGCGGAAAAATGTGAACTACATCGCACGTATATTTCGGCTGTAGAGAGACGGAAACGCAGTATTTCGCTTAAGAACATCCAAAAGATTGCCGACGCCCTTGAGGTGGAAACCTATCTCCTTTTCATTGATGATGGCGAAAATGAAAAGAAATCGGATCTCTAGATCCGATTTCTTTTGCGCATTTTCCGTTGTTTGAAGTTGCAGCGAATCAGAGAAGCTGTTTCACTGCATCCATGATCTTCATCGGTGTGTTCACGATGATATCCGCTTCTCGCAGCTCCTCCGGATCACCGAAGCCGTACGCGCATCCGATCGAGGGAATATCCCCATGAAGAGCAACTTCCATATCATGAAATCGATCCCCCACCATGACGTGAGGGCGCGGATGGTTCCGGGCGATCTGTCGATAGATCTGCCATTTGGGAATCTCATCGAACTGTTCCGCACAATAGGCCTCCCGAAAATAGCGGGATAAACCGAACCTTTCAAGATGCTCATCGCGGTACTTCGTACGACAGTTGCTTAGGAACACCAACTCGTAACCACGATCAACCAGAGAAGCGAGCATTTCATCGACGCCGGGAAACAGCGAGGCGCCACCCTGCTCCACCAAGTCGTTCATCGTATTCCCGATCAGCGACGACGCCTCTCGCCACACCGTTTCCTCGAGATCCGGCATGAAGGTCGTCCACATGTCTTCAACCGTCCAGCCCAACCAACGACGAATTTCATCATCGGAAAAGGAGCGGGGCCGGGCATGACCCTGTTCGACGAGCCAATCGTAGGCCCGCCTGAAAGCGGGGCCGTAAATACGCATGCTGTCATGCAACGTTCCATCGTAGTCGAAGAAAACCGTTCCCCTTGTCACCGATTCCACCATGGTCTCCTTACCGAAATCAAAAACCGTTTTTCATCCGTTGCAACCCTACCATCGAAAAGAGACCCGCTCTTTGCGAACGGATCCCCCTTTCCCATCGATACCCGATCTTCCGTAAGCGAAGGGGCAAACACGATGGGCTTTTCCTATGCTTCTATCTCCTTGATGAGGTTCACCATTTCGATAGCCGACGTGGCGCAATCGAATCCCTTGTTACCCGCTTTCGTGCCAGAGCGCTCAATCGCCTGTTCGATGGTGTCGGTTGTCAGAACGCCGAACATAACCGGCAGCCCCTCCTCGAGCGAAACGTGAGCAATGCCCTTTGAAACTTCGGAGCAGACATAGTCATAATGAGAGGTGGTACCCCGGATGACCGCCCCCAAGCAGATCACTGCATCGTATTTTCCGCTCTTCGCCATCTTCGATGCGATAAGGGGAATCTCGAATGCGCCGGGCACCCAGGCGATATCAACATCCTCCTGCTTGACGTCATGGCGAACCAGTGCGTCCATGGCACCGGAGAGTAGTTTTGACGTGATGAATTCATTGAAACGAGCCGCGACGATTCCGACCTTGATATCGGATGAGATAAGTTTGCCTTCGAATGTATTCATAGTTGTACGTTCCTTTCATGTGGATAGCTATAGGATGAAACCCGAATGATCTGTCTTTCGGGGAAAACGCAATGTAGCACAAGACCCGAGAGTCCCCATGGCATCAAGCATAATTCAGCAGGTGCCCCATCTTTTCCTGTTTGGTCTGCAGGTAGAACAAATCGTGATCGGTCGCAGGCATCTGGATGGGGACACGATCGATGATTTCCAAGCCGAATTCAGATAATTGATACACCTTGTCAGGATTGTTGGTGAGAAGGCGCATGGTTCGAACGCCGAGATCGCGCAGAATCTGAGCGCCGATGTAGTATTCACGCAGATCTCCTTCGAAGCCCAAAGCGATATTGGCCTCCAAGGTATCCATACCTCGATCCTGCAATTCATAAGCCCGCAACTTATTGACCAAACCGATGCCGCGACCTTCCTGTCTCATGTACAGGACAACACCACGACCCTCTTCTTCGACCTTTCTCATGGCGGCGGCGAATTGATCTCCGCAGTCACAACGGATGGAGCCAAAGGCATCACCGGTCAGACATTCGGAGTGCACGCGGCACAAAACATCCTCCCCATTCGAAATGTCACCCTTGACCAAGGCGACATGATGCTCGCCGTTGAGTTTATTCACATAGGCATGCGCCATGAAATTCCCGTACTTGGTGGGCATTTTGGTAACTGCGACACATTCGACCAGTTCGTCGTTTTGTTTGCGATACTCCTGCAAAGCCTTGATGGAGATGAACTTCAGATTCCATTTCTGTGCCAATTCGATCAATTCGGGCGTGCGCATCATCGTGCCGTCCTCGCGCATGATTTCACAACACAGACCACACTCCTTGAGTCCCGCCAGACGCATCAGATCGACCGTTGCCTCCGTGTGCCCATTGCGCTCGAGTACACCGTTTTCCTTTGCCATAAGGGGAAACATATGACCCGGACGGCGGAAATCCTCCGCCTTCACTCCTTCTTCGACGCACTTCATCGCCGTAATGGAGCGTTCTGCGGCGGAAATGCCCGTCGTGGTATCCACGTGGTCAATGGAGACCGTGAATGCCGTTTCATGGTTGTCGGTATTGTCGGTCACCATCTGGGGAAAGCGCAGGCTCTTACACAGATCGATGCTCATGGGCATACAGATGAGCCCTTTACCATGCATGGCCATGAAATTGACGTTTTCCGTCGTTGCGAATTCGGCAGCACAAATGAAATCGCCTTCGTTCTCCCGATCGGGATCGTCGGTGCAAAGAATGATTTTCCCCGCCCTCAAATCTTCGAGAGCTTCCTCTATCGTGGAAAATTCGAACATAGATCCTCCTAAAAACCGTTCTGTCGTAAAAACTCTTCTGTAATGCCACCCATTTCGACTCCCCGCCCCGTCGGAACGGGTGGGGCCGATGGAATACCTCGCTCGTTTGTCCCAATGGACTCAGGCGCGGTAAGAAAACGATGCACATACTTACCGATGCAGTCGTTTTCGATGTTGACCATATCTCCTCGTTGCTTGAGCGCAAGCGTGGTCTGTTCGGCCGTATGGGGAATGATGGACACACCGAAATCACGCTCACCTACGCGGGCCACCGTGAGGCTGATCCCGTTGATGGTGACGGAACCTTTCTCAACAAGGAAAAGCAGCACACCCTGAGGAGCGGAAATGGTATACCAGATAGCATTGTCATCACGCTCGATCGAAACAATGGTTCCCGTAGCATCGATGTGTCCGGAAACGATATGACCACCGAAACGCCCTCCCATCATCATGGCGCGCTCGAGATTGACAGGGGCACCCGCCCGCAAAAGCCCGAGAGACGAGCGCCGAAGCGTCTCGTGCATCACATCGGCACTGAACGAATCTTTGGAGAAAGAAGTAACCGTGAGACAAACTCCGTCGGTTGCGATGCTGTCTCCGAGATGAACATCTTCGAGTACGGTATGGGCCTGGATGGTCAACGTAGCGGAATGACTTCCTGCACGAACCGACTTCACCCGTCCCACTTCTTCGATGATACCGGTGAACATCTATTCCACCCCGCATTCGATCAGGATATCGGAACCGTAGAACGTAACCTTGGGATCGGAAAGAGGGATGGCATAGCGTGGCGCCTCAACTCCGAAGCCACCAACCGGCGAAGGAGCCTGCTTGCCACCGAAGAGCTTGGGAGCGACATACACCTGAACCTTATCGACCACTTCATAGGCGAGAACCGACCAGTTGAGTTCGGCTCCCCCTTCTACGATCACGCTGTCGATACCGATCTCGCCGATCTTTTCCATAAGTATTTCCAGATCGATATGGTCATCGGCCTTGGGGACAACGATTATCTCGCAGTCGCGCTCACGATACGGCATATGCTTGTCCGGATCGTATTCGGCCGTGGCGATATACGTTGGAACCATCGAGGCCGTTTTCACCACTCTCGAATCGAGTGGAGTCCGCAGCGACGTGTCGCAAATAATGCGTACGGGGTTGCTTGTAGACGCCGCCGAGGACGCGGGGGCTTCTCGGCCCTGTTCGTAGGCGAGCAATTCGGCATCGAGTTCCCGATCCATCAATTCTTCCAAACGATCAACGGAGACATCCTGCTCACGATCTCCGTCCGAAACGGCGGCCTCGTCACCCGATGCCGAAGGGGATGCGAATTCATCCAAACGACAGGTCAGCAAAGGATCATCCTGTATAACCGTATTCACCCCCACCATGATCGCCGCGTATCGATGGCGATCCTCGTGGACGCGTTTGCGCGCCTCGGATGATGTGATCCAACGCGATTTACCCGTTCTGGTTGCAATCTTTCCGTCAAGGGTCATGGCGTACTTCAAAATCACGAATGGTCGCTTCGCTTCGATGTAGTGGAAGAAAACCTCATTGATAGCCCGACATTCTTCCGATAAAACACCCTCTTCGACTTCGATACCCGCAGCACGAAGAGCTGCCACTCCTCCGCCGGCGACAAGGGGATTGGGGTCGGAGGCTCCCACCACGACGCGGGCGATACCCGCCTCTATCAATGCTTGGGTGCACGGCGGCGTTTTTCCCTGGTGGCAACAAGGCTCCAGCGTCACATACATCGTGGCACCACGGGGGTCTTCCGTGCAACGGGCGAGAGCCTCGCGTTCCGCATGAAGACTGCCGAAAGCGGTATGCCAGCCTTTAGCCAACACGCGCCCGTCCTTCACGATAACCGCCCCCACTAATGGATTGGGGTTTACCCAACCGACACCACGCCGTGCTTCATGGAGAGCCATTTCCATGTAATAGTCCTGATCGGTCAAAATACAACACCTCCTCATCAGTCATCGGTGAACACAATTTCGGGTTGACTGTCTGCAGGAAAGCATCATGTTGACATCTGCCGATCGGCATCAAAAAAGCCCTGAAACGTTTTCACATTCCAGGGCTTCATACGCATGATCCACACGGATGAGCTTACGCACAACCATGCTCTTCTCGCATCATCTTCTTCCATCCGGACTATAACCGTTGGCTTTGGACTTCAACCAAATCAACCTGCCGTCTACATGGCAGGGTCGCGGGCTTCGAATCGCGCAACCGTATGCGTATCAACGTTACCGCCAGTGAGGAATTGCACCTCGCCCTGAAGATCGTATTCATTTTTTTGATAGATTACTGCAAGGATACCCTCTACGTCAAGAAACATCGAGAAGAAAGACAAACGACCGCTTCCGTCGGGTGCACCACCCACCGCGCTCCCAATCACATGAGGGTATCGGAGACGATGAGCATCCTCTGCGAGTTAGACGCACACGACGCTCCTCCGTCTATCGTCAAGAGGACTTCACCTTGTTCGCGATACGATCGGGAACCGAAAGGCCTCCACGACGATCGGTTCCCCAGAAACAAAGTGAAACCATACCGGGGCCCACATGAGCTCCGATGGTTGGCCCGATGGAGCTTTCCAAAACCGGAAGGGATTCATCGTTTTTCGATAGAAGCTCCTTCAAGCGACCCGTATCGTCAGCGCAATCGGCATTACCCATAGCCACCATGCGAACAGATGCGGCATCATCGTGGTTTTTGACGTAGAACTCGACCATCTGCTTCAGGCCCTTCTTGCGACCACGCGCAACACCGATCAGTGAAAGAAAGCCGTTCGTGTCGAAGGAGAGCAGAGGCTTGAGGTTCAATTTCTCCCCCACCAAAGCCACCGATGCCGGAATGCGTCCACCACGATGGAGAGACTCCAAATCCTCCACCATGAAAATCGTATGCACGAAATAGCGTGCTTCGCTCACCCACGCGACCAGCTCTTCGGCACTCAAGCCGCGATCACGCTGGCGAAGCGCCTCGGCCACCAACAGCCCCTCGGGCGTGGAGCCGAGTAGGGTGTCCACCACATATAACGGAGCATCGGGCTGTTCGGCCTTGATGCGATCGAGTACCAGCGATGCTGCATCGAAACTGCCCGAAAGACCGCTCGAAAAGGAAAGATATACCGTGGGAACACCCGTTGTGAGCGCATCGGCGAAAGCCTGCTCGAGAGTTTGCATTGAAAGCTGAGCCGTAGAAGGCGTGGCGCCATCCCTCATCGACTGATAGAAATCATGAGCCGTCGTCGATTGGAAGAAATCATCGGAGCGTTCCTGCGAATCGACGATATAGGGAAAATAGACAAGCTGAACACCTTCCCTGTCCACCAGATCAAAAGGTAGATCCGAACAAGAATCAATGATGAGATTACATTTTGCAGTCATGGAAGTCCTTCTCTTGGGATATCACCGTTCCATAATAGCGCTATCCACGACTTCAGCCTAGAACAACCTCCCCATACCCGGCAACGACGAACCTCATAAAAAAGCCCCCGCAACAAGAAGGCACGCCTTGCTTGTCGCGGGGGATATAAATAAAGTCTGAAAAGAAGCGGGAGTCGATCCTAGAGATCCTTAGAGCCCTCCACGCGACCTTCGAGATAGCTCCAGTACGCATCGACATCGTTCTGGATTTCTTCAAGCAGATGTTCGTTGCCGGGCTTGAAGAGATGCTTGAAACGTCCCTGCGGCTTCAGGAAGTCGGCGACGGGAATGAGATTCTTGTCACGAACGGGAGTCAGCTTCCATTTACCGTTCTCGACCTCGAACAAAGGCCAGAACTTGGAGTTGACCGCCAAACGACAGATTTCCGTGGTCTCGTCGGATCCGATACGCCAGCCACGAGGACAGGGAGCCATGATGTTCAGGAAAGCAGGACCGTCGACGGCGATAGCCTTTTCAGCCTTGTTGACCAAGTCGCGCCAGTGACCGACGCTTGCCTGAGCAGCGTAGGGAATACCATGAGCAGCCAAGATGGAAGTCAGGTCCTTGCGGTTCTGAGGTTTACCCTGCTCGACCTTACCGACCTCGGAAGTGGTAGCCCAAGCACCCTTCGGCGTGGCAGAGGAACGCTGGATGCCGGTGTTCATGTAAGCACCGTTGTCGTAGCAGACGTATACCAGGTCATGACCGCGCTCCATAGCGCCCGAAAGGGACTGGAGACCGATATCGTAGGTACCACCATCGCCACCGAAAGCGACGAACTTCAGTTTCTTGTCAGAGGAAATCTTACCGGCTCTCTGGAGGCCCTTGAAGGCCGCCTCGACGCCGGACATCGTTGCACCCGAGTTGGCGAACGCATTGTGAATGAAAGGAACATTCCAAGCGTTATCGGGGAAGATGGTGGTGGAAACCTCCAGACAACCCGTCGCGCAACCGCAAACGACTTCGTAATCATTGCGACCCATCAAGACTTGACGAACCGCGATGGACGCACCGCAACCGCCGCAAAGGCGATGACCCGGAGCCAGAGCTTCGGGGCGTGCAGATAATTCTTTAATGTTAGCCATCAGTTGCCCCCTTACTCTTCAATACCGAGATACTTGATTGCACCCGTACCGACACCTTGAGCACGTTGCTCAAGATCGCTAAAGGCTTCGCTTATCTGCTCGAGCGTGATATCAGCTCCGCCGAGACCCGCAATGAAATCGCTAACGGGAACCTGCAGGCCCGCTTCATAGAGCGCTGCGCGTACTTCGAGAGCGAGAGGTGCATGAGGGGAACCGAAGGAATCGGATCGATCGATAACGCCGATAGCCTTGGCACCTTTGCATGCCTCAGCGATCTGAGCTGCAGGGAACGGACGGAAGATACGAGGACGGACAACGCCGACCTTCTTGCCCTGAGCACGCATTTGGCGAGCCTGGAAGCGAACGTTGCCGGCGCAAGATCCGAGTACGACGATGATGTAATCGGCATCTTCGGTACCCCAACAATCGACAACATCGAAGGGACGGCCCGTGATTTCAGCCCATTCCTTACCATGCTTTTCAATGGCGGACATCGAATCATCGATTGCCCGACGCTCGGTGAGCTTGTACTTCATATAGCCATTGCCCAATGTGGCGAACATGCCCTGACCAACCGGCTTATCGGTGTCGAGCAAGGGGTAGAGCGGCTTGTAGTCGCCGACGTAATCCTTGACGACCTGATCCTCTTCCATGACGCAACAATCCATAGCGTGCGTGGTCACGAAGCCATCGAGCGAAGTGAGAACGGGAAGCAAAACATCGGGATCTTCTGCCACCTTGAAAGAGATGATCGTGTTGTCGTAGGCCTCCTGAGCGGTTTCGGCGAACATGATGATCCAACCCGTATCGCGGGCACCCATGATGTCGGAATGATCACCGTGGATGTTGATAGGGGCGGACAATGCACGATTGGCGTTTGCCATGACGATGGGACAACGCATACCGGAAGCGATGTGGAGTTCCTCCCACATGAAGGCAAGACCCTGAGAGCTGGTAGCCGTTGCAACGCGGGCGCCGGCAGCGGAAGCACCGATACAGGCGGACAGCGCGGAATGCTCCGACTCGACCGCCACGTATTCAGTCGTCACCTTACCATCAGCGACGAACTTGGCGTAGCCTTCGACGATGGTGGTCTGAGGGGTAATAGGATATGCAGCCATGACATCAGGGTTAACCTGGCGCATAGCATCTGCAACCATCTGGTTGCCGGTAGCGGAAAACATCTTCTTTTCGGCCATGGCTACTCCCCTTCCTCGGCGATTGCCTTAGCTTCGGAGATAAGCTCCAAAGCGTTGAATTTACATTCGCTCACACAGACACCGCAACCCTTGCAGTGATCCAAGTCGATACCCGTCATTTCTCCGTCGGCTACCCGAACGGAAGAGTCGGGGCAATACATCCAGCAGAGCATGCAGTTGGTGCATGCTTCCTTGTCCCAGATGGGACGCATGGAACGCCAGCCGCCGGTATAGCAATTGACGGAAGTGCCCGCCTCGGGGCATACATAACCCGTAGGGAAATCAGACGGCTTCCAGTTATCGTAGTTTTCACCGTTGAATTCGGTCATTACTCCTGCACCTCCTGATAAGCACGATCGACGCTTTCGAGATTGGCGTTGATCATTTCCTGAGAGAACTTCTTACCAAAGGTGATGATGAGACGTTCCTTGACCAATTCAGCGGGGAACAGACCCGTGACCTTGGCCAAAGCGCCTACGATGGGAGTGTTTGGCATATCCTTTTTGATGGTAGCCAATGCGATGCCCGTAGCATCGACGACGGCAACCCTCATGGACGCAGGTGCATTCACCGCGGCGCGGGCTTCTTCTGCCGACATGGTGGTATTGAAAATCAGAACACCATCCTCGTGCATTCCCTCACAGACATCCGAAGACTCCAGCAAGGTGTCGTCCAATACGATCACGATGTCGGGATTCTGAATGTTGTTGTGAACTTCGATGGGCTCACTTGATACGCGCGTATATGCCTTCAAAGGCGCACCCGTTCGCTCGGGTCCATATTCGGGCATGGCCTGAATATAGTTGCCCTGCAAAAGCGCTGTATCTGCAACGAGCTTCGCCGCCGTAACCGCACCTTGGCCAGCCCGTGCGTGCCAGCGAATTTCGATCAACTCTGACATACCTCTCCTCTCGTCCTTAATGTTCGCTTTCAAAACAAGCTTCTCCATTGTATCAGTCGTGAGGCATCGGCTCTGTGGAGTTTTAGGCAAATCGGAACTCATTCGGTAAATGGGTCTCTTGGCGGATCAGGGGTATCTTATAGGCGATGAACGGTATCAGGTCCAGAATTCGACCATTTCGACGAGGCCTTGATAGGCCCAAGGATACACATCCGAAAGCCACCCGGTTTCCGGCACGAAGCACAGGATCAACGAATAGCACACGCTGATCGCCACAACGGTGAGCAATATACGCATAAACACCTTGTGATCCGATTCGTCCGGCTTGATCGCCTCGTTGACGATAAAGGCAAGCAACACCGATGCGGCCAGGAACATAAAACTGAAGTCGGCATAGTAGCGCTGGAGGATGCCGGCGGCCTGAGCGTCGAGCAAGGCAACAACCACGCCGGAGACCAACATGACGATAACCACACCGGCAATGGTGTTGGTCGAGCGTTGACGGAAACGAAACGCCAGGATTCGACGGGAGAAAGCGAGGATCCACAGAATGGGCAGGCAGACGAAAATGCCGCCGAACGTGACCTCTTTGATGGTCTGCCCCATATAGGTGGTCTCGAAGGGTGCCGGCTGAATCCAAGGAAACACCCCGGTGGTGGTCGGCGTCTGCAGGAAATAGGCGAATAGCGCCGGCAGGAAACGTCCCATGTTGTAGCCGCGTAACGTCATATCGTTCACGGTGAGATTGTAGTTCGCGCCGAAATTCAACGGCGAACCGAAACGGGCTCGGTTGTACCACATGATTCCCGCAGCAACCACGAAGTAAGGCGCAAGAAGGCAGACGAATTCCTTCTTTCCCCGAGGTGTGAGAATATGCTTCTCCGTGATAAAGCGCCGCCAGAACAAGGGAAACGCCAGCAAGGAAAAGACGACGAGCTGCGGACGACAGCCGACGACCAACGCCATGCACAACGACCCGGCAAGATACCAGCCGCCGCCCCTTTCGGAGGCACGCCCTCGCACCCAGCAATAAAGCCCCCACACCGTAAAGGCCAGCGCCATCATGATAGGAAGGGAATAAAACGTCGGAAACTTTATGAGGTAGAGAACACCCGAACACAACACAAGGGGAATCTGCAACAGAAGAAACAGACCGAGACTGACCCGTTTGAAGTGGTACCGGGCGAAACGCTCCATGAGAGCGGTGCAGCCCAATATGAAAGCGATACAACAGATGAGCACACCGATCGCCGTCGGGAAGCTGGCACCGGTCAGCAAATAGAAGGGCAAATAGAAGATGAGGACGGGAACCACGCCGAAATAGACGTAGTAATGCCCCTCGTAATAGGCCGTGTCGAAAAGATATGCTTGACCCGTCTGCTTCTGCATCTCATCACGAGCCCCCTTGTCATAGGGGTTGTCCATCTGCACAAGCCATTCGGGGGGTTCGACTTCGAGATAAAGCTGGCCATGAGCCATCGCTTTGGCCAATTCGGAATACTGCTGAGCATTATCGCCGCCGGTTTCGTAGACGTTGACGATACTTTTCCCATCCCAAGATCCAGCGTTATAGCTCGACGTAGCGACACCGACGAGATTAGATCCCAAAAAGAGATAACTCGTGAGCAGTACGATTTCTATACCCGTCGCCAACGCGATACAGAATTTCGATTTACGGGGATGCTCCTTGATATGACAGCGATAGATACTCGATTTGGGTCGGAAGATGTAGATCAACGCCAAAAGACCCATCGTCAGCATGAAGCGCAGAGAATTGAATTCGAACGGCTGAGGGGTATTGATCTTCAGAGTTTCGAGCAAAATGGGATAGGTGAGATCATCGCCACCGATTTCGATACGCAGACTTTCTATGTTCCCCGTGCTCTGGAGATAGATGTATTGGCTCTCACGTAGATTCGTCGCCACATTCGTCGTAGGAACACCCATGGTGTATTCCGTCGTGGAAAAATAGGTTTCATGCGCCTCATCGGTGAACTTGATATCGACCTCTATGTTCTGGGCCGCCTGCGCCGTATCGAAACCCAAATAGATGTTTTCGATGGTCTTATTGAGATTGTGGAACTCGATGACATTGTCCCTCGAGGTAATGCGGAAGTCCTCCCCGTTTTCCGTTTGAGCAAGTTTGACCTTGTCGTCAAGGCAAATCTCATCGAACGAGGCCGAGCGGAAAAAGTTCATATTGAACAAAAAGACTTCGAGAAGCAGGGCGATAACCATCACGATTGCCGCACATTTCGCGATATGGACAAGGGAGGCCCTGTGGTCCGCAAGCA
Organism: uncultured bacterium; assembly: GCA_905214325.1. GTDB lineage: Bacteria > Actinomycetota > Coriobacteriia > Coriobacteriales > Eggerthellaceae > Anaerotardibacter. The sequence continues at coordinate 11,721 of CAJMLT010000015.1, forward strand.
GACGTGGCACTTCCCTCGATATGTCCTCAAATGATTTCACGGGTTACCATTGTAGAAGAAGAGACGAAAAAAATCCCCCGAGATACGAAAGAAGTACCTCGGGGGATCCGGTGCGAAAAGAGTGCGATCCTACAGGTTGAGCGCCTTCTGAACAGCGTCGAAAACGACTTCGGGATCACGATCGCCGTCGATGTCGATCAAGAGATCGCAACCGCGATAGTAATCGATCAAAGGAGCAGTCGAGCTTTCGTAGACGTCAAGGCGGTTGCGGACCGTCTGTTCGTTGTCATCGTCGCGCTGATACATTTCTCCGGAACATTTAGGGCATGTCGCATCTGCGGCCGTACCGATATAGCCACATGCGCGGCACATACGACGCGAGGTAAGACGCTTGATGATGACTTCCTTGTCCACATCAACGAGAAGCGCTGCATCGAGAGGGCGATTGAGATCGGACAATTCGGAATCGAGCGCGACCGCTTGAACCGACGTCCGAGGGAATCCATCGAGGATGAAACCGGCTTGGGTGTCCTCATCTTGCAGACGCTCTTTGACCAAATCGATGACGAGATCATCGGGAACAAGGTCTCCTGCATCCATGAAGGTCTTCGCTTTAATGCCCAAAGGAGTCTGGTTCTTCACCGCTGCACGAAGAATGTCTCCCGTGGAAATATGGACGAATCCGAACTTTTCCACAAGCTTTGCAGCCTGAGTGCCCTTGCCCGCGCCGGGCGCACCTAACAACACGATATTCATTAAAATATCCTTTCAATCGTCGTGCCCCTATTCTACAAAGAGCACCCGAACAAAAACAACCCTTCTCTTATTCGCAATGAATATCGGAGAAGGGTTGTTCTCTACAGTGAATCGAATTCCTACTTGAAGAAGCCGTCGTAGTTATACATCTTCAACTGCGACTCGATCTTGCTCATGGTATCGAGAGCGACACCGATCATGATCAAGATGGAAGTACCGCCGAACGCTTGGATCAGCGAGTTATCCGTGAAGAAGAAGAAGATCGAAGGGACGACCGCTATCACCGCAATGAAGATAGCACCGGGCAAGGTGACGCGATGGAGAACATCTTTGATGTACTGCACCGTATTGGCACCAGGACGGATGCCGGGTATGAAGCCACCTTGACGCTGCAGATTTTCAGCCGTGTCTTCGGGATTGAATACGATAGATGTATAGAAGTACGCGAAGAACACGATGAAGAGCGCCGTCAGGATCCAGTTCACCCAACCAGCCGACATGGCGTTTGCGACACCGGTCAACCAGTCGATATTGAACAGTGCGGCTATCTGGGCCGGGAAATAAATCAAACAACTAGCGAAGATGATGGGGATAACACCCGCCGCATTTATCTTCAAGGGAAGATAAGAGCTCTGTCCACCCATCACGCGGCGGCCCTGAACACGCTTTGCGTAGCTGACAGGGATACGCCGCTGTGCGCGCTCCACGAAGATAATCGCGGGAATGCACAGCAAAACGATGAGAAGGATGAGAACCGTGATGGCGATACCCATACCCATATCGGCCTGCAGGTTGATCGAAGAGAAGATAGCCGAGGGAACCGACGCGATGATCGAAACGAAGATGATCAAAGACATACCGTTACCGACACCACGCTGGGTGATCAATTCACCCATCCACATGATGAGTGCCGTACCCACGATCAAAGTGAAGACAACCATGAAGCTCGTCACGATTCCGGGAACATCCTGGTTGAACACGACCCCATAGGTGGGAGACTGGAACAAGAACAGATAGCCAAGAGCGTTGACGAAGCCCAGAGCAAGCGTCAGATAACGCGTCACCTGCGTGATGCGCCTACGTCCGGTTTCCCCTTCACGTGCCCAACGACCAACGGCGGGGATAACACCCTGCATCAGCTGCATGATGATCGACGCGGTGATATAGGGCATGATTCCGAGAGCGAACACGGAAAAATTTGAAAGCGCACCACCCGTGAACAAGTCGAGCATCACCATGGACACTCCCTGATCCTGAAAGGAATTGGCAAACGCCTGGAAAGGGATGCCCGGGACGGGAATATATGCGCCCAATCGATAGAGAACAAGAATCCCCAGAGTGAAGAGAATCTTATTCCTCAGCTCAGGGACCTTGAACGCCTGTACGAGAGAACTTAGCAAGGTTCTTCGACCTTTCCTCCGGCTGCTTCGATCTTCGCCTTAGCGGAAGCAGAAACCTTATCGACTTTCACGGTCAGCGCCTTGGTGATTTCACCGTCGCCCAAAACCTTGATGAGATCGGTAGTGTTCTTGACAATACCTTTGTCCACCAGAGCCTGAGCATCAACGACGTCACCGGCTTCGAACTTCAGCTCGAGACGGGCGACATTCACCGGCACGTATTCGTTGCGGTTGATATTACGGAAACCGGGAAGTTTTGGCAAACGACGAGCCAGAGGAGTCTGACCACCTTCGAAGCCAGCACCCTTACCGCCACCGGCACGGGACTTCTGACCATTGAAACCACGACCGGAAGTCTTACCGCTTCCGGAAGCAGGACCGCGACCGACACGTTTGCGGTTGCGCTTCGATCCTTCAGCTGGCTGCAAATCTTTGAGTTCCATGAATTTCTCCTTTTTCGCTATCCCCTATCGAAGGGGGTCGGCAGCTCGCCGCCGACGAACTTATCTTGTTTATGGGTTCGGCCCGAAAAGTACGGGCCGAATAGTAATGCATGATGTGATGATCTAAATCTCTTCGACTTCCACAAGGTGCTTGACCTTGAAGATCATGCCGCGGACACACGGGTTGTCGACCTGCTCGACGCTGCGGCCGATCTTTCCGAGACCAAGCGCTTTCAAAGTGGCACCCTGATCGTATTTGTAGCCGATGGCACTTTTGACCTGAGTAACGCGGAGAGTTTTCTTAGCTTCAGCCATTAGTTCTTCTCCTTCCAGCCATACATGTCGGCAACGGAGATACCGCGACGCTTCGCAACGTCTTCGGGGCTCTGCATTTCCTTCAGACCCTCGGCTGCCGCCTTGACGATGTTCATTGCATTGTCGGTTCCCAAAGACTTGGTGAGAACGTCGGTCACACCCGCAAGCTCGAGGACTGCACGGACGGGACCACCGGCGATAACACCGGTACCGGGAGTAGCGGGCTTGAGCAGCACGCGACCGGCACCGTAGATACCCATGATCTCGTGGGGAAGCGTCTTCTCCGGAGTCAAAGGAACCGTGAACATATTTTTCTTGGCATCTTCGATGCCCTTCTTGATGGCAACGGGTACTTCCTGAGATTTACCCATGCCGACACCCACGCGACCGTTACCATCGCCGACGACGACGAGAGCGGTCAAAGCGAAACGACGACCACCCTTAACGACCTTGGAGACGCGGTTAATGTAGACGACACGCTCCTGAAGCTCAGGAACGCCTGCCTGGTTTTCTTGTTTACGAGCCATTCTCAACCCTCTCTTAGAACTTCAGGCCTGTTTCGCGGGCAGCATCGGCAACAGCCTTGATGCGTCCGTGATACAAGTTACCGCCACGGTCGAAAACTACTTCCGTGACTCCGTTTTCCTGTGCTTTCTTCCCGATCAATGCCCCCAGAGCAGCGGCACCTTCGACGGTGGCTCCCCCTTTGTCGGTGGCCTTGAATTCGGAACCCAGAGTGGAGACAGCGCAAATGGTCTTACCCGCGACGTCATCGATAATCTGAGCATACATATTCGCATTCGAACGCGTGATGCATAAACGCGGACGAGCAGCCGTGCCTGAAATCTTACCGCGAACACGAGTGTGGCGGCGACGCAAGCCGGCTTGTTTCTTTTGAAGCTTCTTCATAAGTAACCCTTTCAATCCTTATTGCGTCTATTCAGACTTAGCAGCTTTACCAAGCTTGCGACGTACATATTCGCCTTCATAGCGGATACCCTTGCCCTTGTAAGGTTCGGGCTTGCGCCATTTGCGGATATCTGCGGCAACCTGGCCAACCTGCTCTTTGCTGATACCGTTGACGATGATTTCGGTCTGACTGGGAACCTCGAAGGAGATGTTCTCAGGAGCAGCGATGACGACCGGATGGGAAAAGCCCAACTGGATTTCGAGATCCTTACCCTTGAGTGCGGCACGATAACCAACACCGACGAGTTCGAGCTTCTTGGAAAAGCCCTGGGAAACGCCTTCGACCATATTGGAGATCAAGGTACGGGTCAGTCCGTGGAAGCTCTTGGCCTCACGACTGTCATCCGGACGCTCGACAATCACTTCTTCGCCTTCGACCCTGATGGACATCATGTCGTTAAACGAGCGTGTTAATTCGCCTTTGCTACCCTTAACGGTAACGTTCTGTCCGTCGACTTTAACTTCGACGCCGGCAGGAATAGCAACAGGCATCTTACCGATACGTGACATGTTATTCCTCCCTTCCTACCAGATATACGCAATGACTTCGCCGCCGATGCCCGCTTTGCGTGCATCGCGATCGGCCATTACGCCTTTGCTTGTGGAAATAATTGCGGTACCCAAACCACCCAGAACACGGGGAAGTTCATCTTTGCCCGCATAAATGCGCAAACCGGGTTTGGATATGCGCTTGAGACCGCGAATCGTGCGGTCTTTCTTCTCGCCGTACTTGAGTGTGATCTCAAGAATGTCGCGAGGTTCGGATGCTTCTACTTCGTAGCCGATGATATAGCCCTCTTCTTGCATGATGCGGGCAATTTCGACAAGCTTTTTGCTTGACGGCATGGATACCGTCTGCTTGCCAGCAGAATTAGCGTTACGCACACGCGTAAGCATATCTGCGATGGGATCGTTCATGCTCATTGTTTCGTTTCTCCTTTGTTCGTGATGAGACGAGTAGCCGGTTCGCGTGCACCCTTAGTGCCTGCGCCTTGACTAACGACACTCAAAACGTGACGGTTCTCAATACCCTACCAGGATGATTTGGTCACGCCGGGAAGTTCGCCTTTGTTAGCGAGCTCGCGAAGACAGACGCGACACAGACCGAACTTGCGATAGTACGCACGGGGGCGTCCACAACGCGTGCAGCGGTTGTGCTGGCGAGTCGAGAACTTCGCTTCACGCTTCGACTTGGCGATCATCGATTTCTTAGCCATTCAAAATCCTTCTTTCTTATAACCAACTCGTAACCGAGTTTAGTTTTCTTTTTTGAACGGGAAGCCCAAGGCATCCAGAAGAGCCTTAGCACCCTCGTTGGTTTCTGCGGTGGTCACGAACGTGATATCCATACCACGCGTACGGTCGATCTTGTCGTATTCGATCTCGGGGAAGATCAACTGCTCGGTGAGACCCATGGTGTAATTGCCGCGGCCATCGAAGCTGTTGGGATTCAACCCACGGAAGTCGCGAACACGGGGAAGAGCCGTCGCCATCAGACGATCGAAGAATTCCCACATGCGGTCGCCGCGAAGGGTGACCTTACAACCGATAGCCTGACCTTCACGCAGATGGAAGCCAGCGATGGACTTCTTAGCACGTGTGATCATAGGCTGCTGACCGGTGATGATGCGCATGTCGGCGAGAGCGCCATCGAGCAACTTGGAATCACCTGCCGCCTTACCAACACCCATATTGACGACGATCTTCTCGAGACGGGGAACCTGGTTGATGTTCTCGCACGCGAGTTCCTTCTCGAGCTTGCCGACCACTTCGTTGGTGTACTTTTCCTTCAAACGAGGAGTTGCCATTATTGCTTACCTTTCTCGATGAATTAAACACAGGATTTCCGACCCTGCGTCCCCCGTGAAAGCACGGGGGTCATGCATCGACACTTATTTGTCGATGTTCTTACCGCATTTTTTACAAACGCGGATCTTCTTACCATCCTCATGCTTGACGTTGACGCGCGTCGCGGTCTTGCATTCCGGGCAGATCAACTGAACATTGGAAACATGAATGGGAGCTTCCATGCTCGAAATGCCACCCTGGGGATTCGCCTGAGTAGGTCGAAGAGCCTTTTTGATGACGTTGACCTTTTCAACCGTCACACGCTGGCTGTTCGGCTGAGCGGAAAGAACCACTCCTTCGACGCCGCGATCCTTGCCGGTTAAAACCTTGACCTTATCGCCTTTTTTAATGTTCATCTTAGCCATGTTTGACCCCCTAAAGCGTTTCCGGTGCCAAAGACACGATCTTCATATACTTCTTCTCACGAAGCTCGCGCGCTACCGGCCCGAAGATACGGGTGCCGCGGGGAGCACCGTTGGCATCGATCAACACTGCGGCGTTCTGATCGAACTTGATATAGCTACCGTCACTACGACGCACTTCTTTCTTAACACGCACGACAACGCAGCGTACCACTTCGCCCTTTTTAACGTTTCCGTTGGGCATAGCTTCTTTCACGCTGCAAACGATGACATCGCCAAGGCCAGCATAGCGGCGCTTGGAGCCACCGAGGACCTTGATGCACTGCACCTTGCGTGCGCCGGAGTTATCAGCAACGGCGAGCATGCTCTGCATTTGAATCATTTGCTTATCCCTTTCGGTTCCTACCGTAGAACAACGTCGCCGTTGACTACTTGGCCTTTTCTACGATATCGAGCAAGCGCCAACGCTTCATTTTGGAAAGCGGGCGGGTTTCCATAATCGTCACCGTATCGCCTACACCGGCTTCATTGTTCTCGTCATGAGCATGAAGCTTCTTGGTGGAGTTAACCATCTTGCCATAGACAGGATGGGGTTTGCGTTCGTGAATCTGCACGACGCAGGTCTTATCGCCAGCTGCGCTTACCACTACACCCTGGCGAACTTTACGAGAATTGCGTTCTTCACTCATTATTCTCTAGCCTTTCTGTCAGTTCGCTCGAGCTAGGCGCTCAGCTCACGTGCTCGCATTTCGGTCTGAATGCGGGCGATTTCTTTCTTAACCTGATTGATACGAGCCGTATTGTCGAGCTGGCCCGTAGCCATCTGGAAGCGCAGATTGAAAAGCTCTGCGCGGGCTTCCTTAAGCTTCGACTGCAAATCATCAGCCGAAAGACCACGGATTTCTGTTGCTTTCATTTATTCCTGCCCTTCCGTTTCGCGCTTGACGATCTTGCACTTGATGGGCAACTTATTGACGGCGAGACGCAAAGCATCGCGAGCGGTTTCATCGTCAACACCGTCGATCTCGAACATGATACGACCGGGCTTGACAACAGCCACCCAGCCTTCCGGGTTACCCTTACCTTTACCCATGCGCGTTTCAGCGGGCTTCTGGGTTATGGGCTTGTCGGGGAAGATGGTGATCCAGACATTACCGGTACGGTTCATGCGGCGCGTCATGGCGACACGGGCAGCTTCGATCTGACGATTGGTGATCCAATGACGATCAAGCGCCTGAATACCCCAAGAACCATGGGTTAACGTGGTGCCACCCTTGGCATTGCCCTTCATGGAACCACGCTGCACCTTACGATGCTTTACACGCTTTGGTACTAACATTACTTAGCCCCCCTATCGTTATGGCGACGAGAGCGGTTAGGACGAGAAGAGCCTTCGAGGGCAGGCTGCGGAGCCTTCTGACCGGGAAGAACCTCTCCATGGTAGACCCACACCTGGATACCGATGGAACCCATGGTGGTGGCAGCGGTGGAGAAGCCATAGTCGATCTTCGCACGAAGGGTGTGCAGAGGCACGCGACCTTCGCGATACCATTCACGACGGCTCATTTCAGCACCACCGAGACGACCGGCACACTGGATACGGATACCCTTTGCGCCGCTCTTGCGGGCGGACTGAACGGCTTTACGCATGGCGCGACGGAACGCGACACGGTTCTCAAGCTGCTCGGCGATGGACTGAGCAATGAGGTTGGCGTCGAGTTCGGGACGCTTCACTTCGATGACTTCAACGGAAACAGGACCGTTGGCGATGGCGTTGAGCTTCTTGCGCAGCGCGTCGACTTCAGCACCCTTTTTACCGATGACAACACCGGGGCGCGATGTGGTGATGATGACCTTGATCTTGTCACCGGCACGCTCGATCTCCACACGGGAAACGGCTGCATGGGCGAGCTGGCTTTCCAGATATTTACGGATAGCCAAGTCGTTTTCAAGGTTTTTCGCATAGTCCTTATCGGAATACCAGCGACTACGCCAATCCTCGGTGATACCGAGACGGAAGCCGGTTGGGCTGACTTTCTGACCCATACTATGCCTCCTCTCGGGTAGATACGATCACGGTGATGTGGCTCGTACGCTTGTTGATACGAGCTGCAGAACCCTTGGCACGAGCACGGATGCGCTTGATGGTAGGGCCTTCATCTGCATAGCATGCCTTGACAATGAGATTATCCAGATTGGGATAACCCTTCTGACCGGCGTTGGCGATGGCGGAATTCAGGGTCTTTTCCACCACTTCGGCAACCGCACGATTGGTAAAACGAAGAGTTTCCTGAGCGGCGACGACATTCTTGCCGCGAATCTGATCGAGAACGATACGCGCCTTGCGGGGTGAAACGCGTACGTAGCGAGATACTGCTTTAGCTTCCATGTTTCACCCTTTCCTATTTGTCATGTCCGCGGAAGGTACGAGATGGAGCGAATTCGCCCAACTTGTGACCGACCATGGATTCGGTTACGTATACCGGCACGTGCTTGCGACCATCATGAACAGCGATGGTGTGTCCAACCATTTCGGGAAAAATAGTGGACGAACGAGACCAGGTCTTGATGACTTTCTTTTCGCCTGCTTCATTCATCGCCTCAATGCGATTGAGAAGACGAGGCTCCACGAAAGGACCTTTTTTCAAACTTCTACTCAATGTTTCTCCTTAACGCTTTGCGCTACTTCTTGCGACGACGAATAATCAAGCGGCTCGAAGCCTTCTTGGGATTGCGGGTACGATGACCTTTGGTGGGAACACCCCAAGGAGTAACGGGATGACGACCGGCAGATTTGTTCTTGCCTTCGCCACCACCATGGGGATGATCGACGGGGTTCATAACGGTACCACGAACGCTGGGACGAATACCCTTCCAGCGATTACGACCGGCTTTACCGATCTTGATGTTACCGTGCTCCGCATTGCCGACTTCACCGACGGTTGCACGACACGTCACGAGGACGCGACGCATTTCGGAGGAAGGCATACGCAGGATGGCATAGTCGCCTTCCTTGCCCATGAGCTGAATGCTCGTACCGGCGGAACGGGCAAGAGCGGCACCTCGGCCGGGCTGAAGCTCGACGGCATGGATGAGCGTACCGACGGGGATAGCGGAAAGAGGCAACGCGTTGCCGGGCTTGATGTCCGCTTCGATGCCGGACATGATGGTCTCGCCGACCTTGAGTCCGCGAGGATGCAGAATGTAGCGCTTCTCACCATCTGCATAGTGAAGCAAAGCGATACGGGAACTGCGATTGGGATCGTATTCGATCGTGGCAACCTTGGCGGGGATTCCGTCTTTCTCGCGCTTGAAATCGATGACGCGGTAACGACGCTTCGCTCCACCACCCTGATGACGAGTCGTGATGCGACCGTTGTTGTTACGGCCGGCCTTCTTGGGAAGCGGCTTCAGAAGAGACTTCTCCGGGGTATCGCAGGTGATTTCCGCGAAATCCGAAACAGTCTGGAAGCGCCTACCGGGGCTCGTGGGCTTGTACTGTTTTACTCCCATTTTTTTCCTTTCTACGGGCACGGATGCTTGCATTCGCACCCTTTTCTCATTGTGGACTCCATCACCGCCAAGAAAGCTTTTGGGAGAAAGCTTCGACGATTCCGAGTTTCCACGCGTCCGGGTGTATCCATAACTAATCAGACGCAAATGAGAATTATAGGATTGTTGACCCTTTGATGCAAGGACTTTTTACAGGTTTATACTCAGAGACCGCAAGGGGAAGGGGCGATCCTTCCCCTTGACTGTAGTTGCGACACTGTTTTCAATTAAAAACATCGTGGTGCCGAACGGCCTACGATCTTCTTTCGCCGAGCACGACGACCGCGCCACCTCGAAAGAAGGTGCCCCGCGCGCCTCTTCTCGATGGAAAAGGGATCGATAGGACAACCGGAAGCGAAGACCTCAGTTCTCATTCATGCGGGCGATGAGCTTCGAGGCGGCGGCGAATAGCAGGACCCCTCCCGTTGCCGCGACGAGCAGACACGCCCCAACCCCCATCTTGAGGGCTGCATTCTCGAACTTCTTCATGCATGCGCATGTTCCCTTGTCATCCATGGCGATCCCCTTTTCCCCAGCGTCGACATGTTTCCCCTCATGATACGCGAAAAAATGAACGAGGCAACCTCCCGTTTTCCCCGTCTCCCCCGCCAAATGCCATCGATATACACCGGATAGACGAACGGAGCGACGAAGATTCATTTGTTTCTTTTCCCTGATGGCTCTATACTTTCAAACTTGTAACTGACATGCGGCTTCTCGGAAAAGCGATGGACGAAGAAAACCGCACACTATAAAGGAGCTCTATCGTGGTCGTAACACGCGTAGCAAATGCCTGGGGAAGCTTAAGTCTCATCATCCGTATCGTAATCGGTTTGCTCATAGGTCTTGTGCTGGGTCTCTTCGCCCCGGCGGGCATCGAGGTCATCACCCTACTCGGAACCCTGTTTGTCGGCGCCCTGAAAGCGGTTGCACCCATTCTCGTATTCTTTATCGTCATCAGCGCGCTCAGTGGCGCAAAAGCTCCGAAGACGATGCGCTCGGTCATAGGGCTCTACATAGCAAGCACGCTCATCGCGGCCCTTGTGGCGGTGGCGGCAAGCTACCTGTTCCCCACCACGCTAACGCTCATCGAGCCCACTCTCGACAAGGAAGCACCATCGAGCATCGGGGAGGTCCTGACGACACTTTTGATGAACATCGTTTCCAATCCGGTCGAAGCGATCACGAAAGCGAACTATATAGGTATCCTCGCGTGGGCCATTGTTTTAGGAATCGCACTGCGCGTCGCGAACGACACCACCAAAAGCGTATTCGACAGCATTTCCCACGCTATATCGAAGGTGGTTCGCTGGGTCATAGCCTGCGCTCCCTTCGGCATCTTAGGCCTTGTCTACACGTCGGTGTCGGAAAGCGGACCGGAGATATTCCTCGAATACGGGCAACTCATTCTGGTGTTGGTGGGATGCATGCTGTTCATCGCCTTCGTCACCAATCCGCTTCTCGTGTTCTGGGGCACCCGTAAGAACCCGTATCCTTTGGTGCTTCGCTGCCTGAAGGACAGCGGTGTCACCGCATTCTTCACGCGCAGTTCGGCGGCGAACATCCCCGTCAATATGGAGCTTTGCAAGAAGTTGGGGCTCAACAAGGACAACTACTCGGTTTCGATTCCCTTGGGAGCCACTATCAATATGGCAGGTGCCGCGGTGACCATCACGGTCATGACCATGGCTGCAGCCAATACCCTCGGCATCACCGTCGATGCACCCACCGCACTCATCATGTGCATCTTGGCGGCCGTTAGCGCCTGTGGGGCCTCGGGGGTCGCCGGTGGATCGCTGCTTCTCATTCCCCTTGCTTGTTCGCTGTTCGGGATAGGCAACGATATCGCCATGCAGGTCGTTTCGATCGGGTTCATCATCGGTGTGATTCAAGACTCTTGCGAAACCGCGCTCAACTCATCGTCGGACGCCCTGTTCACCGCCACTTCCGATTATCGCCAACGCAGACTTGCCGGAGAACCTTTTCAATCCGGGAAAGACGTCGAAGAGGCTTAAAGAAACCGGCTTCGCCTCTTCGCACTCGGCGAAGGTCAAAGCAGCGCCTCTTCCCATTCGGCTTCCTTGAAGCCGATGAGGATGAAATCATCCCCGATGATGAGAGGGCGTTTCACCAGCATACCATCACCGGCTAGAAGAGCGTAGGCCTGCTCATCGGTCATGCCGGCGTCGAATCGCGCTTTGATGTTTTGCTGCCGATACACCATGCCACTGGTGTTGAAGAAACGCTTGATCGGCAACGAGCTTCTTCTGTGCCAAAGAGCGATCTCCTTTTCGGTGGGATTATCTTCGACGATATGACGATCCTCGTAGACAACCCCGTGCTCATCAAGCCATCGACGCGCCTTCTTGCATGTTGAGCACCGCGGATATTCGAGAAACACTACCGTAGACATTCGCCTATCCTTTCAGTCGGAAACGACGGGGTAATGGGAATCCTGCCCCAATCGCAAAACGCGCATCATATCACGGGTCAAACTGTAGTCGGAATCCTCCTGCGGAAGATCTTTCCGATCGAGCCACTGAGCGAATTCCAGCTCATGTTCATCGAGAATGATTTCGTCATCGCCATCGAGGTCGCAGAAAAAGCCCATAAGCAAGGAGGATGAAAAAGGCCATGGTTGGCTTTTGTAATACCGTAGATTCTTGACCTTCAGGCCCACTTCCTCCATCACTTCGCGATGCACCGTTTCCTCGATGGTCTCCCCCGCTTCCGCGAAGCCGGCGATGAGGGCAAAACGCTTGTACTCCCGCTGCGCATAACGCGAAACCAACACCTTGTCGCCGTGGGTTATACCGACGATGACCGCGGGAAAAAGTTTTGGGAATTCCAGGGCTCCGCATTCGGGACAGCGCATCATGCGCTCGTCTAGATCGTGAACGAGCGGTGTCGCGCAGCGCCCACAATACCGACGCGTCTCGTACCAATTCCAATACTGATAGCCCACGATACCGGCGAACACGCGATGATCGGGTACGAAATGGTGCAGCTCATTGGTGGGGACGAAAGACCATAGGTCATCGGCGAGAACATCGTCGAGCAACGAAGCGGAAATGTCGGCGAAGAAATAAGCATCCGTCCCAACGGTGAATAGAAAAACGCAGCGCGGCGTCTTCCCTTCCACGATGATACCGAGATCCGAAAACGAGGGAAATGAGATCTCGTCCCCTTCCCGACACACCAAAACGCTTTCCCCCCGATAGATGAGAATCCTGTCCTCGGGCTCAGGGTCGACAAGGGCGAAATCATTGCTGTAGTGATACGGTTCGATATCTTGAAACATCTCAGGCCACCTTTTCCTTCATTGGAACAATCATCCCACAAAAGACGGACAACACATCAAAGGGCATAAAAATACCCCCTCAACATAAAGCTGAGGGGGTATGGAATCGCATCGTATGACGAAAGCGATTACTGAGCGAAAATCTCGATGCTCTCACCTTCGGCAACGGTGACCATAGCCTTTTTCCAGGTACGGGTCTTACCGAGCTGATAGCGAACGCGCTTGGGCTTCGCCTTCACGTTCAGGGTATTCACCTTGATGACCGTCACGTTGAAAATCTCTTCGATAGCCTGAGCGATCTCAACCTTGTTCGCCGACTTAGCGACCTCGAACGTATAGACGTTCTCCTCCATCATGTCGTAGGTGTGCTCCGAAATGATCGGGCGAATGATTACCTCGCGGGGATCCTTCATTATGCAAGCACCTCCTCGATGCGTTCGAGGGCGGCACTCGTGAAGACGAGAGCCTTGTTGTCAATGAAGTCGTAGGTGTTGGCCTCGGAAACCGGGATAACACGCACAGTGGGGATATTGCGGAACGACAGATAGGTATTCACATCGTCGTCGGCGATCACCAGCGTGATACGACCTTCAAGGCTCAAGCTCTTCAGAATCTCGGATGCCGTCTTGGTCGAAGGCTTCTCGAAGGAGAAGGACTCCACGACGATCAGCTCACCGTCATTGAGCTTGGCGCTCAAAGCGGAACGCATGGCGAGTTTCACGACTTTGCCGGGAACCTTGAATGCATAGGAGCGGGGGTGGGGACCGAACACGGTGCCACCGCCAGCCCATTGAGGAGCGCGGATCGTACCCTGACGAGCGCGACCAGTACCCTTCTGCCTCCAAGGCTTCTTGCCGCCACCACGAACCTGACCTCGGGTCAGGGTGTCGTGGGTGCCTGCGCGCCTTGCAGCACGCTGGGCGCGAACCACTTCATGCATAGCATGCATGTTAGGTTCGATACCAAAAACCGCAGCGGAAAGTTCGGTATCATTAACCTTCTTACCGCTCGGGTTTTTTACTTCAATAGTTGCCATAATCAATTAACTCCTTCGTATCGTATTAGACCATACGAATGCGAACCACGCCGTTTTTGCCGCCGGGGACAGCACCCTTCAGCATAATGAGGTTCATGTCTTCGTCTATGCGGATAACTTCGAGGTTCTTAGTGGTGACCGTATCGCAGCCCATGTGGCCAGGAAGACGGACGCCCTTGAATACTCGAGAGGGAGAAGCACACTGGCCGACAGAGCCGGGAGCGCGATGGAAATGCGCACCGTGTCCACCAGGGCCACCTCCGAAATTGTAGCGACGCATAACGCCTGCGAAACCCTTACCCTTAGAGGTACCGGTGACATCGACGCGCTTCACTTCAGCAAACTGAGCAACAGTCACTTCATCGCCGACCGCATGATCTGCGGCTGCATCGACGCGAACCTCGCGAAGATGACGAACGGGTTCGAGACCCAACTTGGCGAAATGACCTGCCATAGGTTTGTTGACATTTTTCTCCTTGATGGAGCCGAAGCCCAACTGAACCGCTTCGTAACCGTCGGTTTCAGCAGTCTTCACTTGGCATACCTTGTTGGGGGCAGCCTGGATTACCGTAACGGGAATGACCTTTCCGTCTTCATCGAAGATCTGAGTCATACCGATCTTGGTACCGTAGATAGCGTTAATCATAATCAGTTCACACTCCCCTACAGCTTGATCTCGATATCGACGCCAGCGGGAAGATCGAGGCGCATCAGGGAATCGACCGTTGAAGGGGTCGGATCCAGAATGTCGATCAGACGCTTATGCGTACGCATTTCGAATTGTTCACGTGAGTCCTTGTTGACATGCGGACCTTTAACGACGCAATAGAGATTGCGCTCGGTCGGCAGTGGGATAGGACCGGAAACCTTGGCACCCGTCTTCTGTGCGGTATCGACGATGAGCTTCGTGGACTGATCCACGATTTCATGATCGTAACCCTTCAAGCGGATGCGGATATTCTCTTTAGCCACTTATAAAACCTCCATTATGCACGGTGGATGCTCAAGCCCCTCGGGCTTAAGCATTACCACCAGCCTTGCTGATAATCTCGTCTGCAACATTCTTGGGGACCGGCTCATAGGAGTCGAACTGCATCGTGTAAACGGCGCGGCCCTGAGTACCGGAACGAAGGTCGGTTGCATAACCAAACATTTCGCTCAAGGGAACGAGTGCCTTGATGGTCTTAGCGTTACCGCGATCGCCCATACCCTGAATCTGACCACGACGCGAGCTCAAGTTACCCATGACATCGCCCATGTATTCTTCGGGGGTTTCCACCTCGACTGCCATCATGGGCTCGAGGATGACGGGATTCGACTTCCTCAAAGCATCTTTGATGGCCATGGAACCGGCAATCTTGAATGCCGCCTCGGAGGAGTCGACATCGTGGTAGGAACCATCGACGAGCTCGACCTTGATATCGACGACGGGATAGCCCGCGAGAATACCGGAATTGATAGCTTCCTGAATACCCTTGTCGACCGGAGTGATGTATTCCTTGGGAATGACACCGCCGACGATCTTGTTTTCGAATTCGTAGCCCTTACCCGCTTCCTGAGGAATGAGGTTGATGACCGCATGGCCATACTGACCACGACCACCGGACTGACGGACGAACTTACCTTCGGCACCCTCAACGGCCTTGGTGGCGGTTTCACGATAGGCAACCTGGGGTTTACCGACATTCGCTTCGACCTTGAATTCGCGCAGAAGACGGTCGACGATGATTTCCAGATGCAACTCGCCCATGCCGGCGATGATGGTCTGACCCGTTTCCTGATTGGTGGAAACGCGGAAGGTCGGATCCTCTTCGGCGAGCTTCTGCAAGGCGATGCCCATCTTATCCTGCTCGGCCTTGGTCTTGGGCTCGACCGCGATATCGATAACGGGATCGGCGAAGTCCATGGACTCGAGAATAATGGGGGCATCCTCAGCGCAGAGCGTATCTCCGGTGGAGGTGTCCTTCAAACCAACGACGGCAACGATGTCGCCAGCGGCGCATTCGTCGATATCGACACGGTTGTTGGAGTGCATCTGAAGCAGACGACCAACGCGTTCCTTCTTGCCCTTGGAGGCATTGAGAACGTAGGAGCCCGATTCGAGAGCGCCGGAGTAAACACGCAGATAGGTGAGCTTGCCGACGAAGGGGTCGGTCATGATCTTGAACGCCAGAGACGAGAAGGGGGCCTTCACGTCAGCGGGACGCTCGTCTTCCTCGCCCGTGTCCGGGTTGGTACCCTTGATAGCGGGAACATCGAGAGGGCTGGGCATATAATCGACAACGGCGTCGAGAAGCTCCTGAACGCCCTTGTTCTTGTAAGCGGAACCCACGAAAACGGGATTGAGCTTACAGGCGACAACACCCGCGCGGATGGCAGCCTTGAACTCGTCGACGGAAACCGGCTCCTCCATGAGAACCTTTTCCATGACGGTGTCATCACAGTCGGCTGCAGCCTCGAGAAGTTCCTGATAGCGAAGTTCGGCCTCTTCGGCGAACTCGGCGGGAATGGCATCCATGGGTTCGGGGTACGTCATACCCTTGTCGTCGGCCTTGAAGTCCCATGCGGTCATGGTAACCAGATCGATGACACCCCAGAAGTCGTCTTCAGCACCCATGGGAAGCTGAGCGGCAACGGCAGGAGCGCCGAGACGATCCCTCATGGTTTCGATGGCGTGGAAGAAGTCGGCACCGACGCGGTCGTACTTGTTGATGAAGGCGATACGGGGAACACCGTAGCGTTCGGCTTGGCGCCATACCGTTTCGGACTGGGGCTGAACACCGGCAACGGCGTCGAACACCGCAACCGAACCGTCGAGAACGCGCAAAGAACGCTCGACTTCGGCGGTGAAGTCAACGTGACCGGGGGTGTCGATGATCTGGAAACGATATTCCGTACCATCCTTCTCCCAGAAACACGTCGTGGCGGCGGCGGTGATGGTTACACCACGTTCCTGCTCCTGGACCATCCAGTCCATGGTGGCAGCACCATCGTGCACCTCGCCGATCTTATGGGTTTTACCCGTGTAGTACAGGATGCGCTCGGTAGTGGTGGTCTTGCCAGCATCGATGTGGGCCATGATACCGATATTGCGCGTTTCCTTGAGATTAGATTTTGCCATGTTCTTGCTCTACCGCCCTTCTACCAGCGATAGTGCGAGAATGCACGGTTGGATTCGGCCATTTTGTAGAGATCCTCGCGCTTCTTGATGGAAGCACCGGTGTTCTCCGCGGCATCCATGATTTCCCCGGCGAGACGCTGCTGCATCGTATTTTCTTTACGAGCACGGGAGAAGTCAACCATCCAACGGATGGCGAGCGTGGTGGCACGACGGGAGTTGACCTCCATGGGGACCTGATAGGTGGCACCGCCGACACGCTTGGGCTTTACCTCGAGCGTAGGGCGAATGTTGTCCATAGCCTTTTTGAAGACGGACAGGGCATCCTGACCGGTCTTCTCGGCGACGATATCGAAGGCACCGTAGACGATACCCTCCGCAACGGACTTCTTACCATCAAGCAGAACTTTGTTGATCAGCTGCGTGACCAAGCGGTTGTTGTACCGAGCGTCCGGTTGCACTTCGCGGCGGACTGCTGCTGCACGACGCGGCATATAACTTCCTTTCAATAAAGCAGGCGTTCGAAACGACTGCAGACTCTTACTTATTTCTTGGGCTTCTTGGCGCCGTAGCGGCTACGGGCCTGAGCACGATTGTCGACCGCAGCGCAGTCGAGCGCAGCACGGATGACCTTATAACGAACACCGGGGAGGTCCTTCACACGACCGCCACGGATGAGAACCATGGAGTGCTCCTGCAGGTTGTGGCCGATGCCGGGAATGTAGGCGGTGACCTCCATACCGTTGACGAGACGCACACGGGCGACCTTACGAAGAGCCGAGTTCGGCTTCTTCGGGGTGGTGGTGTAAACGCGCGTGCAAACACCACGCTTCTGAGGATTACCTTTGAGTGCCGGGGTCTTTTTCTTTTCGACCGACTTGGCGCGGCCCTTACGGACCAGCTGGTTAATAGTAGGCAAGACTTCAACTCCTATCTTTTTCGAACATGCCTTTGCTTGTTTTCTGTGCGTTCTGCAGTTACGCACGCGAAAACGCACATCTCACACGAGACGCGGAGGAGAACTTTAACACCGGTCATATACCTTGTCAAACGCCACGCATCCGGGCGTGTCCATAGGCGACGCAAGAAGATAAAGGCTGGTAGAGACCACAGATGTTCCCAACTCCCGCGAGAAACGGGAACCGTCCTTCATTTTATCGGCATATTTAATCGATAGAAGTCGGTTTTTTTGCCCATTTACCTTCATAAGTGTGTAGAATGGGAGCACTTTAGAGCAGGAAGCTGAAGATAGTTTCATAACGCTAAACAACGTTTCACTACGTCGCCAAGGGAGAAGAGTGACATGAAAAACAGCGTTGCCACGTTTCTGGAAATGAAGGAAGCGGGCACCAAGATCTCGATGCTGACCGCCTATGATTACTCGACGGCCAAGATCATCGATCAAGCCGGGGTCAATTCCATATTGGTGGGAGACTCACTCGGCAACGTCATCTTAGGATATGAAGACACCCTATCCGTAACCATGGAAGACATGATCCACCACACCGCCGCCGTTTCACGCGGAGTCGAAAACGCGCTCGTCATCGCCGACATGCCGTTCATGTCCTACCAACAATCCACCTACGATGCCCTCGTCAATGCGGGCCGCCTCATGAAAGAAGGCCGCGCGAATGCGGTCAAGCTCGAAGGCGGTGCTTCGGTGGCAAAACAGATTCGCGCCATCGTCGATGCCGGCATTCCGGTATGCGCCCATATCGGGTTGACTCCTCAGTCCATCAACGCCTTCGGCGGTTTCAAGGTTCAGGGGAAGAGCGTCGATGCAGCTAAGAAGCTCATCGAAGATGCCCATATCGTCGAAGAGGCCGGCGCTTTTGCGGTGGTACTGGAATGCGTCCCCGCCAAACTGGCCGAAATCGTAAGCAAGGAACTCTCCATCCCCACCATCGGCATCGGAGCCGGCGCAGGCTGCGACGGCCAGGTTCTTGTCTATCAGGACATGCTGGCCCTGTTCTCCGATTTCAAACCGAAGTTCGTCAAGCACTTCGCCAATCTGGGGGCGGCCATGAGCGAAGCTTTCACCTCCTACGATCGGGAGGTCAAGGCGGGAACCTTCCCCGCGGCGGAACATTCCTTCTCCATCAGCGACGACATTCTGGAAAAACTCTACTGATCGGACATCCACGTCCGTCACGACGACGAAACAGTAATCGAGAGAGTTATGGGAGTAACCATGGAAATCGTAACGACAGTTGCCGAAATGAAGGCCCGCGTCAAAGAGTGGAAAGATGCCGGATTGAGCGTCGGGTTGGTACCCACGATGGGGGCGCTTCACGAAGGACATATGTCCCTCATGGAACGTGCGCGCACCGAATGTGATCGCGTGGTCGCAAGCGTATTCGTCAACCCGCTTCAGTTCGGCCCCGACGAAGACTACGAAAACTACCCGCGGGATATCGAGCGGGATGGCGCGATCGCCGCATCCAAAGGCGTCGATATCGTCTTCCACCCCGAGCCCGAAGAGATGTATCCCGAGCACTACAACACCTACGTGGTCATGGAGACGTTGACCGACAGTCTGTGCGGCGCAAGTCGCCCCGGTCATTTCCGCGGCGTGTGTACCGTAGTCAACAAGCTGTTCAACATCATCGATCCCGACATGGCGTTCTTCGGCCAGAAGGACGCTCAGCAACTCGCCATCATCAAGCGCATGGTCGCCGATCTGAACATGCGCGTCAAGGTGTTCGGTTGTCCGATCGTGCGCGAGGACGACGGCTTGGCCAAAAGCTCACGCAACACCTACCTCAGCGACGAGGAGCGCAGTGCTGCGTTGGTTCTCTCCCGTGCCATCTTCGAAGCCCAAAGGCTCATCGAAGGCGGGCAGCGCGACGCCGCAACCATCGCGAAGGCCATTACCACCATCATCGAAGCGGAGCCCTTGGCCCGTATCGACTATGTCGAGATCGTCGGCCTCGGTGATATGCAGCCGGTCGCGACCTTGGGAGAGAGTGGATTGGTGGCTATCGCCGTCTATATAGGAGCAACGCGTCTCATCGACAATTATCTCTACGATTTCAACGAATAGATCATCGAGCAAACCGAAAGAAGGAGTTTCTCACCCATGCCGCTCAACGT
>CAJMLT010000016.1 GCA_905214325.1 uncultured bacterium
TACCAACTTCACCTCTCAGTTGAAATCGGTGACCAAGGCAAGTGCTATCGGTGACGCTTCCACTTCCACCACAACAACCTCCGACAAGCTCTGGATCATGTCCTATAGTGAGCTGACGGGAGTGGCCTACAGAGGCCAGACAGAAGGTTCCCAGTACACTTACTGGAGTGGCAGGGTGACTAATCCAGACGGAGATAATCCCGTTCTTGCAGGTATGGGTAATACTCGTGCTGGTGGCAAGCCTTCAGGGGTTTACGCTGCAGGTGAATGGTGGGAGCGCTCGTCCTCAGTCTATTACTCAGGTTTTTTGGTCTTAGGCAATGGGGGTCTCTGGCCGGGAGCTAATGCTTCTCTTGCCAGTTGGTCGTTTGGCATCGTCTCTTGTTTTTGCCTCTGATCTCGTATCTTGAATCTGCGGGGGCTTGTCTCCCGCGAGGCAACAAGAGCGACGAACCGTGAGAGCGGAACCAAAACAAAGCCCCGTCGCGATAGGCGGCGGGGCGATTTGGAAAATGCTCCTTCGGTGCTCACGCACGGCGGCACGGGGTGTTTGTTTTGGGCGCGTGACCCCCCCCATAAGCCGATGAAGCCGAACGGCCTGTTTCTCGCTTGCTCTAGCTTGCTTCGTCGAGCGCTTTGATTTTGGGGTGCTGCTTGTTCAGCCGCAGGGACAGTTGCGCTATTTCCTTGGGCATTTCCTCGTAGGACATGGTATGGGGCGCTTCGGTGGTGCCCTTTTGCGCGGCCACATCATAGAACCAGCACTTATAGGTCAGCATGTCCAGCGTATCCTGCAGCTGCTCCATTTCCTTGATGGTAGCTTCGCGGCGCGCATAGAAAAGCTCGCGTCGTTGTTCGATGGTTTCGTCACCTTCCATGCACCAATCGGCGTATTGTTTTATCTCCTTGATGGAAAGACCACTGCGCTTCAGGCATTCGATGAGATTGAGCCATTCGAAATCTTCCTCGCCGAATTGACGTACGCCCGAAGCACTGCGCTCCACATAGGGAAGCAGCCCCTCTTTGTCGTAATAGCGCAGGGTGTGGGCGGAAATGCCGAAGCGTTTCGCGGTTTCGCCTATGGTGTAGGTCATGGTTTTTCTCTTTTCCGTGTGTCGTGGAGTGTCGGATCAACCTTAGAGATGACTCTAAGGTTCACCGGCGCATTTGTCAACGCTGCGGCTGGTACTCGCGGATGGAGCGCTCGATTCCCGTGACGCAGGCGACCAGGGTTTCGTTGACGGGGGTGGGCACGCCGTAGGTGCGACCACGGTTTACCACGGCACCGTTGATGACGCCTATTTCGGTGGGACGGTGTTTCTCCAGGCTTTGCAGGATGGAGGGTTTGAAATCATAGGGAAGGTTCTTGCGTGCCAGTTCCAGCACGTCATGTGCGTCGTCGAAGGTCAGGCGTATGCCGGCGGCCGATGCTACCGCCTGCCCCTCTTCCACGGCGGCGAGTGCGGTGGCTACCAAACGTTTTTCGTCGTACATGGAACCGTAGGGCAGATGCGTGATGCCGCAGAGCGCACCCGTGGCCACATTGATGAGCAGCTTATCCCAGATAACCCCCATGATGTCATCGGAAACGAGACAGTGCATGCCCGCCTCTTCGAAGGCGGCCCCTATGCGTTTAACGCGTGGCGTCACGCTGCCGTC
Source organism: uncultured bacterium (assembly GCA_905214325.1). GTDB lineage: Bacteria > Actinomycetota > Coriobacteriia > Coriobacteriales > Eggerthellaceae > Anaerotardibacter. Next base: position 1,660 of record CAJMLT010000016.1, read on the forward strand.
CAGCTCGCCGATGAGGGTGTCCTTGCCGGGAATGGTGGCCTGCACCCGTCCCGGTTCGAGCAGCATGCCACCGATGTAGGTTTTTCCGCCGATGACACGGTGGGCTCCCACCATGTCGCACAGAACATCTTCGGATCCCAGCCCGTTTTGTAGCGACAGAACCACGGTATCTTCACCGATAACGCTTAGGTTTTCGCCGACGGTCCGTTCGGTGTCGAAGGATTTGCATAACACGATGGCTAGATCCACCGCGCCGATTCCCCGTGCATCGGTATGCCCCGAAACGCTGACGAGGCGTTCTCCGTCGGGGGTCACCAGCACAAGTCCGCCGTTGTTGACGGCATCCATGTGTGCTTGGCGTCCGATGAGATGGACGTCGTTTCCGGCCAGCGCGAATGCCCCGCCTATCGTGCTCCCCAGTGATCCTGCTCCCAAAATGGCGATCTTCATGGTGTCTTCCTCCTTGTTTCCCGTATCGCATCAGTGTAGCGGTTTTGAAATGGTGAAGCATTGTTGCAGGAGGATGAACGCCTCCTGCGCGGGGGCTTTGTTTTGCTATGATGGTGCTGCCGTTTGAATTTCACCCCTCGATGAGGTGGGAAGGGCGGTTTTACAGGCAAACGCGAAAAGCGGAGGAACACCGTTATGACCGAACATTTGACGGAAAAGGATGTGCGTGCCATCGCCACTTATACACGCATAGGCCTTACCGAAGAGGAGGTCGCCGCTATGACGGTCGATCTCAATAGCATCATCGATAGTTTGGAGCCCATCACCGCCTACGACCTGTCTGGTGTGGAGCCCACCTTCCACCCCATCGGCGGGTTGTCGAATGTCATTCGGGAAGATGAAGTGGTGGAGGGGTTCTCGCAGCAGCAGGCGCTTGAAAACGCCCCCAAGCAGCAGGATGGCTACTTCCTCATTCCCGCCATTCTGGGCGGAGGTGATCAGTGATGACCTATTCGTCGTTGTCCGTCGATGAAATCCGTGCCGGGTTGCGTGCGGGGGATTTTTCCGCACGGGAATTGACCGAAGCCTCACTGAGTCGTATCGCCGCCGCCGATCAGCGTATCCACGCTTTTCTGGAAGTCACCGATCAGGCGGCTCTCGCCCAGGCGGCCCGTATCGATGCCGCGATTCAGGAGGGAACCTTCGACCGGCTGGGTCCTCTTGCCGGGGTGCCCGTGGCCTTCAAGGACAATATGAACCTTGAGGGAACGCATACCACGTGTTCTTCCAAGATGCTGGCCGACTATCTTTCCCCCTATACGGCGACGTGTGTCGAAAAAACCATTCAGGCCGGCGGTATACCGCTGGGCAAGTTGAATATGGATGAATTCGCGTTCGGGTCCTCAACGGAAACGTCCGCCTTCGGGCCGACGCACAATCCCTGGGACGAAAATCGTGTTCCGGGCGGATCATCGGGTGGCTCGGCGGCGGCGGTTGCGGCCGGTTTGGCCACCGTGACGCTGGGATCCGATACCGGCGGGTCCATCCGTCAGCCGGGAAGTTTCTGCGGCGTGGTCGCGGTCAAGCCCACCTACGGCGTGGTGTCGCGCTATGGCGTGGTGGCTTTCGGCAGCTCACTCGACCAGGTGGGGCCTTTCGCCCGATCGGTGAAGGACGCCGCCCTTGCCATGAACGCCCTTGCCGGGCGCGATGAGCGCGACTGTACCAGCCAGGCCATCGATACGGACTTCACGGCCGATCTTGCCGCGGGCGTTTCGGGTATGAGAATCGGAATCGTGCCGTCGTTCATGGAGGCCGACGGCTTGGAAGCCGAAGTGCGCGATAAGGTATGCGAAGCCGTTGCGCATCTGAAAACCCTAGGTGCCGAACTGGTGGAGGTCGATCTGCCTCACGCCCAGGCCGCCATGAGCGCCTATTACGTCTTGGGTCCGTGCGAGGCGTTTTCCAACCTCGCACGCTTCGATTCGGTGCGCTACGGGTACTGCGATTCCGGCCACAAGGACTTGGGGTCGCAATATGAAGCATCCCGTGCGGGAGGCTTCGGCCCGGAAGCGCGCCGTCGTATCATGTTGGGAAGCTATCTGCTTTCCGCAGGTGTCTACGACACGTACTATTATCCCGCCCAGCAGGTGCGTACCCTTATCACGCAGGATTACGACACGGCGTTTCAGGCCGTCGATTGCATTCTGGCGCCGGTCGCGCCGCGTACGGCATTCAAGTTCGGCGAAATAGCCGATCCCACGTCCATGTATCTGTCCGATATGTTCACCATATCCATCAACATCGCCGGCAACGGCGGCATGAGCTTTCCGGTGGGCTTGGGTGCCGACTCACACTTGCCGGTGGGCGTGCAGCTCATAGCCCCGGCGTTCAAGGATGAAAATATGCTGCGTGTCGCCGCCGCGCTGGAAACCGTCTACGGTCCGGCTCCTCTCGCGCCTGACTTCGCCGAAGGAAAGGTGGGTGTCGATCATGCGTAAACTCGAAGAGGTTCTGCAGGATTGGGAAGCGGTCATCGGTTTGGAGGTTCATGCCGAACTGACCACGCTCGAAACCAAGATGTTCTGTGGCTGCAAGCTGGAATACGGCTCCGATCCCAACACCCATACCTGTCCGGTGTGTTTGGGGCTGCCCGGTGCCTTGCCCGTGCCCAACCGCGCCGCCATCGAATCCATCGTACTGGCGGGCTTGGCCACCAACTGCGACATCGAAAAACATTCGATGTTCTACCGTAAAGGCTATATGTATCCCGATATGTCCAAGAACTTCCAAACCACGCAGGGTCCGGTGGCCTTCTGCATGCGGGGGCACCTTGACTTGGAGGTCGACGGAGCCGCCGCGGCGGAGCGTATCGATCTGCCCGAAGCGCGCCAGGGAAACTACGTCGCGCACATCGGCATCGAGCGCATACACATGGAAGAGGACGCGGGCAAGATGATCCACGTCGGTGGTGGGGAAGGCCGTATCGCCGGCGCAACCCATTCGCTGGTCGATTATAACCGCTGCGGCACGCCGCTGATCGAGCTGGTCACGCTGCCCGATTTGCGCACGCCCGAAGAGGCGCGCCTATTCATGCAGAAACTGCGTCAGATCTATCTGGCTATCGGCATCTCCGACTGTTCGATGGAGGAGGGATCGCTGCGCTGTGACGGCAACGTGAGCTTGCGTCGCCGCGGTGAAACCGGTCTGGGAACCAAGACGGAACTGAAGAACATGAACAGTTTCAAGAATCTCCACGACGGTTTGGCTTACGAGATCTGCCGTCAGGCTGAAGTGCTGGAAGAGGGCGGCATCATCTACCAGGAAACACGCCACTGGGATCCGTCCGCCAAGCGTACCATCGTCATGCGCGTGAAGGAAACGGCCGACGACTATCGCCTGTTCCCCGAGCCCGACTTGGCTCCCTATGACCTGAGTGATGAATTCATCGAGTCGATCCGCGAGAAGCTTCCCGAATTACCCGATGAGAAGGCACGTCGCTTTTCCGATACGTTCGGGCTTTCGGCCTATGATGCCCGTCATCTGGTCGAGCATAGGGCGACGGCGAACTTCTTCGAGGAATGTTTGGAGGTTGCCGGTTCGTCCGATCTGGCCAAACCGCTTGCGAATCTCATCATCAACGACGTGATGGCCTATCTCAACGCCAACCCCACCGCCGATCTGGCAACAAGCGCCTTCACGCCCAAGCGTGCGGTTGAGTTGATGGAACTTCTCGCCGAGGACGCCATTTCGTCCAAGCAGGCCAAGGAAGTGTTCGCTGCGGTGTTGGAAGAAGATGCGGATCCCCGGGCTATCGTTGAAGACAGGGGTATGAAGCAGGTTTCCGACACCTCCGCATTGGCTGCCGTCGTCGACGGCGTGCTGGCGGCGTTCCCCGAAAAAGTGGAGCAGTACAAGGGCGGGAAAACCGGACTGCTGGGCTTTTTTGTCGGCCAGTGCATGAAGGAGATGAAGGGCCAGGGAAACCCCAAGGTCATCAATGAGCTTCTGAGAGAAAAGCTTTCTTGATCTCGGTATATACGAAGAATTCGATTCGCGTCGATGCACCCCGATGGGTGCATCGACGCATGTAAGGATGTAGTCCATGCAGGAAAAATCAAACGGGGCCGAAGGTAAGCGGGACAGACTTTCGAGCCGCATGGGCTTCATTCTGATCAGTGCGGGATGCGCCATCGGGTTGGGTAATATCTGGCGATTCCCCTACATCGTGGGCGAATACGGCGGTGCCGCATTCGTCTTGCTGATCCTGTTCTTTCTGGTCGCGTTGGGTTTGCCCATTCTGGTCATGGAATTCGCCGTGGGCCGTGCCAGCTATCGATCGGTGGCCCGCAGTTTCGACGCCCTTGAGCCTAAGGGGTCGAAATGGCACCGTTTCAAATGGTTCGCCCTTGCAGGCAACTATGGACTCATGATGTTCTACACCACGGTATGCGGCTGGATGGTGGCATATCTGTTCAAGATGATGGTGGGATCGTTCGAAGGCGGCGCCGATGTGCCGGCGGTCTTTTCCTCCATGGTGGCCGACCCGGTCGAACTGACGATATGGATGCTGCTCGTGACGCTGCTCGGATTCGGGGTGTGTGCCTTAGGTGTACAGAAGGGCATCGAACGGGTGACGAAGTTCATGATGAGCGCTCTGTTCCTCATCATGATCGTGTTATGCGTCCACTCCTTCACGCTGGAAGGTGGAGGGGAGGGACTTTCCTTCTATCTGCTTCCCAACTTCGACAATCTGTTCAACAATCCCGATGCGGGTTTTTCCGAAATTGTTTTCGCAGCTATGAGTCAGGCGCTGTTCATGTTGTCCATCGGTGTTGGGTCGATGTCCATTTTCGGTAGCTATATCGGCAAGGATCATCGTCTGACCGGCGAAGCCGTCCGCATCGGTGCGCTTGACACGCTGGTAGCCCTGATGGCGGGTCTTATCATCTTCCCGGCATGTTTCGCTTTCGGGGTGAGCCCCGATTCGGGTCCCAATCTGGTGTTCATCACGCTGCCGTTGGTGTTTCAGCAGATGCCCTTCGGACAGATATGGGGAACCTTGTTCTTCCTGTTCATGGCCTTCGCCGCCCTTTCGACGGTCATTGCGGTATTCGAAAACATCATCCGCTTCAGCATGGACGAATGGAACGTGTCCCGTCGTCGTTCCATCGTGGTCAACGGCCTTCTTCTGCTGGTGCTTTCCCTGCCCTGTGTTCTGGGGTTCAACGTGCTGTCGGACTGGATCGTTCCGGGTATCGGAAACGTCCAGGCCCTCGAGGACTTCTTCGTTTCCAACAACGCCTTGGTGCTGGGTAGTTTGGTGTTCGTGCTGTTCTGCGTCACCAAAAAAGGGTGGGGATGGGAGAAATTCCTTCAGGAAGCGGACCACGGTTCAGGTATGCGCTTCCCCCGTTGGGCGCGTCTTTGGGTGAAATACGGGGTGCCCGCTCTGATTCTGATCATCTTCGTCGCCGGCTGGATTCCCACGCTTCAGACGTGGATGGGAATAGGGTAGAAAAAACGGCAACCCGAAGGCTGCCGTCGTTGGAGCGATGAAGCGTGGGCGAATCGCCGGATGGGCGGTGCGGTCACTTCACGATCAGCACGGGAATGTCGGCCGAGCGCAATACGCCGAAGCTCACGCTGCCGATCATGCCGCGGATAGCGCCTAAGCCACGCGAACCCATGGCTATGAGGTCACACCGGTATTCCTTAGCTGCATCGATGATGGTTTCCACGGTGTAGACGCCATAGACTACTTCGGCACTCAATTGCCCGGGGAAATCTTTCACGATGTCGGCTATTTCCCGCTGCAATTCCGAATCGTTTTCTTCGGTGCGCTTTTCCACCACGTCGGCGAAGTCTTCCTTCGATACCAGAGAAACGCCCATACCGAAACCGGTCTGATTGATGCTGCTGTATACCAGATCCTGCGGAGGTGCGGTAACTTCCAGTACGTGGATCTGTGCGGCCGGGTCGCCGTTGGTCAATGTGATGGCTTCACGTAGCGCGTTCTTCGCGTGATCGGAGTCATCATAGGGAACCAAGATGTTGGTGAACGCCATGAGAATCGCCCCCTTTAGGCTTTGAAAATATGCCTTCATTATACGCTTTCATCGGTGAAGATGGGATGGTTTCTCAGTCGTGATAGGCTGGTCCCTACCTTCCTTCGCCGAAGACGGTGAAGGAAATGTGAAGAGAAAGAAGAGGAGATACTTTATTACTCTACTGTGATAAAGTATCCTCATTCGTTTCGATGGAAAAGGTATGGAAAGAAGAACCATGAACTACGTAACTCCCGTTGGTTTTCGTGATGTATTGGGTAATGAAGCACTCGTCCGTGAAGATCTGACTTCGCGCGTTCAGCGTTGTTTCGCCACTCATGGATATCGACCGATCGAAACCCCCACGTTGGAGGTTCTCGATGTCATGGAAGCCGGAGGACATGTCCCTGAGACCCCCTTCAAGTTCTTCGATTCCCACGGTGATCTTTTGGCCATGCGTCCGGACGTCACCATGCAGATAGCCCGTATGTGCGCCACGCGTCTGCCCGATGCCGATCAGGCGTTGAAGTTTCGCTATACGCAGCGGGTGTTCAGGGAAAAGGCAGCCGAAGCCGCCGCGCGCGAACTGACGCAGATCGGCATCGAAGACATCGGTTCGGCGGGCGTTCGCGCCGATGGTGAACTGGTGTCGTTGTTCGCCCGGGCTTTGAGCGAGTGCGGTCTTTCCGACTACAAGATAGCCATCGGCTCGGCCCGCGTGCTGCGTGATCTTCTGGCGCAGACCCCGGCGGATGAGGAATGGAAGAATTCCGTCCTGCAGGCCTACCATACGTCCAATTTCGTCGATCTGGCCGATCTGGTGAGTGCTTTGCCCACCGAATCGCCTTGCGCGCGTGCCATTTTCGCGCTTCCGCATTTGCGCGGCGGTCGTGAAGCCCTGCAGCAGGTACGTGACCTGTTGACCCCTCTCGGTTGCGGGGAGGGAATCGATGAGCTGGAGGCCCTTTATGATTCCCTGGTGGCCGACGGGCTGGAAACCAAGGTGCTGATCGACTTTTCGGTCATGACTTCGTTCGACTATTACACGGGCATCGTGTTCGAAGCGTATGCTCCGGGATTGGGTTCGCCTCTCGGAGGCGGTGGTCGCTATGACAATCTTCTCGCGGCCTACGGTGCCCGACAGGTTCCCGCCGCCGGTTTCGCCTTCTATCTGGAACAGGTGATGGCGGCTCTTACCGATGAGGGGGGCAAGCGCGATCATCCGCTTCGCATCGCCGTTCCCAAAGGCTCGCTCAACGAAGGGGCCATCAAGGTGCTCGCCGATGCCGGCCTGGATGTGGATGGGTTGGCCGATGCGGGGCGTACGCTCATGTTGCGCAACGAAGGGGTGGAATATATCATCGTCCGTCCCACCGATGCCCCCGTGTTCGTGGCGCTCGGTGCCGCCGATTGCGGCATCTGCGGAGAGGATTCCCTGTTGGAGGCGGCTCCCGATGTGGTCGAACTGGTGGATCTCAAGTTCGGTGGTTGCCGCTTCGTGGTTGCCGAATCGGCGGGAACCACCGAAGAAGTGGAGAAGCGCTATCGGGAACTGGGTTCCATCCGTGTCGCCACGAAATACCCCAACATCACACGTTCCTACTATGCCCAAGCGGGTATGCAGGTCGAAATAGTCAATCTGCATGGAAACATAGAATTGGCTCCCATCACCGGCATGGCCGAGCGCATAGTCGACATCACGGCGACGGGCACCACGTTGCGGGAAAACAATCTGGTCATCGTCGACGATGTCTTGGATTCCACGGCCCGTTTCTTCGCGAACCCCTGTTCTTTCAGAACGAATCCACAGGTGGGTCGTTTGGCGGATATGCTTTTCAAGCAGGTAAAGGAGAATGAACGATGAGACGTATCGAATTGGTGAAAGGCCAGATCTTCGAAGAAAGCCTACTCGATCGAGTGAGCGCTTTCGACGCCAACGCCCTTATCGCTGCAACGGAGATCGTCCAAGATGTGCGCGATAGAGGGGACGCTGCCCTGCGTGACTACACGCAGCGTTTCGACGGAGTGTCCTTGGATGACTTCCGCGTTTCCCAACAGGAGATCGATGAAGCCATCGTGAAGGTCGATCCCGAAGTGGCGGGTGCTCTGCGCAAGGCGGCGGCTCAGATCCGTGATTTCCATGAGCGCCAGAAGCAGCAGGGTTGGTTCACGTTGCGTGAAGACGGAGCTCTCGTCGGCGCGAAGATCGAACCTTTGGAATCGGTCGGTATCTACGTTCCCGGTGGTCGTGCGCTCTATCCGTCTTCGGTGCTCATGAACGCGCTTCCTGCTGCGGTCGCCGGTGTGTCCCGTATCGTATGCGTGACGCCCCCCACGCAGGACGGAACGCTCGACCCCGCCATTCTGGAGGCGTGTCGCATCGCCGGTGTGACGGAGATCTATTCCGTGGGGGGAGCACAGGCCATCGCCGCGTTGGCCTATGGAAGCGAATCCATCAAGCCGGTCGACAAGATCACCGGTCCGGGCAATGCGTTCGTTGCAGCCGCCAAGAAAATCGTCTCCGGCGATGTGGGAATCGACATGATCGCCGGTCCCTCCGAGGTCTGTGTTCTCGCCGATGAAACGGCCCTGCCCGAACTGGTAGCCATCGATTTGATGGCGCAGGCCGAACACGACCCGCTGGCCAGCTGCTATCTGGTCACCTTCTCCTCCGACTATGCCGATGCGGTGGAAGCGGCTATCGCCCGCCACATCGAAGGCTCCACGCGCTCCGAGATAACGGCGGCTTCGCTTGGAGACAAAGGGCTCATCATCGTATGCCCCGATATGTCCACGGCGCTCGATGCCGTCAACGTCATAGCGCCGGAGCACTTGGAGTTGCATGTGTCGGATGCGATGGACCTGTTAGGCTCCATCCGCCATGCCGGCGCCATCTTCTTGGGCGAATGGACCCCCGAAGCGGTGGGTGATTACGTTGCGGGCCCCAATCACACACTTCCCACAGGCGGTACGGCGCGCTATGCCTCACCGCTTTCGGTGGACGAATTCGTGAAGAAATCGAGCGTGATTCAGTATTCCGCTGCGGCGCTCGTCAACGACGCCGAAGCCATTACCACCATCGCCGATCACGAAGGTCTGTGGGCCCACGCCCAAAGCGTACGCCTGCGCCGCGATATCATAGAGCAGCAACGTGTTGATGCCGTCCGCGAGGAAGGTCGCGTCGCCGATAGGGAAAACGGAGGGCTTTCATGAACAGAGTACGTCCTTCGCAGCCGCGTCTTCGTGACGTGGTCGCCTATGATCCGAAATATCTTCCGGCCAATCAGTATCTGTCGGCGAACGAGAATCCGCGCAACCTGCCAGAGGAAATACAGCTTGAGATCCGTAAGGCATTGAGGAATTTCTCCTTCAACCGTTATCCCGATCCTTTGGCCAATGATCTGCGTGATATGATCGCGCAGGCGAACGGTCTTTCCCGCGAAAACGTGCTCGTGGGTAACGGCGGTGACGAGCTGCTGTTCAATCTCGCTCTTGCATGGGGCGGACCGGGACGGACGTTTCTCAACTGTCCGCCCACGTTTTCGGTCTACGAGGCCAATGCCCGACTGACGGGGACCACGGTTGTCAATGTTGCGCGCACTTCGACCTTCGACATAGATGAAGAAGCGGTTCTCGAGCGTCTTTCACAGGGAGACATCGACTACCTCATCATCACAAGCCCCAATAATCCTACCGGCAAGATGGCCGACGAAACCTTTTTGAGTCGCCTGCTCGAAGCAACCGATGCATTGGTCATGGTGGACGAAGCCTACTTCGAATTTTCCCGTTTCTCCATGCGGCCCTATCTTGACCGCCATGAGAATCTGGTGTTGCTCCGCACGTTTTCCAAGGCGTTTTCCCTGGCAGGCGTGCGCTTGGGCTACATCCTGGCGCAGCCGGAAGTCGTGCGGGAATTCATCAAGGTGCGCCAACCCTATTCGGTCGATTCCGTCTCCCAGGCCATAGGGCGTGCGGTCTATGCCGACCGCGCCCTTCTCGAAGAAGGCGTGAAAGCCATCATATCCGAGCGGGAACGCCTGCTGAGCCGCCTGCGGACCCTACCCGGTGTCGAAGTTTTCGATTCCGATTCCAACTACATCCTGTTCCGTATCGATGACGCAGCCGGGGTATGGCGTGAGCTCTACGATAACGCTATTCTGATCAGAGATTTTTCAAGCACTCCCTATCTGGAGAACTGCTTGCGTGTTTCGGTGGGGACACCGGAAGAAAACGATGTGTTCTTCGAAACTCTGCGTACCATCTGCCTACGATAAGGAAGCCGCACATGACCACTGAGCGCCGCGCAACCATCACACGTAAAACGAAGGAAACCGACATCACGATATCGCTCGATATCGATGGTACGGGTCGCACCTCGATCGATACGGGTGTGCCCTTTTTCGACCACATGATGGACGCATTCGGACGGCATGGCCTGTTCGACCTCGATATACGGGCGGTGGGTGATGTGGATGTCGACGCCCACCACACCGTCGAAGATGTGGGGATCGTCTTGGGTCAGGCATTCGCTCAGGCCATGGGAGATAAGCGCGGCATAGTACGGTTCGCCTCGCAGTTCATCGCCATGGATGAGACGTTGGTGCTTGCGGCTCTTGATGTTTCGGGGCGCGGCCAGTTGCACTACGACGTCGATCTCCCCATCGAGATCATCGGCACGTTCGACACCACCCTCGCCAAGGAATTCCTGATATCCTTCGCTTCGAATGCCCACATAACGCTCCATGTGATGTTGTTCAAGGGAGAAAACTCCCATCATATCGTGGAGGCTTGTTTCAAGGCGGTCGGGCGGGTGCTGTGTGAGGCACTTGCCATCAATCCGCGTATCGCCGGAGAGCTGCCTTCCACCAAAGGTGCTCTGTAGAGGAAAGCTAGGATCATGATCGCTGTCGTTGACTATTGCAAAGGAAACCTGAAAAGCGTCGAGCGCGGTTTGCGCGGTGTCGGCGGGGATGCGCATATCACCGATGACCCGGCACTCATACGACGATCCGACGCCATCGTGCTACCGGGAGTAGGTGCTTTCGGCGACGCTTCCCGTACCATGAGGGAAACGGGGCAGATGAGTGCCATCCGTGACGCACTCGCCGATGGCGCGGTGTTTTTGGGTATCTGTCTGGGCCTTCATCTTCTGTTCGCCGAAGGGGTCGAAGGTCGCGATGAGCACGGCACCAACCCGGGGGGGTTGGCCGTACTTTCGGGTACGGTGGACAAGATGCCGCATCATGATGGCCGCGGGAAGAGTTTCAAGGTTCCCCACGTGGGATGGAACTCCATCGAATTCGATGAGGATTCCTGCCCTCTTCTCGAAGGGGTGGAATCGGGGGAGTATTTCTACTTCACGCATAGTTTCATCGCGCCTATGGAAGACCATCTGATCGCGACGACCACCCATTCCGTCACCTTTCCCAGCGTCGTGCAGGCGGGGGATACCATCTTCGGTGTTCAGTTTCATCCCGAGAAATCATCTGATGCGGGTGAGCGCATACTGCAAAACTTTCTCGCTATCGTGGAAAACAACCGTAACCGTTAACGTCATCCAATCCAGAGAAGGGTGTTTGAATGGATCTTCTTCCCGCAATCGATATTCTCGACGGCAAAGCGGTGCGTCTCGCCAAAGGCGATTACGACGCCGTTACCGTCTATAACGACGATCCGGTGGCGCAGGCGCGGCAGTTCGAGGAGCTGGGCGCCCGTTGGATCCATGTCGTCGATCTCGATGGTGCACGATCGGGCGTTCCCGCCAACATCGACGTCATCAGCGACATCCTGGCAGGTACGTTGCTCAAGGTGGAAGTGGGTGGTGGTATCCGTAATCTGGAAACCATCGATCGTCTGTATGAGGCGGGGGTTTCCCGCGTGGTTCTGGGGACGACACTGGTCACCGATCCGGATTTCGCCCATCGTGCATTGGAGCGCTATCCCGATATGTTGGCGGCGGGCATCGATGCCAAAAACGGTGAAGTCGCCGTCGAGGGCTGGCGTGAAGGCGCGGGTGTTCCTGCCGATGAACTCATCGCCCATGTGGCCGACCTCGGATTCAGGCATCTCATCTATACCGACATCGCGCGTGACGGCATGCAGACGGGAATAGACGCGCAGCGCTATGTGCACATAGCCGAACTGTTTCGCAACCCCGTCATCGCTTCGGGCGGTGTGGCGGATATGACCGATATCGACGACCTGGCCCGCGTGGCGGGTTGCATCGAGGGTGTTATTGCGGGGCGCGCGGTCTATGAGGGTACACTCGATGTCGAGGCTGCTCTCGCGCGTTGCGAGGAAGCGAGCGCACAGGTGTTGGCGGCCACGGTCCGCGACAGGCATTGTGGAGGTTGCGATGCTCACTAAACGTGTCATTCCCTGTATGGACGTCAAGGATGGTCGCGTCGTCAAAGGCGTCAATTTCGTCAACCTGCGCGATGCGGGTGATCCTATCGAATTGGCTCAACGCTACGACGAACAGCGTGCCGACGAAGTGATTTTCCTCGATATCACCGCGACAAGCGATGGTCGTGCGACCACGGTTGAAATGGCCTCCCGCGCCAGCGAGGAGTTGCATCTGCCCTATTGCGTGGGTGGAGGCTTCAGAAGCGTTGCCGATATCCGCACTATGATCGCCGCCGGCGCCGATAAGGTATCCATCAATTCGGCGGCTATCGCCGACCCTTCTCTGATCACCGTGGCCGCGGCGGCGTTCGGTACGCAGGCTATCGTCTGTGCCATCGATGCCAAGCAGGTTCCCGGTAATCCCGACAAATGGGAAGTCTACGTTCACGGCGGCAGAAAATCCACCGGGCTCGATGTTGTGGAATGGGCGAAGAAAGCGGCTTCGTGCGGTGCCGGGGAAATCCTGCTCACCAGCATGGATCGCGATGGGAGTAAAGACGGGTTCGACATTCCGCTCACCCGTGCCGTTGCGCGGGCGGTCGATATTCCGGTCATCGCTTCGGGCGGCGTGGGGAAGTTGGAGCACTTCGCCGAAGGGATTCTCGAAGGTGAAGCGGACGCGGTGCTGGCGGCATCGGTGTTCCACTTCGGTGAATTCACCATCCGTCAGGTGAAGGAATACCTGCGCGATCAGGGAATCCCCGTGCGCCTCTAAGTCATGACGAAGCCTCCCCGCACAAATCGTCGACGATCCGATGAAGTTATCCATCGTCGTTCCACCCGTCCGCGCCCATCGGCGGGCCGCGGCGCAAAAGGGGCGGAATCGGTTTCATTCTCTTCCGCTCGGCGATCCGATGCGTCTTCTTCGTCCTCCGCTCAACGGCGTGGGACGCGTGTTCATCTGAGGCGCGGAGACGACGGCGCCCTTGCAACGCGCAGGCGCGCGATCACCGTGGTCAGCGTCGCGCTCGTTTTCTTCGCCGTGATCAATGTTTCGTGTGCCCTCCTGACCCACCCCGAAGATCCCGTTGCTACCATGATGGCGCAGGCACAGGCCGAAACCGATGCTCCCGTCGAAGGCGCATCCGATGGTGTCGCGCTCGATGCCGACGACGATCGTGGTACGCAACGGCCCGATGGTCAAGGGTGGGCCAGTGCGCTGGCTTCCGCCTACAGTCTCGAAACGAACGACGATTGGGATCAGACGGCTACCGGTATCCCGCTCGACAACACCTCCTATACCGTTGCGGTGCCTATCGGAGAGGAGCATCTGTTCCGCTCCACGGTCGAGCTGTTCTACGGTGGCGTGTCGTTGAAGGCCAAGGTCACCGATTCGGGGAATCTTGCCACCTATGGTCGTTTCTTCGATTTGAGCCCGGCGGTATGGCGGGCGTTCGGTGCGCGAAGCGAAGATGCTTGGGGCGTGCGTGATGTCTACTATCGTTTCGTCTGAAGCGGTTGCTCAGGTGAGCGGTATCCGCTTGCGTCGTGAAAGAGACTCGACCCTCCGGGGGGTCCTGCCGTAGGGTAGGGGCGCCTCATGCTATCGGTGAGGGTATCGGGTATAGTGTGTTCGATCGTATGAAGCATGACATGTGAAGCGAGGAGTTGGGTGATGACGGTTCCCGAATTGAAATACGACGCACAGGGGCTCATTCCCTGTATCGTGCAGGACGTGAACACCAAAGAGGTGCTCATGATGGCGTGGATGAACGAGGAATCCCTCACACGCACGCTCGAGCAGAAGACCACCTGGTTCTGGTCGAGGAGTCGTGGATGCTATTGGCACAAGGGTGAGGAGTCGGGTAACGTGCAGACGTTGATCGAGCTGCGTTATGACTGCGATGGCGATACGCTGCTTGCGTTGGTCGATCCTGCGGGGCCGGCCTGCCATACGGGAAACGTGTCCTGTTTCTATCGCGCTTTTTAAGAGGTATCATGCCGATTGCCGGCTATTATGGAAAACGCCGTCTCGGTTTCAGGAGAACCCGAATCGGTGTGTTGGATAAGGAGGGAAAGGATCTGATATGAGCACAACGGATGTGGGCGGTTTCGCGCGTCAGCTGGGAATCGTATTCACCAAGGAAACGAAGGATCGCGTCGAAGGAACGATGCCTATCGATTCGAGCAAGTTCCAGCCTTGGGGTTTCGTTCACGGTGGTTGTACCATTTCCTTTCTGGAATCCCTCGCCTCGCGTGCGGCGGAGATGAACGCCGACCTGGACAACGAGCGACCTTTCGGTGTCGATGTTCACGTCAAGCACAAGAAGCCCGGCCAGAAAGGCATGATGACCGGTTATGCCGAACTGGATCATATCGAGCGTAACAAGCAGTTTTGGACCGTGGTCGCTCTTGATGATGAAGGCGATACCATTTCCGATGGTGTCATCATCACCAAAATCGTCACTCTGGCCCGCTTGGAGGAAAAGGAACGCGAACGTCAGGCGGCGAAAGCGGCGCAATCCGGCGAATGAAGTTCGCCCCGATCGGTGACGAGGTGATCTCACCCGACGCCGCCGATTGTGCTGGCGCATCGCATGACTTTGCGCTATACTCGCTCACACTTAAACAAATGCTATGACGAAGACAGCACGATCTCCCGTCGTCATCCCCAGAGAGAAATTCCCCGGCTGAAAGAATTTCGTTGACTTGGATCGTGATTCCCTTCATCAGCAGTACGTTCGAACGCAGGGTCGCCCGTTGGGGTGACGGATGTTCAGTAGGCGTGCCGGGTGCTCCCGTCATCGGGCATATAAAGTGGTCTGCCCTATGGTAGGCAACCGAGGTGGTACCGCGAGAACCCTTCTCGTCCTTGGATCAAGGATGTGAAGGGTTTTTTTATGGACGGAAAGGTTTACGCTATGTCAGTAATCGAAGAGGTTCGAGCGCTCCACGAAAAGACGCTCGAAATGATCGCACGGACTTCCGACTCCGAAGCGCTTGAGGATATCCGCATCAAAGTGGTGGGCAAGTCGGGCTCTCTCACGGGGTATCTGCGTTCCATGGGTTCGGTTTTGGCCGAACATCGTGCCGAAGTGGGTAAAACGGTCAATGCTGCCCGCAACGAAATCGAAGAGGCACTCGAAAGGAAGAAACGCGAATTGGCCTCGGCGGAACTCGAGGCCCGTATGGAAGCCGAAGCACTCGACATCACCTTGCCCGGCCGCGCCCAGCAGATGGGCACACGCCATCTCATCAGCCGCATCACCGATGAAGTGGCCGAAGTGTTTTTAGGCATCGGTTACACCGTGGCACAAGGTCCCGAAATCGAAACGGACTACTACAATTTCGAGGCGCTGAACGCCCCCGCCGATCATCCCAGCCGCAGCATGCAGGATACGTTCTACATCCGCGACCTTTCGGGCGATGCCTCTGTGGTACGCGGCGAATCCGACGTACTGCTGCGTACGCAGACCTCCGGTGTGCAGGTGCACGTCATGGAGGATCAGAAACCCCCCATCTATATCATCGCTCCCGGTAAGGTGTATCGTCGCGATGTCGCCGATCCCTCCCATCTGCCCCAGTTCAATCAGATCGAAGGGCTGGTCGTCGACAAGGGCATCACGTTCGGCGATCTCAAGGGTACGCTCGATTATTTCTGCAAGCAGATGTTCGGGCCCGATCGCAAGACACGCTTCCGTGCTCATTATTTCCCTTTCACCGAGCCTTCCGCCGAAGTGGACGTGAGTTGCGGAATCTGTCACGGGGAGGGCTGTCGTTTCTGCAAGGGAACGGGTTGGCTTGAAATCCTCGGGTGCGGCATGGTCGACCCCAATGTCTTGCGCTATTGCGGCATCGACCCGGAGGAGTATTCCGGGTTTGCCTTCGGTGTCGGCGTCGAACGCGTCGCCTGCCTCAAATACAATGTTCCGGATCTGCGTATGCTGCTCGAAGGTGACATGCGTTTCCTGCGTCAGTTCTAAAGCGGATCAGCGATTAGGTGAAGAGGAAGAACTATGAAAGTATCTTTGAAATGGTTGAGTGAATACGTCGAGGTACCCACCGACATCAAAGCGTTTTGCGATCGTCTCGATCTGACGGGTACGGGTGTCGAAGGCGTCGAGGTGGCAGGTGCCACCTACGACAAGGTCTACGTCGGGCAGATCGTCGAGAAAAACGCTCATCCCGATTCGGATCATATGTGGGTCTGTCAGGTGAGCGTGGGCGAGCGCAACGTCGATGATGCGGGCCAACCCGCTTTGTTGCAGATCGTCTGCGGCGCACAGAACTTCAATGCCGGGGATAAGATTCCCGTTGCCACGGTGGGTGCCCAGTTCGGTGACTTCAAGATCAAGAAGTCGAAACTGCGTGGCGTGGTGAGTTTCGGCATGAATTGCTCCGAGCGCGAGTTGGGTCTGGGGTCCGATCATGACGGTATCATGATCCTGCCCGCCGACGCACCGGTAGGTATGGCGTTTTCCGATTACATGAACCTTGCGAACACCATTTTGGATCTCGAGATCACCCCGAACCGCCCTGATTGTTTGAGCGTGACGGGTTTCGCGCGTGAGGTCGGCGCGATGTATGGTTGCGATTGGAATGATCCGCTTTCCGCTCTGGCATCGAAATTGCAGCTCGATCGGAATTCCGTTCCCGTCGATGACGCGGTGAGCGTGACTATCGAAGACGAGGTGCGCTGTCCCCGTTATTCGGCCCGTGTCATCCGCGGCTGCAAGGTGGGGCCGAGTCCCGATTGGATGGTCGAGCGCTTGAATGCGATCGGCCAGCGTTCCGTCAACAACGTCGTGGATGTGACCAACTATATCCTGTTCCTCTTCGGGCAACCGTTGCATGCTTTCGATCTGGATACGCTCACCGATGCGAAGGGCCATGCGGATATCGTCATCCGTAGTGCCGAAGAAGGCGAGAAGCTGGTCACGCTTGATGGTGAGGAGCGTACGCTGACCTCCGATATGACGGTCATTTCCACACCGGGGAAAGGCGCGGTGGCGCTTGCCGGAGTCATGGGAGGGCAGGACACCGAGGTTACCGAAGCTACGGTGAACATTCTTTTGGAAGCAGCCACCTTCGAACCCGGTCGCACCAGTCGGACCAGCCGCAATCTGGGCCTCATTTCCGAAAGCTCTCTGCGCTATGAGCGCGGCGTTGATGACCACGATATAGACCAGCGCAGTGCCGCCGCCGCCGCTTTGATCGCCGAACTTTCCGGTGGCAGCGTGGCGTATGCCGCGGGTAACGATGCGGGCATCGTGGATGTATGGCCGCGTGTCTTTGAACCTGCGCATCTCGAATTCCGCATTCCGCGTTTTCAGGCTATGATGGGCGAGGTTATTCCCCGTGATTTCATCGTGGATATCCTCGAGCGTCTGGGCTGCGGGGTTTCCGATGGTCCCGATGCCGATACGTTGCTCATCGTCGCCCCCACCTTCCGTCCCGATCTCGAGCGTGAAATCGATCTTTACGAAGAGGTTTTGCGACTCTACGGCATGGATCGCATTCCCGCGACCTTACCGGGCGGTCGCGGTCGCATCGGTGTGCGCAGCGAGGCGGAACATGCCCGCGATAAAGTGCATGCCGCCATGCGTGCAAGCGGGCTCAATGAAACCATGACCTATTCGTTCGCGCGAACGGACGAACTCGACGCATTGCGCATGAACGGCGAAGGCATGGGTCGGGCCGTCGAACTTCTCAACCCCATGAATGCCGAACAGGCCGTCATGCGTCGTAGCATCATTCCCGGGCTGTTGCGCAGTGTCGCCTACAATCAAAGTCATGGTGTGTCCAACATTCAGCTCTATGAATTGGGCAACGTGTTCTTCGCCCATGAAGGACATAAGCGCCCCAAGGAGAAGGAGAAGTTGGCCGGCGTCCTGGCCGGTGCGATGGGCGATGCGGCATGGAATGATACGCCGCAGCCCTTCGATTTCTTCGATGCCAAAGGCGTTGTCGAATCACTTCTGCGCGAATTGGCCGTTCCCAAGGTGCGCTTCAAGGCCGTCGACTCCGATGAGATGACCTTCATTCAGCCGGGTCGCGGTGCCGAGGTTCTTTCCGGAGGTACGACGATCGGATGGGTGGGTGAGCTACATCCCCTCGCGGTCGAAGCCTACGAAGCTCAGGCTTCGGTGGTCGCTTTCGAGTTGGATATGCATGCCCTCATCTCCACCATGCGCCCTGCACGTGACTATGTGGATGTTCCCGTCTATCCGGCGGTCACCATCGATGTCGCGTTCGTAGTTGACGAAGAGGTTACCCATGAGCGCCTGGTGCAGTGCATGGGCTCTGCGGGTGGTAAACTGCTCGACAGCGTGGCGCTGTTCGACGTCTATCGCGATAAGCTCCGTTTGGGAGCGGGTAAGAAGTCCATGGCCTACGCGCTCGAGTATCGCGCAGCCGATCGCACGCTTACCGCATCCGAGGTCGACAAGCAGCATGCCCGTCTCGTCAAGAAAGTCTGTTCCGCCACCGGTGCGGAGGTTCGCGCATAACGAAGGAAGCTACGATGGCCAAACAACTTATTTCAGCCGACGGAAGTCCCTATTCGGTGTGGCAGCGAAGGACGCGCTTCTTCTGTCTGATCATGCTGTTCTGGGGGATTGCCGAGGTGGCTATCGGCATCACGTTCGTCATCCTCATGCATTTTCTCGACATCTCCTCCATCGAACCGATGGAGGGTGTCGTGTTAGGTGCGGGCACGGCAATAAGTGGGGTCCTCAATATGATCGTGGCCGCACTCGGTCTTCGGGGTGCGCGGGATCCCAAGAAGATAACGCTGTTCTTCTGGATCGTACTCATCGATGCGGTGATGTCGTCGTGGCAGTTCGCCGGCAATTGGTCGTTGGGTCAGATCCATCCCGCCGCGGTGGTTTCCCTTATCGCCGTGCTGGTGCTTGCCGCCTGCGCGTGGAACGTTCGCGGACAGACGGGGTATTTCGACCACCACCCCCAACCGGGCGACGACTGATAATCGCTCGGAGCTCATCTATGATTTCCATTCGACACGCTGGGTGATCCGGCGTGTTCGTTCGTGCGCCTTTCCCATCTTCGGCGCACGCTTTCTCTTTCACCTATGCCGCATCCGTGTGTTAACGCAACGTAACACACAGTTCACACGCTGGAAACACGGGGATTCTATTCTTTCAGGAAGTTGGAAGGTGGACAGGGGTCCGCTTTCCGGTTTTGAAAATGAAAGAGGTGTGGAAATGACCCTTCGCGAAGGAGACATCAGGATTCCTTCCGGATGCGCGATTGCGGGCATTATGGACAGAAGCGGTACTCGTCACGACGGTACCGACATATTGAAGGCCATAGAACTCATGCATGATCGATCCAATGGACTTGGTGGGGGATTCGCCGCTTACGGCATCTATCCCGACTATAAGGACTTGTATGCGTTTCATCTGCTTTACGAGACCAAAGATGCCCGCATGCAGACGGAAGCGTTTCTCGACGACTGGTTCATCTGTGAGAAACAGGAGAAGATACCCACGGACAACGTGCGTACCATCCAGAATCCACCGCATATCTGGCGCTACTTCCTTGCGCCGAATCCGTCCAAGATCACGGAAAGCGACATGGACGAAGCCGAATATACCATGCAGAAGGTGTTCTCCATCAATGCCCATATAGACGGGGCCTTCGTCGCCTCTTCGGGAAAGAACATGGGTGCCTTCAAAGGTGTCGGTTACCCGGAGGAGATCGGCGAATTCTACCGCATCCAGGATTACAAGGCGTGGCTGTGGACGGCGCATGGTCGCTTCCCTACCAATACGCCCGGCTGGTGGGGAGGAGCTCATCCTTTCACGCTTCTGAATTGGTCCATCGTCCATAACGGTGAGATATCGAGCTACGATGCGAACCGTCGCTACGTCGAACAGTTCGGCTACGATTGCCAGCTCAAAACCGATACGGAAGTCATCACCTATCTGTTCGATCTGCTCATCCGCCGTCACGGGTTTTCTCAGGAGACGGCGGCCCACATCATGACGGCCACCTCATGGGATGACATCGACCGCATGGATCCCGAACGGGCGGCTTATGAAACGGCTTTGCGTACCGTGTATTCCAGCGCGCTGGTCAATGGACCCTTTTCGGTCATTCTCGGGTCCGAGGAAGGGCTGCTTGCCTTGAACGATCGTTTGAAGTTGCGTGCCCTTATGGTGGCCGAAAAGGAAAACATGGTCTATCTGGCCAGCGAACAGGCGGCTATCGAGATCATCTGTCCCGACGCGCATGATGTCCGCTCCATCGAAGGTGGCGTTCCCTTCGTCGTGCAGCTCGACGAAGTGGCGGCGCGTAAGGCGACGGAATCTCCCTCCAATGAGCCGCTTCATGAAAAACCCAAGGCCAACCTCACCACGGCTGCGCCGACACGTACTCATCGAAGGGGGGTCTAGCGATGTTGGATTATATGGTGCCCCGGTACAAGGTCGAACGCGATGATGGTCTGTGCATCCGCTGTGGCGTGTGCGAACGCTCCTGTGCCAACGAGGTTCATTCGGTTGACGAACAGCACGATAAGGTTATCGCGAAGCACGCGTCATGCGTCAACTGTCAACGCTGCGTCTGCATGTGTCCCACCGGAGCGTTATCCATCGTGAAGTGGCCGCAGGTCGGCAACGGATCGAACAACTGGACGCTCGACTACATGCAGGATATCGCCAAGCAGGCTCAGACGGGGGCGGTGCTGCTGTCCTCCATGGGCAACCCCAAGCCCTATCCCATCTACTGGGATCACCTGTTGCTCAACGCGAGCCAGGTTACCAATCCGTCCATCGATCCCTTGCGTGAGCCCATGGAAACCCGCGTGTTTTTAGGTGCTCGACCTCATGTTCTGAAGGTCAACGAACGTACCAAGCGGGTGGAAGAGCCCCTGCCGCCGCAGATCAAGCTCGATGTTCCCGTCATGTTTTCAGCCATGAGCTTCGGATCGATTTCCCTGAATGCTCAGAAGTCTCTCGCCATGGCGGCTCGGGAGTTGGGTACGTTTTTCAACACGGGTGAAGGCGGCCTCCATCGCGACCTCGAGGAATACGGTGATAACGCCATCGTTCAGGTGGCATCCGGGCGCTTCGGTGTCGACCCGCACTATCTCAATGCGGGATCGTGCATCGAGATAAAGATCGGACAAGGTGCCAAGCCCGGCATCGGCGGTCACCTTCCCGGTGAAAAGATAGATGCCGAGGTGTCCAAGACGCGCATGATTCCTCAGGGAACCGATGCCATATCGCCGGCACCCCATCACGACATTTATTCCATCGAAGATCTGCGCCAATTGATTTTCTCCCTGAAAGAGGCCACGCGCTACCGTAAGCCCGTCTCGGTCAAGATAGCCGCCGTGCATAATGTTGCGGCCATCGCTTCGGGAATCGCACGAGCCGGCGCCGACATCATCGTCGTCGATGGATTCCGCGGCGGCACGGGAGCGGCTCCCTCGCGTATCCGTGACAATGTGGGTATTCCCATCGAATTGGCGCTGGCCGCCGTCGATCAACGCCTCCGTGACGAGGGCATCCGTTCGACGGTGTCCCTCGTCGCCGCCGGATCGTTGCGTTCCTCCGCCGATGTGGTTCGCGCTATCGCCTTGGGAGCCGATGCCTGCTATATCGCTTCAGCGGCTATCATCGCGCTCGGCTGTCATCAGTGTCAGTCCTGTTCGAGTGGGAAATGCAACTGGGGCATCGCCACCCAGCGGCCCGAGCTCACCAAGCGCTTGAACCCCGAGATCGGCGCCGAACGCGTGGTCAATCTCGTGCGTGCGTGGAATCATGAGATTCAGGAGATGATCGGTGGCATGGGCATAAACGCCATCGATTCGCTGCGGGGTAACCGTCTTATGCTACGCGGTGTCGGACTCAACGAAAAGGAATTGGAAATTCTCGGCGTGAAGTACGCGGGGGAGTGATTGATATGAAGAAGATTTTCGCAATCGAAAACCTCTGTGTCGACTGTGGACGCTGCGAGGTCGCCTGTAAGACGTTTCATTCCGCGCATCAGGATCCGGTGAGCGCCTATCGCTACGAGGATTGCCCCGACCCCCGTATCCATGTTGAAGGGGATGCTGCTCTTTCCGTGGCGGTGAATTGCCGTCATTGCCCCGAGCCCCTCTGTGTCGAGGGATGTATTTCGGGTGCCATGCGCAAAGATCCCATCACGGGGGTGGTCACGTCCGACCCTGAAAAATGCGTCGGCTGTCGCACCTGTGTCTCCCTGTGTCCCTTCGGTGCCGTCCATGTCGAAGAGGTCGCCATCAAGTGTGACCTGTGCGGAGACGGTCGGGGGGCTCCCGGTGAGCCGAGTTGCGTGAAAACATGCCCCAACCGTGCCCTCATCTATGTTGAAAGCGAGGTGGGCTGAATGGCTGCCCGATTCTACGATTACCTTCTGCTGGGCAATTCGGCGGCGGCCATCGCGGCGGTTGAGAGCATCCGCGCGATCGATGCCGACGCATCTGTTTGCATGGTTTCCCCCGAGGCGGTTCCCGCTTACGGGCGTCCGCTCATCTCCTATCTTTTGGAAGGCAAGACGACGCTTGAGCGTATGTCTTTGCGACCCGCATCCTTCTATGGGGACAATCGCGTGGATACCGTGTTCGGTCAAGGTGGGGAAGCGGTTGCTCTCAACCCCGAGACCCATACGGTGACGCTTTCCTCCGGTGACGTGATTTCCTACGGCAAGGTCCTCGTCGCCACCGGATCGATTCCCTTCGTTCCCCCCATCAAGGGTTTGATGAGCCGCTCGAATGTTTCGACCTTTCTTTCGTTGGAGCAGGCACAGACCTGTGCCGAAGCGGTGGGAGCGGCTACGGCCGCCGCCCATGCCTGCGGTCGCGAGAGCCGGGTCGTCGTCGTGGGAGGAGGACTGATCGGTCTCAAGGCGGCCGAAGCACTCCTTCCCTATGTCGACCATGTGGTGGTGCTCGAAATGGCACCCCGCATTCTGCCGGCCGTCTTGGATGACGCCGGAGCCGCCCTTCTGGCTTCGGCACTCGAGGAGCGCGGTATCGTCTGCATGCCCGGCATCACGGCGAGTGAATTCACGGGGGAGGGCGATTCCATCACGGCCGCTCTTCTCACCGATGGTTCGACGCTCGAATGTGATTACGTGGTGGCTGCGGTCGGCGTTCGTCCCAATGCCGCCCTTTTGGAAGAAGCGGGAGCGGAGATGGGCCGTGGCGTCGTGGTCGACGAAACATTGCGTACGTCGCTTCCCGATGTCTACGCCGCAGGTGATGTCACGCAGACCACCGATCTTCTCGACGGCTCCGAAAAATGTCTCGCCCTGTGGCCCAATGCGGTACGTCAGGGACGTTTGGCCGGAGCTCATATGGCCGACGACGCGACGGCGGAGATGTTCGAGGGGAACTTCGCGGTGAACGCGGTTGACTTCTTCGATCTGTCTTTGCTGACGAGCGGTATCATCAACCCCGACCCTGAAGCGGGGTATACCGAAACGGTGACGGTGGAGGGTGACACCTACACCAAATTCGTCACGAAGGACGATCGCCTGTTCGGCTATATCCTTTTGAATCGCCCCGAAAACGCGGGAATCTACACGGCGCTCATATCGCGTCGGGTGCCCCTCTCCTCGTTGAGCGGTGACATTTTGACAACCACCCCCCGTAACCTCGATTTCGATGAGAAGATCCGTTGGTTCCGTCTCCATATGGGGTATCCCGTGGGACTTGACCGCAACGGCTGGAAGGAGCGTGCATGATGACCGATCGGGAAGAAGCCACCTTGAGCTTGGGTACCCAGCATTTCAAGGAAGCCAACGAGCGGGTTCACCGGGCGCTCGATTCCTTCGATACCGTGGAATTGCGCGATGTTTTCGCTCAACGTTATCTGGGATGCGCTATGCCGCAGGGCAAAACCCTTCTCATCCATGGAACGCCGGGTAACGATATGGCGAGCTATATGGATGGCGGATCCATCGAGGTGTTCGGTAACGCCCAGGACCAGATTGGCAACACCATGAACGATGGCACGATCGTGGTTCATGGGCGCTGCGGCGATGCGGCCGGCTATGCGATGCGTGGAGGATCCATCTTCATTCGTGATGATTGCGGATGGAGGGTCGGTATCCATATGAAGCAGTACGAGCGGAAGTGCCCCTGCGTCGTCATCGGCGGGAATGCGGGTAATTTCCTAGGCGAATACTTAGCCGGCGGCATCATCGTGTTGCTCGGTGTTGCGGGAGAATATCTGGCCACCGGCATGCACGGGGGCGTGATATATCTCAAGAACCGCCTCGATGAAGACCGCGTTCTTCCCGGGCTCGTTCAGGAAGAAGTCGACGAGGCCGACCGCGAAGTGCTCGGTCGTCTCCTGCGTGAGTACAACCGCTGTTTCGCCGAAGATCTCGGTACGGCGGTAGATGAGACGGGTGAGGGCTTCTATCGCCTCCACCCCGAATCGTCGCGTCCTTACGCTGCAATGTATGCGAATTGAGTCTGAGTACTCAGGCTTGATCCACCTCTTGCTTCCCGGCTTGATCTCCTCAGGTCGGGAAGCCGTGTGTAGGGCGGCGAATGAAAAGCACGGGCCCCCGGCGTGGTGACGTCGGGGGCCCGTGGTGTTGTTGGGCGGGGGTGTGAGCGGGAAATCAGATCTGTGCGCCTCCCGCTTTCAGCGGGGGAACCTGCTGTCCCGTTTCCGCCATGCGCTGTTCGTGGCTGAGTCCCGCAAGATGGATGACCGTCTCCATCGATAGACCTAGAGCCCGGGCCAGACGCTCTCCGTATTCCGGATCGGCTTTGTAGCAGTGAGCGGCATGGCGCAATTTGATGTTCTCGGTGCAGGGGGCTATATCGGCTGCGGTGTTGGCTATCAACGCGGCACGTTTGTCTTCTTCCATCAGGCGATACAGATCGCCGGGTTGATAGAAGGTGTCATCGGTGGGGTCGTCTTTGGGGTCCCACGCATCCATGGGGCCGAACACATCGAGCGGCGCTTCGGCAGCGCTTGCCTGCTGCTGCCACTGACCGTAACTGTTGGGTTCGTAGGCTATGGTGGCCCCTCCGTTCCCGTCCGTGCGCATCTGGCCATCGCGATGGAACTCCGCAAACGGGCAGCGCGGCTTGTTCACGGGGATGTGGTTGTGGTTGACCCCTAAGCGATAGCGCTGTGCGTCACCGTAGGCGAACAGACGACCTTGTAGCAACTTATCGGGGGAAAGCCCGATGCCGGGGACGAGATGGGTCGGAGCGAAGGCCGCCTGCTCGACTTCGGCGAAGTAGTTTTCCGGATTGCGGTTGAGTTCCAGCATGCCCACTTCGATCAGAGGGAATTCCTTATGACTCCATGTTTTGGTGATATCGAAGGGGTTTTCCTTGTAGGTTTTGGCGGTCTGCTCGTCCATGACCTGGATGTAGAAGCGCCAGCGGGGGAATTCGCCGCGCTCGATGGCTTCGAACAGATCACGCTGGTGGCTTTCGCGGTCATCGGAGATGATGGCAGCCGCTTCCTCGTTGGTGAGATTCTTGATGCCCTGTTCGGTTTTAAGGTGGAACTTCACCCAGGTACGCTTGTTGTTCGCATCGATGAGCGAATAGGTGTGGCTACCGAAACCGTGCATATGCCGATAGCTTGCGGGGATGCCGCGGTCGGACATGACGATGGTTACCTGATGGAGCGCTTCGGGTAAGCTGGACCAGAAATCCCAGTTGCTTTGAGGGGAGTGCATGTTGGTGTGCGGATCGCGCTTGACCACATGGTTGAGGTCGATGAACTTCTTGGGGTCGCGCAGGAAGAAGACGGGCGTATTGTTTCCCACGAGATCCCAATTGCCCTCGGATGTATAGAACTTGATGGCGAAGCCGCGGATGTCCCGTTCGGCGTCGGCGGCACCGCGTTCGCCTGCTACGGTGGAGAAACGGATGAACACATCGGTTTCGGTGCCGGGCTGGAACACCGCCGCTTTGGTGTAGGCGCTGATATCGCCGGTGACCTTGAAGGTACCATAAGCGCCCGACCCTTTGGCGTGCATGCGCCTCTCGGGAATGACTTCGCGGTCGAAGTGAGCCAGCTTCTCGATCATCCAATTATCCTGGAGCATCATGGGGCCGCGTTCACCCGCGGTCAGGGTGTTTTGATTGTCGGCGACGGGTGCGCCGTTTTCGTGGTGGAGTTTTGTGGTGTCGGGGGTCATGGGAGAGTCCTTTCTCGACGGATTATTGCTCGGGGAGTGGAAGATCGGACGATCACCTCCTCGGCGATTACTCCACTATAGAGATATTCTTAATGAAAGTAAATACTTATTAGTAATTATTATCAATAAGGAATTCCTTTGGAAGGGTGGGGGAATAAACAGGAAGGGCAACACCTCTTATCGGCGTTGCCCTTCACGGTGAATCATAACGGGTACGAAACGTGGACGGTCGGTTACTCCTCGACGATTTCGACGAGGGTGATTTCGAAATTGAGATCCTTGCCGGCCATTTCGTGGTTCATATCGAAGACGACGTCTTCGTCGGTGATTTCGACGACCTTGACGGGGAAGGGCTGCCCGCCGGGGCCCTGCATGTAGACCGTCTGGCCCACGGGCAGATCGTCTGCGTCGGGCACATTGGTCTTGGGAACGCGCTGTACCAGTTCCTCATTGCGCTCGCCGTAGGCATCGGCTGCGGCGAGATGGACCTGTTTGGTTTCTTCGAGTGCCATTTCGTTGACGGCCTGATCGAATCCGGGAATCATCTGACCCGCCATGCAGACGAACTCCAAAGGTTCGCCGCGTTCCACGCTCGAGTCGAAGACGGTGCCGTCATCGAATGTTCCGGTGTAGTGTACGCGTACGCGCTTGCCATCGTTGCTCATGGAGTTCCTTCCGATTGATGATTGACGGGGGATCGATTCCTCCGTAGAACTATGGTCCCAGTCTAACGCACTTGGTCGCCCTCGACATTCACAACCCGCTTTTCCCCTACAAGCGTTTCCGTGTCGACACCATCGCGTCGTGGTCCACTCGAAGGGTTCGGAGGCGGATCCTTCGGGCTGGTATCCCGTGTCAGCTCCCCGTCTATGGCGACGAGCGTTTCCTTTTCCCGCATCCATTCGTGAGATGCCCATGTGGTTTCCTTTTTTCCTTCAGGTGGGGGTTCGTTTTGTGAGGGAAAAGGAGTATTCTTTTAGCAGCTGTGAAGAGGGTTGCCCGCAAAGGCGGGACAATCGATCAAGGAAGGTATGTCATGGGACTGAAAACCGGAATAGTCGGTGCGGCCGGTTTCGCCGGAGTCGAACTCGTGCGCCTGCTTTCCCGCCACCCCGAATTCGATGTCGCCCTCATCACCTCCCGTGCCGACGAAGGCCAACGTATCTCCGATCTGTATCCCGCTCTCGAAGGAGTGTGCGATCTTTCTTTCGTCGGTCACGATGATCCGGCTCTGCTTTCCTGCGACGTGGTGTTTTTGGCGGTGCCGCATACGGTTGCCATGAATATGGTTCCCTCGTTCATCAAGCGCAATGTCGCGGTGTTCGACCTCTCTGCGGATTACCGTCTCAAAGACAAGGATATCTACGAGGCGTGGTACGGCGTTCGCCACGCGTCTCCCGAACTGTTCGAAAAGGCGGTGTTCGGCCTTCCTGAAATCATGGTCGAGGACATGCATGTCGCCCATCGTCGTTTCGATATGGGCTATGAGGTTCTGGTCGCCTGTGCGGGTTGTTACCCGACGGCTACTTCGCTGGCGGCGTTTCCCGCGGTGGGGTTGACCGAA
>CAJMLT010000017.1 GCA_905214325.1 uncultured bacterium
AGAGCGTCAGGAGTGGGTGTGTCTCACTTGCATAAACAAAGTAGTTTCAATTGTCACATGCTCCCGATCGTTTCCATCTATGAAGGAAGGACATATTGCGTCCAATCGTCGCGTTAAAGGGCTTGGGCCTAAGCAGATCGAATTTCTCGAGAGCAAGCTCGGTTAATTGAGGGAGGGGTCGAAAACAGGACCTCGTTCAACACCACATGAAAAAGCCCTCCAGAGAGGGCTTGGTGATTCGCTTATTTATTGAGCCTTCGATACGTAGCTTCCGCCTCTTCTAGCTCTTCTGGCGTGTATGCGTCGCGGTTGTTGGCGAGCTCGTTTTTGATATGCTCCCAACCGCTATCCTCAGTGGGTTCCCACCACTTTTCATCAGTGATACACTCATGGCATTTGATGTAGTTTCTACTATACAACTCAAGTTCCCATTTGTTACATCCTGGAGCTTTACACCGCGAACATTGCGGAGCAAACGTGACTTCAGGCATATACTCCGGCAAGGCCATATCTGGCACCTCCAATCATTTTCATGGCATTCCTTTCCTCAACCGATTTCAACTGTAAGGAAGATGACCGAGTGCATATCTCCCCCTTTAACGTAGTTCGCCGCGTCAACCCCCTTGATGATGGCTTTGGCTCCCGGGGCGAATATCGCCTCGGATTCAACGGTATTCGTTGTGAAGTAGACGTTAGTCCCCTTCTTGGCCCTGAACAGCATCACGACAGGTCTGCTTGTGAACACGTTAGAGTTCATGTCAGTCGACACCGATGTAAACGCCTTGGTTGAACGATCTCTTATTTTTGGGACAGCGTTCAACAATAAGCAGAAACCCAGTTAAAGCAATAACATCTCATGTGGTTGTAAGCGGATGGTAGTCATAGCGAGTGGCTTGACTCATCAATGACGGTTATAGACTTCACTTCGAGAACAGGTATTGCGACATAGTGATCATCGATAAGTATGTCTATTTCCTCAGGCTCGTCTAGTTCATCTGCGAAGGTTTGATAATGGCTGAAGATACCTTCGAACTCTCTTCCTTCGGTGTCAACCACGCGAACAAATTTGCCATAATATTGTAGTAAAACAGGCCAAACGTTCATGCTTATCCCTACCAATCGAATAAAGCTTCTTTGTTTTAGATGGAACCATATGCGCATTGCGCTTGTTACGGTGGATTTTAAAGCATCTTCAATTGAGAGATGTCCAATATTTGGGACATCATTCAATGAGTTAGATGGGGTGTGATCCCCTCGGTGTCGCTTAAAGAGTGAGAGCGTAAAAGAGCCACTCCGTAGGGTGGCGATTGGAGGCGAAGCCGACGCACTTTACTTCAAAGATATCGCTGCAAAAACTTGCCGGTGATGCTGCTTTGGTTTATTGCCACTTCGACGGGCGTTCCCGTTGCCACGATGCGCCCACCGTCTTCGCCACCGCCCGGTCCCATGTCGATGAGATAATCGGCATTGCTTATAACGTCCAAATCGTGCTCGATGACCAGCACCGTGGCACCGTTTTCAACCAGCGCATCGAACACCGATAGAAGCGTCTGCACATCCAAAGGATGTAAACCGATGGTGGGCTCATCGAAAACGAAAAGCGAATCATTTTGCTGTCGACCCATTTCAGACGCCAGCTTCAGGCGCTGTGCCTCACCACCGGAAAGACTGGGGGTTTCCTCTCCCAAAGTCAGATATCCCAGCCCTAAATCTTGCAGAACACGCAGACGACGACTGACCGGTTTCAAATCGGCACATATTTCCAAGGCTTGGGTGACGTTCATATCCATGAGTTCGGGGAGCGAATAGGCTATTCCCGATTCACCCTTTCGCTTAACAAGGTATGCATCTTGGGCGTAGCGCGATCCGTGACAGCTGGGGCAGGAAACGTTCACATCGGGCAGGAACTGTACATCGAGGTTTACTTCCCCCGTGCCATCGCAGGTGGGACAGCGCAGTGTGCCGGTGTTATACGAGAAGTCGCCGGGTTTGTAGCCGGCGTCTTTTGCATCCTGGGTTTTTGCAAACACCTTGCGCAGGTCATCGTGTACGTTGGCATAGGTTGCCACCGTTGAGCGAACATTGATGCCTATAGGGGTCGCATCGATCAATTTCACATGGTCAATCCCGTCGGCGTCAACGGTTTTCACGTGTTCGGGCAGCTTGTCACCGTTGATGTGCGCTTGCAGTCCGGGAATCAGGCTTTCCAGAATAAGTGTCGTTTTGCCGGACCCGGACACTCCGGTTACCACGGTCATTCTGCCTTTGGGAATGGCAACGTCGAGAGGCTTTACGGTATGGATGGCATGCGTGGAAAAACGGATGCACCCCAGATCGAAAACATGGTCGATCGCAACTTGTTTTCGTATCCGATGCGATGCCTCGCTCGTGAGAAACGGCGAAATCTGCGAGTGCGGATTCTTCGAAAGTTCGTCAAGGGATCCTTGTGCGATGATTTGTCCGCCACCCGCACCGGCTTCGGGCCCCAGTTCAATGATCCAGTCGGCTTCGGAGAGGATTTGTACATCATGGTCCACCAATATCACCGAGTTGCCGTCGGCTATCAAATCGCGCATCACACCGGTAAGTCCCACGATATTCGAAGGGTGCAATCCGATGGAAGGTTCATCCAGTACGTATAGCACCCCCGTCGTTCGATTGCGTACTGCACGGGCAAGCTGCATGCGCTGTCGCTCTCCGGTGGAAAGAGTCGACCCCGCTCGATCCAGCGCGAGATAGCCTAAACCAAGATCTGTCAGCCGTTTGGCTACCGACCGAAAGGACTCGCAGATCGCCTCTGCCATCGAGTGCATTTCTTTCGGTAGGGAACCGGCTATACCATCCACCCAGCACGTCAGTTCGTCTAGCGTCATGGCGCACGCCGCATCGAGAGAGATTCCCTGAATCAGCGGCCTTCTTGCCGCCGCGGAAAGTCGTGTGCCTTGACAGTCGGGGCACACGTCTTTTTTCAGAAACTTCTCAACGCGCTTCATTCCCTTTTCGTCTTTCACCTTTGCCAGGGAATTTTCCACGGTATACACCGCGCTGTAATAGGTGAAATCCAGTTCTCCTGCCTGGTTGCTGCCGTTTTTCGGCTTATAGAAGATATGCTTCTTCTCCGCCGGCCCGTGAAAGACTATTTCGCGCTCTTCTGGGGTCAAGTCGCTGAATGGAATGTCGGTCCTTACTCCCATAGCGCGACATACATCCGTCATCAATGACCACATAAGCGTGTTCCATGGTGCAACGGCCCCATCATCGATGGAAAGAGATTCGTCGGGCACCAATGTGCTTTCGTCCACGGCTTGTACGATGCCCGTGCCACCGCAGGTATGACACGCGCCTTGGCTGTTGAAGGCCAATTCTTCTGCAGACGGTGCGGTGTAGGTTGTGCCGCATTCGGGACAGATGAGATTTTTGTCGGCGGCAACATCGAGTGTGGGTGCATGGTAGTGTCCGTTGGGGCAGCAATGGCTTGCTAGGCGCGAATACATCAGTCGAAGATGATTCAGCAGTTCGGTGCCCGTGCCGAATGTGCTGCGGATGCCGGGAACGCCGGGACGTTGATGAAGTGCGAGGGCAGCGGGGATATAGAGAACCTCGTCGACTTGCGATTTCGTCGCTTGGGTCATGCGTCGTCGGGTGTAGGTTGAAAGCGCTTCCAGATAGCGGCGGGAACCTTCGGCATAGAGCACGCCTAAGGAAAGCGAGGACTTTCCCGAACCCGACACCCCTGCGATGCCCACTATCTTGTGTAGTGGGATATCCACATCGATGTTCTTCAGGTTGTGCACGCGGGCTCCCCGCACTTGAATCATGTTGGGGATTTCGTCACAGCCGGACGGGTTTTCTACGGAATTGGTTTGTTTTTGCATGTCGATCACGCTATCCGGAACAATGTTTTACAGGGAAGGCACCTCTGTCGTGCCCTTTTTCAATTGTAGGGTTTGGATCGCTGTTTCAGAAGGAGACGATGCGGAAAGGATGACGCAGCCGATTGTATTGATGTGACCTTTGGATTTGGGTGTCGAAAAAGCCGGCCCGTGTATGTGTTTGAGCTGGCGCTGTCAGAAGGAGCGATCGCACGGAAGGGTGCGAGATAGACGATTCGATCACCTTCGAACATGTGCTATCATTGCGTTCGATTCGGGTGAAAGAACCGAACCCCTGACGAGGGCAGCCGTACCAGGAGAGCAAAGACGGCGCATTGAAAGGGGTATCGTCATGTCTTGGATCGTTCTTGTTTTGTCCGGCTTGATGGAAGCTGTTTGGGCTACCGCACTCGGACGTATCGACGGTTTTTCCAAACCGTTGCCGATCATTGTCTTCATTGTGGGAGTTGTGTTGAGCATGGGCGGTCTCGCCTATGCTATGAAATCGTTGCCTACGGGCACGTCCTATGCGGTATGGGTTGGTATTGGCGCAGCCACAACCGTCATCTATGCAATGGCGACCGGGGCCGAATCGGCTTCGATTGCGAAGATTTTGCTCATAGTCGGCTTGATTGCCTGTGTGATCGGGTTGAAAGTGGTTAGCGACTCCAATTAGGCGCATCGACTTCATGGCTCAATGAAACCGATGCGCCATTCGCTTCCGGTAGCCTATGCGCTCGGCTTGAGGGGTCCATAGTAGTAACTTGCGGTAGCTCCGCCGTCGATCAGGAAGTCGCTGCCGGTGATGAACTGTGCGCGGGGACTCATGATGAGTTCCGCTACATCTGCTATTTCATCTGCCGTGCCGGGGCGACCGGCGGGGCATTGGGCGAACATGGTTTTGTAGAAATCACCGCGTGGTCCATTGAATTCATCCAAGGCGAGGGGAGTGACGATGATGCCCGGCGATATGGAATTAATGCGCGCTCCACGGGCGCCCCACTTAACGCTTTCGGCCATCACCCGTTTTTCGTTGCAGCGTTTCGCCAGCTGATAGGCGTGCAACGTATCATTTATATGGGAGGGTTGAAGGAGATCCAGATCTTTCAGTTCCTCGCATGGGGTGCAGGCCAACAGTTCGTCTTCTGCCGGAGTCAATTGGGCCATACGCTTACCGCTCTGGCTTGATATGGTCACCCCGACGCCGCCGGGTTCGATTACCTTACCCACTTCTTCGAGGAGAACGGCTGTCCCGTACAGATCGACGGCCAGAATGGTTTCGATTGACGCTTGACTGGGAGATACTCCTGCTGCGTTTACCATCATGGCGATCGGTCCCCATGTGCGGGCCTTTTCTATTATCCTGCAGATGGAAGCGCGATCGGCAAGATCCATTTCGTAGGCTTGTGCGTCGAAGCCCGCCTCGTTCATGATCTGCGCAACGCCGCGCGCTTTGGCAAGACTTTTGTCACCTATGATTATCTTCATTCCGTAGCCCATGCGTCGTGCTATCGCCATGCCTATCTGTCCGGCTCCACACCAGAGCATTACGTTTTTCATAGTCTCTCCTTAGTGACGTTGTGTTGCTAAACAATATAAGCGACGAAACGTCACTAAGTCAAGAAGCTTCTGTTGGAACGAACGCGAGGCAAAACGGAAGAGAGGGCAGCGGAAAGATAGCCCACGGGTATGTGGCCTCAAATGCAAAGGGGAGTGTAAGGGTTTGATCGCGACGATAACCGATGATTCGTATGAATTATTCAGCGTGTCAGGAGATGTTTCTGCTCGTACATCTTCGAGTCCATGCGTTCGAGGAAGCCATCCACGGTATCGTCTTTTCCGAGGCGCAGGGCATATCCCATGGACATCGTAAGTTCGAAGGGGTTGGTGTGGGCTTCGCTTAATTCCCGACATGCCTGATCGATGCAGGTCATCATCCGTTTCACTTCTTCGTCACTTCGCACTCTCATGATGACGACGAACTCATCGCCCGCATAGCGGGCCGCCATGGCCTTTTGATGGGTGCAATGGCGAAGAAGGGAGCCGACGGCGGCAATAGCCTCATCGCCCATTCTGTGGCCGAAGGTGTCATTGATCGACTTGAATCGATCGATATCCAACATGATGCCTGCGAATATGTCCTCATGCGGTGGCCGTGCGAATTCATCGTTGAGACATTCGATGAAATATTGCCGCGAATACAAACCTGAAAGCTGATCGACGGAGGCGGCTTCCTTCTGAACGTTGATATAGAGCGAAACCATGGCGATGGAAGCACCCAGCCACACCAACGACAAACCGTAAAACGCGAACTGCAGAATACTGCCGATGGCGATGGGGATCATGAAGAAGGCGGCGGGTAGGAACATATAACGATTGGTCTGACCTCGGAAAATGTAGACCAGGGCCACTCCATAGAGCAGATAGAAATACGTGAAGATATAGGTGATGGTGTAGAGCGGGGTGCGCGAATAGACGTTGTCGGCCGATATGGTGTAGAACACGGGATGGAACAGGTTGATTATCGATCCCACGCAAACGAACAGGGCTGGCAAGGCAATGAAGGGGTAGATACGTTTGAAGCGGCTGAGGTCGTTGAATATCTTGTAGTCGACATATAGAGTCCATGTGAAGGCGAAAAGGATATTGAAACAGAACAGGGCGGTGTTGAGAAGGTAGTTCGCAGCGGTGAAGCCGACTCCGACGTGTCCGTCGATAAGAAACGTGCACGGCTCGATGATGCATTCAAGCATGGTGAAGATCAACATGCCATTGAAAAGCCTTTCATCGGGCAGTCCGAATCGCGCTTGGCGCATCGAGCTGGATGCGACGATGATCATCAGAAGCAATCCGGCCGTATTGGCGATAACGATGGCAGGAAGGTTTAACAAGACGGCGTCTTTCTCTGGAGCGTGAATCAGGGAGGAAGTGCATGAAGCACTTCATCGGTGCGAAACGTTCACCACTCTACCATGTATGAACCTTCGATAACCGACATATCCGATAGTGGGCGATGTTTTTTTTCGGGCGTTGCGGTGGCGGCAATGCGCCGCTTTCTTTTCGCGTTGATGGGGGGATTCGCACGTTTTGGGACACTTTTGTTGTTGGTTTCCTGATATCGTCGCCAAGCGTGATGTCGTTGGGGTGAATCCGATGCGACTTTTTCCCGCAGCGGGAAACCATGGGGATCGGGCCGATGATCCGTCTGATTCGGTGGGGATCATTACTCATGGGACGCGATGGTAAACAAGAACAAGAGGAGCCTTCCATGAATGATGATCCCGCGTCGCCCCGCTCGGATGTATTCAGCATCGATTTGACGGGAGAATTGGCCACCGATGCGACCATACGTCACGCCGATTCGCTTATCGACTGGCTCGAAGGGGTGGAGAGCGGTTCGTTTACGGTTTCCGTGATGTCGCTGGAGATGATTGCCGGGGGAGTGCGGTGCTTCGTACACACCGAGGCCCTCATCGCTGATTCGTTAGCGCACGGCGCAGCGAACTCGAAGCCGGAACCCGTGGTGACGAGGGCGGAGACGAAGCGGGGCGGTAGCGGTGGGCCGCGTTGCCCTGTGGTGCCCGTGATCTGCGGACGCAGGAGTGCGTGGGAAGATGGATGAATTGTGAAAGGATTCGTCCGATCTTGAATCAGTCCGAAATCGTACTAATATATAGTCCGAAATCGGACTTATGATCGGACTGATATGACGCGGAAAGTCAGCCTGGAACAGTGCCAGGCATTCTATAACGAACTGTTCAAACAATCGGATAATCTCTACCGCAGTGCTGCGGCGCGATTCGGTATTTCGGTCAGCGCCCTCGATATTCTCTATGCGTTGTGGGAGGAGGACGGCTGTTCGCAGAAGCGGATCTGCGAACTCTGTTTCGTTTCCAAGCAGACGGTCAATTCCTCTTTGCGCAAGCTGGAGCGGGAAGGTTTCGTTACCTTATCCGATCTCGGCACGCGGGAAAAGCAGGTTTTCCTTACCGAGAAGGGTCATGCTTTGGCCAAGCGGAGTGCCGCCCGTGTCGTTGAGGCGGAAAAGAAGGCACTCACCGTATTCGACGAACAGGAGCGGGAGACGATCGTCCGTCTGGGCGAGCGCTACATCCGGTCCCTGAAAGCGAATATGGAGGAATTGGTATGACGGTCGATATGGCGAAGCATTTCACGATGGGCGGTCTGTTGAAATATACGGCTCCCGCTATCGCGATGATGATCTTCACTTCCATCTACGGCGTAGTCGATGGCTTGTTCGTTTCCCAATTCGCCGGAAAAACGGCCTTCGCAGCCGTCAATCTGATCATGCCCTTTATCATGATCCTCGGTGCGGTGGGGTTCATGATCGGCACAGGCGGCAGCGCCATCGTCGCCCAAACGCGTGGCCGCGGGGATGATGCTCTCGCCAACAGGCGTTTCTCGCTTCTGATATATGCCGCACTCGTTCTGGGTACCCTTTTCGCCATCGGGGGATTCGTGTGTGCGGAATGGGTGGCGCGTGCTTTGGGGGCGAGTGAGGACATGGTGGGTTATTGCGTGCTTTATGCGCGTATCAGTATGTTGAGCCTTCCCTTCTTCATCCTTCAGTTCGTTTTCCAAGCGTTTTTCTCCACGGCGGGAAAACCTCAGATCGGTCTGTTCGTGGTGGTCGCTGCCGGATTGACGAATATCCTTCTTGATATTGTGTTCGTCGGTTTGGCCGGATGGGGGGTCGCCGGTGCGGCGTTTGCCACGGTTGTCGGTGAAGTGGTGGGCGGTGCGGTTCCGCTGATATACTTCGCCCGCGAAAACAACAGCTACTTGCGTCTGGGGGCTACTTCTCTCGATTTCGCAGTCTTGGGACGCGCATGCGTGAACGGTTCTTCCGAGTTGATGACCAATATCGCCACCTCCGTTGTTTCCATGGTCTACAACATGCAATTGATGATCTATTTGGGAGCGGACGGGGTTGCTGCCTATGGGGTGATCATGTATGTCATGTTGGTGTTTGCCGGAGTGTTCATGGGGTATGCCATGGGTAGCGCACCTTTGATGAGCTTCCAATTCGGTGCAGGCAACAAGCGTGAGATGAGTAGCTTGCTCAAACGTGGTTTGGGTTTTGTCGGTGTCGCCGGGGTGGGAATGTGTGTAGCCGCTCAGCTCATGGCGCATTCGCTGGCGGTGTTCTTCGTGGGCTACGATGCTCAACTGATGGCGCTGACCGAACACGCCCTTCATCTCTATTCCATCGCTTTCCTTCTTATGGGCTTTTCCGTGTTCGGGTCGGCTCTGTTCACGTCACTGGGTAACGGTGTGGTCTCTGCTGCCATTGCGTTTCTCCGTACATTGGTTTTCGAATGTGGTGCCGTTTTGTTCCTTCCCGGCTTTTTGGGTCCGGATGGCATTTGGGTTTCCGTGGTCGTAGGGGAGATGGCGGCCTTTTTGGTTACCACGGCGTTCATTTTCGTTTTTCGGAAGAAGTACGGATATTTTCGCAAAGAAGCCTCGCGCCGCTTTGCGATGGGCGAATGAGTAGTAAAGCACCCAAGGAGGATCCATCTTCGTTTGCGATGGTCCACTCACCCGTATCCGCATGGGCCTCGTCGTGACTTATGCGGATACGGGCCCTTATTCGGGCTCGAAGGACGACCTTAGTGGTATCTTTGATCGGTGAATACTTTGGGAAACAGAAAATACAGCTATCTGCTCATGACGGGGCATCTGTGTGCCGACATCAATCAGGGAGCGCTTTTGGCTGCGCCCCCCTTTCTTGTCGTGTACAGTGGTTTTTCCTATACGGATGTTTCTCTTTTGGTATTCGCTTCCAATA
Source organism: uncultured bacterium (assembly GCA_905214325.1). Lineage (GTDB taxonomy): Bacteria > Actinomycetota > Coriobacteriia > Coriobacteriales > Eggerthellaceae > Anaerotardibacter. Next base: position 9,685 of record CAJMLT010000017.1, read on the forward strand.
TCGTTTCCGCTATCGTGCAACCCTTGTTCGGTTATTGGGGTGATAAGGTCTCACGTCCGTGGTTCATGGCGGCGGGCATAGCGCTTGCCGGTTTGGGAATGTGCGGCATCGGCCTTTTTCAGGATTATGCCCTCATCATGGTTTCGGCTATGGTAAGCGGTTTGGGTGTCGCTCTCTTCCATCCCGAAGGAGGAAGGCTGGCGAATCTGGTTGCGGGGGAGCAGAAGAATTCCGGGATGAGCATATTCGCGGTGGGCGGGAAGCTTGGATTCTGCGTCGGACCCTTGATGGCTGCGGCGAGTTTGAGCGCCTGGGGAATGGCGGGAACGGTGGTGTTTCTTGTTCCCTCCCTGGGGTGTGCTCTGGTTTTCCTGTCGAAGAATCGGCGATTCAGAGCTTTTGATCAAGAGAGCGAGCGGAATGCTGCATCGATCGTGATGGTCGATCATTGGGGTGCCTTTTCACTGGTGATGGGTGCCTTGTCTGCTCGCTCTATTCTTTATTATGCTCTGACGGCTTTTATCCCGTTGTTCCTCATAGCTGAGCTGGGTCAAAACGAGGGAGTCTCTTCGACGATGATCACCGTATTCGCCTTGGCGGGGGCGTTCGCCACGTTGATGTCGGGGTATACGGCTCGACGGGTGCAGGTGAAGCGTCTTATGATAGGAGCCTATGCCCTGACTGCTGTACTGATAGCGCTCTTTGCCGTCTGTCGGATTCTCCCGCTTTCGATTGTGCTCATCATCGCCTTGGCTCTCGTCGTCGATATTTCCTACCCCTCTTCGGTAGCACTCGGCCAGAGTTTCGTTCCCAATCATCTGGGAATGGCTTCGGGCCTTTCCTTCGGTGTTGTGGTCTGTGTAGGAGGGATCGCATCGCCGTTTCTGGGTATGGCAGGTGATGCCGTGGGACTTACGCCGGTCATGTTGGTTCTCGTCGGTGTTGCTTTGGTTGCTTCTCTCATTTCGTGCTTCGTTCCCTCTTCGGTGAAGCGTAGAGCATAAAAAAGGCGACCCGCATATTACGGATCGCCTTTTGTTTTCGGTTTTGTTGTTACTTAGAGGGCGCGAACGTTGGTTGCCTGCTCTTTACCGTTCTTACCCATAGCGATATCGAACTCGACCTTGGCGTTGTCCTCAAGTTTGCGGTAGCCGCTACCCTGAATTTCGGAGAAATGAACGAACAGATCGTCTCCATTTTCCTGAGAGATGAAGCCGTAGCCCTTTTCGTCATTAAACCACTTGACTGTACCTGTAGACATGAAAACCTAACTTCCTGCTCCGCGGAGCAAATACTCGTGGTGTCTGAACACCACATGATGATGCGCGACATTTTGCCGCCGAAATCACTTTAAAGCATAAATGGGGAAAGAAAGGTCAAAGTATTCGAGAATTTCGGTCGAGCGCATGATATCAACACGAAACAGACCTCTTTATCGTGGCGATTATGGGAAAAATGGAAGGAAAATCCTCTACAACGAATACATTTTGCCGAAGATGACTTCGTTTTCCTTGCGGTGGGGAAGGATTCGTTTCAAAGATGGCGTGACGGGCGTCCGACCGCACGATCGAGAATATCCTCCAACTCACGCACGAAAGGGTTTCCGTGTGTGAGTTGGACGGCGATTCTCTCCGCGATGGCATCTTTGATTCCATCGTCGGACATGGTTACTCCTGCAGCGTGGATATCTCGGAAAAACCGTGTTTTGGAGCGCTTGGAGGGAATGCAGCCGAACAGGTCGAGCAGTACGTCATCGGGGGTATAGAGTTCGATGCAGTCACGCTCGAGGGTGAAGATGTGGTGTCGCTCGTCTGCGTAGTCTTTCATGTCACCATCCATGATGAGGAGACAATCGATGCCTATTCTTTTGAGTTCGCGGCGCAACAGAGTGGTATTCGATCCGCCTCCCGGTAAGACGATGAACGTCTCGGTGGGGTCGATGAAATCAAGAGCTCGTTGGTACCAGGGAAGATCGAATTTACCTTCGACCAGAACGAAGATGCGATTTCTGCTTTCGAGTCCGGAAAGAATCCGTGCCGTATTTTGCCGGGGATTACTGCCTAGCGGTATCGTTTGGATGTTGTCGCTTGACTCGAGGATCTTGCCGGAATGGGTTGTGAACAGAAGTTGCGCGAATGAGCGCTCCAGCTCGGCGATGAAGCCATCGAAATCGTCATCTCCGAAGAAGTTTTCCATCTCATCGATGCCGAGGATCACCGAATCGAAGGTGCTTCCGGTGAGTAGGGCTTTCGTTATGGAAGCATAGGACGATTCGTCTTCTTTTCCGGACGGTGTGGAAGGTGTGTCGTCGAAGGCGATATCGTAGTCGAGTGCTTTGGCAAGCGATACCCTCGGTTTTCCTGTGAGGGTGATTCCTTTCAGCGATGAAGCGGGGAGTTTGTTATCCATTCCCGCAAGAAGATCATCGAAGATATCACGCGATGCCCGTTCGATCGCCCGTATGATCGTCGGGTCGATGACCGTTTCTATTCTCGTCCGGCAAAGTTCCCTTACAACGATGGTAGGGGTTATCTCGGGAGCGAAAAGGTGAAGATAATGGACACCTTCGACTACACTCCAGTCGGCCTGGGGATTGGCGATCGTGGCACGGTGGGTCCTGCCCGTGAAGCGTTTCTTGAGGAAGGTTCCTTTGAGTCGGATACCTATTTCGACATCTTGTGTCGGGTCGATGACACATTCGGCCTCGATGTGATCATGATTGAAAAAATAGTCGAGCGCTTGCAGAATCGATGATTTACCCGACCCGTGTTCTCCGACGAAGGCAACGTGGGTTCCGTTGAGGGAAAAGCTCTCCTTGCGCCATGCCTTGAAGTTCTTTATATAGACGGTCTGGATCATGGTTTGCGACTTTCATCGTGTCAATGGATTGGGTTCATCTCCTCCAGTATAGAAGAGCGTCACGGATCATTTGTCTTGAAACGGACCTTTCCCTTTTTCGTCGTTCGGGTTTTCGAAGATCGGGGGTGGCGGTGTCGGCGGGTGGCGTATCATGATCGGAGTAAAACAGGTAAAGGAATGGGTGATGGCAGCACGTGGAGTATTCTGAAGAAGGTTCTTTCTCACGGTCACAGGTGGAGGCGGGACGTAGGGGAGATTTCGGTTTACAGGGGGAGCGGACTCGCGGCGCGGATGTCGCCGATAGACTTGCAGCGCCTATCAGGATCCATGTCCTGGCAAGCGGCAGCAAGGGTAACGCCACCCTGGTCGAAAACGTCGCGACCGGCGAGGGTATTCTCATCGATTGCGGTATTTCCAAACGTGATTTTCTCGCACGTTGTGGCGAGGCGCAATTCGATCCCACGTGCCTTCGTGCCATCCTGATCACCCACGAACATAGCGATCACACGAAGGGTTTGGGCGTGGTGGCGCGGGGTTTGGCCAAGATGGCCGTGGAACCCGTTCTCTACGTCAACAATGAGGTGGCGCGTGCAAGCCGCGAGCTGGAGAAGCTCTCCTGTCTTTCCGATCGGCGGGACTTCGATGAGGGCGACGCCCTTTCCCTTGCGGGGCTGCAGGTGTATCCCTTCGCCACATCACACGATGCCGTCCGCTCCTTCGGATTCCGCGTGGAGTCATGTGACGATGCTCTCGGATTCATGACCGATACGGGAATCGTCACACCGAGCGCTCATGAAGCACTGGAAAATTGCCGTCTTCTGGCTTTGGAAAGCAATCACGACGAACGTATGTTGAGAACGGGATCGTATCCCTATGTGGTCAAGCAGCGCATAGCATCGGAGAGAGGGCATCTCGACAATGTTCAGGCAGCTGAGGAGCTGGAGAGACTTTTGTGTGGTCGGCTCGAACACGTTGTCGCCTTACATATCTCCGAGAACAACAATACCTATCGCATGCCGGTTGAAACACTTCGTGATGTGATGGAGCGCAACGGTCATACCGCGGCGGTCAGCTGTGGCTACCAGCAGAGGATGGTGAGCGTTTCCTGATGTCCGCGGACCGTGAAACATCCCTCTCCACTTCCGACAACGCACTCCTCGATGGGTTTGTGGCGGCCCTGCGTGGGGAAAGCGATTGGCTCAATACCTGGCGGATCGCGAAACTCACGTCGCTTCTTCTGGGTAATCGACTCGAAGCGGGGGATGCCTCTCACTACCTTATCCACTACGCTCGTCGGCAGGGTTACGATCTACCGCCTTTTCCTCTGGCAGGCTGCGGTGAGATGAAGCAGTTCCTCGCCGATGAGGGAGTCGCCGATATGCCCTCATGGTATGAAAAGGTGGGTATCGCGCGGGAGGTGTATCCTCATCTTCACGAGAAGACTCTGGTGGCGATCAGGCGCATCGACGGGAAACGTCGCATCATGCTTTTCGATGGGATTCTCTACCAGGAATACGCGACGTTTCTTCCTCTGGAGGAAAGCGGCTTCATCCGTAAGGCGAAGCCCGCGGAGGTGGAGGCCGTCCTTTTGGCGGCCTTCGATTGGCTGAGTGCGTGAATCCAAGGGGAATGAGCGTTCTCCGTTGGTCTGTCTCAACTTACCATTTACCCTGAATTGTTACCTCTTTGTTTCCACTTACCGAACAAAACCGAGTCCAAAACGAACCCTTACCTTTTCAAAGAGAGTCCTCCACTAAAGTAAAGGAGCGGCTCCGATGTCGCTTTTTTCTTATAGCTTCCTGGAAAAGGGGGAACGCCCATGGAGATGATAGGATTTCTTATCCTGTTTCCGCTGGTTGTCTCAGGCTTACTGATGGTGATCAGACAGAACACGATCCGGAACGTGATCGTATGTGCGTCGGGTGCGGTTATCGCTATCGCCTCGATCGTGCTGGTCGGTATGTATTTGGGTACAACAGGTCAGTACTTCTATTTCCAATCGAGTATCGTCGATTACGCTTGCCTCGGCATCAGTATCGTCATCGGCGTTACGGTACTCGCCTTCGGGTTCAAGTACCGTAATGTCTGGGCGATCGTCCTCGCCGGTGTTCAGCTCATCGGTGTTCTCATATTCGAATTCGGGTTCGCCCACGGTGCCGTTTGTACCCGTGCGCTCTACATCGACTCACTCTCTTTGATCATGGCGCTTATCGTCGGCGTGATCGGTAGTGGGATCTGTGTTTACTCGATCGGTTACATGCACGACTTCTACTTCGGTATCCAGTCGCATCAGGCCGACAACCCCGAAATGAAGGATCGCAGGCACACGTTCTTCGCGTTGATGTTCCTGTTTTTGTCCGCCATGTTCGGCATTATCTTCTTCAACAATCTCATCTGGTTGTTCACTGCATGGGAAGTGACGACGCTCTGTTCGTTTTTGCTCATCGGATTTACGAAGACATCGGAGGCTATCGCAAACGCCTTCAGGCAGATCATCATGAACATGGTCGGCGGTCTTGCCTTCTTGGCGGCGCTGTTCTTCCTGGTGATTCAATTCAACTGCATCGATTTCATGGACTTCATCGTCTTTGGAACCGTTGCGCCCGCACTCGTCGTGTTCCCGCTTACCTGTCTCAGTGTGGCGGGTATCACGAAGGCGGCACAGATGCCCTTCCATACCTGGCTTCTGGGGGCTATGGTCGCGCCCACCCCCACGAGTGCTTTGCTTCATTCGTCCACCATGGTTAAAGCGGGTGTGTTCATGCTGATCAAGTGTGCGCCCATTTATGCGGTTTCCTTCGCGCCGGCCATTCTGGTGATTCTGATCGGCGGTCTGACGTTTCTATTCTGCTCTCTTCTGGCTATCACTCAGTCCAACGGAAAGAGGGTTCTCGCATATTCGACCATTGCGAACCTCGGCTTGATCACCGCCTGCGCGGGCGTTGGTAGCGCCGAGGCCATTTGGGCGGCCATATTCCTGGTCATCTTCCACGCTATTGCAAAGAGTCTGCTCTTCCTGTGCGTGGGTACCGCCGAACACCATATCGGCTCGAGGGATATCGAAGACATGGATCTCCTGTTCGAACGTATGCCGCGTCTGGCGCGTTTGATGATGTTGGGGATCATGATCATGTTCATCGCTCCCTTCGGTATGTTGGTTGCAAAGTGGGCGACGTTGGTTTCCTTCGTGGACACCCGTCAATTCGCTCTCATTCTCATGTTGGCCTTCGGATCGGCGGCGACGTTTATGTTCTGGGCGAAGTGGCTCGGCAAGCTTGCGGGTATCGCCGGCTCACCTGAAGACATCGAACATACCGTCCATCGGAGCGAATGGGCCTCCATCGCCTTGATGACGGTTCTCGCGGTGGCGGCATGTGCTCTCATTCCCGTGATATCCAATTATCTCGTCGAACCTTATATCGGCTCGGTTCTGGGACTTTCCATTCAGCCCATCCTGGATGACAACCTGTACCTGTCGAGCATCATCGTGGTGTTCATGGTTATCGTTTTGTTCGGTGGCTTGAAGGTGAAGAAGTCGAAGATGAAGCGCGTGGGGGTTTATCTCTCGGGTGTTTCGGTGGATAACGACGATCGGACCTTTGTCAATTCGCTGTCTCAGCCTACGCAGGCAAGTGCGCGTAACTGGTATATGGAATCGTATTTCGGAGAGTCGAAACTCGGACCTGTTGCAACGCTGACCTGCTATATCCTTATCGGTCTCGCGTTTGTGTGGGCCATTGTTACCGCATTCGGCTTTATCGCATTTTAGGAAAGGAGGCACTGATGGAAACGTTACTATCAATTCTTATCACGTTGGTTGCTTCTGCGGTGTTCGCCGTGGGTGCCACAATTCTGGGATGCCTTCTTTCGGGTATCGACCGTAAGGTGACTGCCCGCATGCAGGGGAGGGTGGGTCCTCCGTTGCTGCAGCCCTATTACGATGTGCGTAAACTTCTGATGAAGGACAACGTGGGTGTCAACTCCACGATCGGCACTTACGTATTTTGTTCTTTGCTTTTCGTATTTCTCGCCGGTGGTATCTTCTTCTCGGGTGGAAATCTGCTTCTCTGCGTGTTCGTCGTCACGTTGGCCGAGTTGCTGTTCATCGTTGCGGCCTATGCTGCCCGTTCCCCTTATGCCGAAGTGGGTGCCCAGCGCGAGACGTTGCAGGTCATGGCTTATGAACCCATGGTCTTGCTTCTCGCGGTCGGTTTCTTCATGGCAACGGGCAGCTTCGATGTATCGACGGTCTTCTTTTTGGACTATCCCATCATCATGACGATTTTCGGCATCTTCATCGGCCTGCTCTTCATTCTGACGATCAAGTTGCGTAAATCTCCTTTCGATCTGTCCTATTCGCACCATGCCCATCAGGAATTGGTCAAAGGCGTTACGACGGAGATGTCGGGCAAGGTTCTGGCTCAGGTCGAGATCATGCACTGGTGCGAGAACATCTTGTTTATGGCTTGGGTTGCCATCTTCTTCATTTGGGGCAACCCGGTATGTATCCCCGTGGTCGTTGTCGCGTTGGTACTCGTCTATTTTCTGGAGATCTGGATCGACAACAACTTCGCCCGCGTCAAGTGGCAGGTGCTTCTGAAGTCCGCCTGGGTGGTTACCATCGTCGCCGCCGGCATCAACATCGCCATCTTGGCTTATTTGTAAGGAGGGCTCATGTCTTATCTATCGAAGTCTCCTTGGATCATCCACTACGATGGTTCGAGTTGTAATGGTTGCGACATCGAGGTTCTGGCAGCGCTGACACCGCTCTACGATGTGGAGCGTTTCGGTATCGTCAACACGGGCAACCCCAAACATGCCGATATCTTTTTGGTTACCGGCGGTATCAACCAACGCAATATCAAGGTCGTTCAAGAAATATACGACCAGATGGTTGAACCCAAGGTGGTCATCGCCTGTGGTGTATGTGCCTGTACCGCAGGTATATTCAAGGATTGCTACAACATCATCGGTGGCGTCGATCAGGCGATCCCCGTTGATGTATATGCGCCGGGATGCGCCGTGCGTCCCGAAGCCATCATCGATGCGGTCGTCGAAGGTCTCGGCATTCTGGAAGAAAAAGCCGAGAAACTCGCAGCGGAAAAGAAAGGGGCATAACATGGGACTCAATCAGACCTTTCAGCCTCTCGAATTGGATGATCTTCTCGCTACCTGTCGAGATTACAAGGAACGTGGCTATCGCCTGACGCAACTCCATCCGATCCTCAAGGAGGATGGCACTATCACGCTCATCTACACCTTCGTCAAAGACGATGAGATGATCAATTTCAAGATTACGGGTATCAAAAAGGGTGAAACCGTCGTTCCTTCGGTAACAAGTCTCTACCTTGCCTGTTTCGTCTATGAAAACGAAGCGCATGATCTGTTCGGCGTTAACGTCGAAGGAAACCTTCTCGATTTCCAAGGCGCGTTCTATAGCTTCGGCGAAGGCGTAGAAGCACCTATGACCGTCATTTCGCCTGAGCAGCTTGCCGCCCGTGAAAAGGCTGCGCGTATCGCCAAGGCAAAAGCGGCTAAAGAAGCCAAGGCCGCCCGCGCCGCTGCCGGTGAGAAGGTCGAAGAAGATCCGGCTGCCGAGAAGGCCGCAATGGATGAAAAGATCGCCGGCCTCGATCCGGAGAAGGCCGCCAAAGTGAAAGCCGCTTTGGCTGCGAAAGCCGCCAAGGAAGCTGCCGCGAAAGCAGCAGCTGAAACGAATGATAAGGAAGGGGAGTAAGTAATGGGAACAGCACAAGTAATCCCTTTCGGTCCACAGCACCCTGTTCTTCCCGAGCCGATCCATCTGGATCTCGTGGTCGAGGATGAAAAAATCATCGATGTCCTTCCTCAGATAGGTTTTATCCATCGTGGTTTGGAAAAACTCGTCGAAACACGTGACATCCATCAATACATCTACGTTGCAGAACGCATCTGTGGCATTTGTGCTTTCGGTCATAGTTACGGTTATGCCGAAACGGTCGAGCGTCTGATGAATGTTGAAGTTCCCGTAAGGGCGCAGTACCTTCGCACCATCATGCACGAACTCTCCCGTATGCACTCCCATTTGTTATGGATGGGTTTGGCGGCTGACGCCTTCGGCTATGAAAGCCTTTTCATGCACACCTGGCGTCTGCGTGAGCGTATTTTGGACATTTTCGAGGCGGTTGCCGGTGGTCGTGTCATTCTTTCCTACACGCTTTTGGGTGGCGTTACCAAGGATATCGATGCCCCCATGCTTGCCGCCATCAAGGACAAGATCAATTCCATCAAGGGCGAATACGCCGAACTGTGCAATGCTTTCCTCAAGGACTCTTCGGTCAAAAATCGTTTGGTTGAGGTCGGGTTCGTGTCTGAAGAAGATGCGTTCGAATTCGGCATGGTGGGCCCCTTTGCCCGTGGCAGCAACGTGAACAACGATGTTCGTTGTTTGGGTATAGGTGCCTATGGAGAGCTGAATTCCTTCGAGCCGGTATTGGCAACCGAAGGTGACTGCTATGCCCGCGTCAAAGTCCGCGCTCTGGAAGTTCTGCAATCTATCGACATCATCTGTGAGTTGATCGACAAAATCCCCGACGGCCCCATTCTCAACCCTGTCAAGGGAGCTCCGGCGGCGGGAAGCGAAGCTTCTTCGATCCTCGAACAACCTCGAGGTGAGGTTTACTACTATTGTTCGGGTAACGGGACGAAGCATCTCGAAAGGATGCGCATCCGAACCCCTACCTCTCAAAACATCGCCGGTATGACCATGGCGCTCAAGGGTTGCGATCTCGCTGATGTCAATATGATCGTCTTGTCGATCGACCCCTGCATCAGCTGTACGGAAAGGTAGACATCATGGGAAGTTTCAAACTGGGAAAAATGACCCTGAGGTCTCTCTTCAAGAAACCCGAGACCATTCTCTATCCGGTCGAAACCCGACCGCAGCCCGATGATCTCAAAGGCCATATCGAAGTGGATATGGATGTCTGTATCCTCTGTTCGATATGCGAGAAGCGCTGTCCGACGGGTGCCATTAAAGTGGATAAGGCCAACGGAACCTGGACCATCGATCCTTTCGACTGTATCCAGTGTCGTACCTGTGTCAGAGAATGCCCCAATCATTGTCTGACCATGGAACCCGATTATCACAAACCGGCAGTTGTGAAGTCTTCGTCGACGTTTTCCAAGCCCGAGCCCACCGAAGAAGAAAAAGAGGAGCTTGCTCGGAAAGAAGCGGAAAAAGCTGCTAGAATTAAGGCCGCTCTGGAAGCGAAGGCTGCCAGGGAAAAGGCCGCTCAGGAAAAGTCGTCTGAGAACTAGTTTTCCTATTAACGCACATCACCGGGCCTTGAGGCCTGGTTTTTTTATGATGAGGATAGTACGAAATGAAGAAGAAGCAAGTTATCGAATATGAAGTAAGTGATCGTATCTTCACTTTGCCTAACTTCCTTTCCTTCATCAGACTCATGATGGTTCCCGTTTTCCTCGTGTTGTTGTTCAATGGATTCGACCTTGCGGCAACGCTGCTTTTTGCCATCGCCGCATCGACCGATTGGGTGGATGGTCAGGTCGCCCGTCGTACCAATTCCGTTTCCCGTCTCGGTCAGCTCCTGGATCCGGCGGTCGATCGCATCTTGATGATAGCCGGGGTGGTGGGTCTTTTCGTGGTGGGTCGCCTTCCTTTGTGGATCATTCTTTTCGTTATCCTCCGCGATCTCATTCTGCTTGTTGGTGGTACGTATTTCCTCTCACGATGGAAGATACGTATTCCCGTCATTTATCTGGGCAAGGTCGCTACTACGTTTCTCTATGTGGGCTTTGCCGGTCTTTTGCTCAACTGGCCCGTGTTCGCGGGGCTTGGCTTTGTGGATGCATCGTGGTTACCGGGATTGAGTGGGGATGTGTATTCTTGGGGTATCTGGTTTGTCTATATCGGACTCGTATTGTCCGTTTTCTCCACGTCCTATTATGTCTACGCCGCTCTTCGTGAGCACAAAAAAGCTGTGGCGACTGTACAAAACGGGGAAGCGTGATGGCTTCTTCCAAAGGTACGGGAAGCGATCGTCGGCATCCTACGGGTAAAAACACGTCAGCACGTAGGCCTTCGGTTTCCGTCGGAAAAACCTCTTCCTCCACCGGCCGTCCTTCTCGGCCGGCTCCTTCATCGACCGCCGGTTCCCGACGCAGTCCCAATGCCGCGCGGAAGCGGACCTCGCCGAACCCTCCGGCGGTTAAGCGTAACACCCGGCAGTCGAAAATGCCGTCATCACGTATCACCCGCACCGCTCATTCCACCACCGCTTCCGATGTCGGTCGCAGTGAATTCGTTTCGGGTATGTGGACGAAGGACGCCTCTTCGAAAGGAAAGGTGCCCTCAGGTTCTTCTTCCCGTAAGACATCATCGGGTTTCACCGCCATCACTTCGGCGGTAGGTGGTTTCTTCGCCACGCTTTTCGATACCCTCATGACCTTTTTCGCCCGCAATCGAGGACCCCGTATCGTTCTCATCGTGGCCCTGGTTGCCCTTATCGCCTTTGGTGTCGATACGGGAGTCAATCATGGGAAAATCTATCCCGGGGTCAAAATGGGCGAGATCGATCTAGGTGGTAAAACCCTCGAAGAAGCCGATGAGCTTCTTTCTGCCGAGTATTCCTCTCGTGTTCTGTCCAATACAGCGCTTTTCTTTGCTGATGAAAACGCTTTGAACAACGCGAAAACCACCGATACCGATGAAACCCTCGAAGAGCAGATATCCTTTGAGGAATCTCTTGCCAATCGCCGCCAATGGACCACCCCTTCATCGCAGGTCCAAGCGGTGTTCGATTCTTCGCAACTTGCCGAAGACGCCCTTGAGGTCGGCCGTGAGAACGGAGGGCTGATAACGCGCATCCAATGTGCTCTCATGGGCGTTGTCCTTACTCCTTATTGCACCTACAATCAGGATCTCATTTCCCATCTATCCACATCGATAAGTTCATCGGTTGGTGAGTTGAGAGTCGATTACGGTGTTGAAATGAAGGACTCCGTCGCCACCGTCGTGGATGGACACAGTGGCAGGGAAGTCACTCCCGCCTGGTTGGAGAAGAAGCTCAACGAAGCCTATTTCTCCACTGATGCGGTGTCATCATCCATCGTCGAGATCGAGGATATGCCGCTTCGTATAACGTATGAAGCCGCCCGTGCGTGTGCCGATATGATCAACAACTCTCTGTCCCAAGGTGCCCGCTTCGTCTTCGAATCCGCATCATGGACCCTTTCCGCCGAGAACATCGCTTCTTGGGTGGGTGTTTCGCTTGTCGAGGAAAACGGAGCCTACCATCTGCAACCCGAATTCAAGGAAGACTCCGCCAAAACATCTTTGCTCGCCAATGCGCAAACGAACATTAACCGTGACAACATAGAGGTATCCTTCGCCAAAAACGCCGACGGGACGATCAGTGTTTCCAGCAATGCCCAAGGAACCGTCCCGCAGGTTTCCCAGACCGTCAGTGATATGAACGAGACGTTTTTCACCGAGCAGCGGCGAACTTCAGCCCCTGAAATAGTCATTTCCTCAGGAGAGATTCCGGCAACCATGACCTTCTCCGAGGCGTGCGATTTCGGTTTGGTGGGGGAGATATCATCCTTCACAACCCAATATGCTTCAGGCGCCGAAGCACGCAACCATAACATCCACCTTGCCGCCGATTACTTGAATAACTCCATCGCCAAAGCGAACGGCGGTCGCTGGTCGTTCAATGAGGTTGCCGGAGAGGCAACGGCCGAGCGTGGGTATCAGGGCGCCGGCGCTATCGTTTCGGGTGAATACTCCGATGCGATCGGTGGTGGCATCTGTCAGGTGGCGACCACGGTGTTCAACACCATCTACGATGCGGGATATCCGGTGAAGCAACGTCATAATCATACGCTCTACATAGCCAGTTATCCCGAAGGACGCGATGCGGCAATCGCTTATCCCGATATGGACCTCATTTGGGAAAATGACACCACTTCGGATGTTTTGTTGGTCATGTCCTACACCTCCACTTCCATAACCGCTAAACTGTATGGAGTCGATCCTAACTATGTGGTATCGACCGATTACGGTGAGTGGGAAGAGGGCAAGAAGTTCACGACCAAATACCGTGATGATCCGGCTGTTAAAACAGGCGTTGAAACCGTGGAAACCGCGGGTTCCGATGGCAGAAAGATAACCATCGTACGCACGGTCAAGGATTCTTCCGGTTCTCTACGACACGAAGATGCCTTCACGTCTGTTTACGAGCCGAAAACCGAAGTCATCGTCAGGGGTACCGGTTAACGTCCAAGGAAAGGAGTCTGGTAGCGTGTTTTACCAGCCAGAAATTGAAACAATGCCTCGAGAGCAACTCGAGCAACTGCAACTCGATCGACTCAAAGAATTGGTCAAGCGCGTTTATGACCGCATTCCGTTCTATAAGAAATCCTTCGACGAAGCCGGCGTGTCCGTCGATGACATCCAATCACTCGAAGATCTGCAGAAGTTTCCCTTTACGGTGAAACAGGATCTGCGTGATGCGTATCCTTTCAACATGTTTGCGGTAGACAAAAGCGAAGTCACCCGTATTCACTGCTCTTCGGGCACTACGGGTACCGCTACGGTCGTCGGTTACACCGAAAACGATCTGAATAATTGGGGCGATTGTTTCGCTCGTTTTCTCTATGCCGCCGGATGCGGTCGTGAAGGAACGGTCCAGATCGCCTACGGTTACGGTTTGTTCACCGGGGGCCTCGGTGCCCACCAGGGTGGTGAACGCGGTGGTTGTACGGTGCTGCCCACCTCTACCGGCAATACCAAACGTCAGGTACGCCTCATGCACGATTTCGGGGTGAATGCGCTGTGCTGCACGCCCTCCTACGCACTCAACATCGCCGACGTAGCTATCGAAGAAGGCTACGATCCCGCTAATGACTTTGCCATTTCCGCAGGTATCCTAGGTGCCGAACCTTATTCTGAGGGGATGCGTCAGGAAATCGAGAAGAAGCTCGGTATCCAGGTCTTCGATATCTATGGTCTCTCCGAGGTCATGGGGCCCGGCGTTGCTTGCGAATGCGAAAAGCAGAACGGTTTGCATGTTTGTGAAGACCAGTTCATCATCGAAATTCTCGATCCCAAAACCCTCAAGCCCGTTCCGGATGGAGAATGGGGTGAAGTTGTGTTCACCACGCTCGTCAAGGAATGCTCTCCGCTCATCCGTTATCGAACCCGCGACATTTCCCGTATCGTCACGGGAACCTGTGAGTGCGGTCGCACCTTCCGCCGCATGGATCGCATAGCCGGTCGTACCGATGACATGCTGATCATCCGTGGCGTCAACGTGTTCCCTTCGCAGATCGAAGAGGAAATCCTCACGTTCCCCGAGATCACGGCTCAGTATCAGCTCATCCTCACCACCAAGGGCACACTCGACCATGTACAGCTTTTGGTTGAAACCGTTCCCGAATTCCCCTTCGACGAGGTTCGCCGCCTCGAAAGGTTGAAGAAGGATCTCGAAAAAGCTTTGAAGGAAAACCTACAGGTTGCCGTAGAGGTGAAGATCGTCGAACCTAAAACGATCGAGCGAAGCGAAGGTAAAGCGAAGCGTATTGTCGATATGAGAGAGGGGCTTCACTAATGATTTCTCAACTCACGGTATTTCTCGAAAACGAAGAAGGTCGTCTGGCGAGCGCTGTGCGTACCATAGCCGATGCCGATATCAATATGCAGGCATTGTTTTTGGCGGATACCGCCGACTTCGGTATCCTGCGCATTTTCTGCGATACACCCCACAAGGCTTGCGATGCCTTGACGCAGGCCGGTTATCGCGCGAAGCTCATCGATGTTGTTGCGGTGAAAGTACCGAACAAGCCGGGTGAGCTCGCCAATCTGATGGACTACCTCAACGACAACAACGTCAATGTCGAGTATGCCCATTGTTTCATATTGGGCGAAAACGCCATCGATGTTTTGAAGGTCAGCGACTCCTCACTCGATGTGAAGCTTTCCGCTGCAGGTTTTGATGTTGCCAAACCGGAAGATATCTATGCACTCGACTAGTACTCGTTTCATCGAATCTTCTACAAACAGATACGCAGGCGTTCTCGCTTGCGTATTTGCATTTATCCTTTCTTTGTCATTGTTGCCCGGCATCGCTTTCGGTGATGTTCGAAATTCCGATGTCATCAGGGGAAATACCATCGCGTCTCAGGGGTATACCGTTGCGGACTGTCCCAACATCACCGCCGAATATGCCTATGTGGTATCCGAAGATGGAACCGTTTATTTCGAACGTGGTGCCGACACGCAGACCAAGATAGCCTCCATCACTAAAGTTATGACGGCGCTTGTTGCCCTTGATTACGGTGATCTCAAGAATACGAAGATCACCGTCAGTGCGGCTGCGGCAGCCATCGGTGAGTCATCGGCCACCTTGATCGAAGGCGACACCCTTGATCTGGAAACCGCTCTCAAAGCATTGATGATCTGTTCGGGCAACGATGCCGCCCAAGCTATCGCCGAATCCATGGGTCCAACCATCCTTGAACAGATCAAGGCGGATGACTCCATTGCCGAAGAGGATCGGCCTTCCAACGGCTACGATGCTTTCATCTGGGCCATGAACAAGAAGGCATCCGAATTGGGTATGGTCGATTCGCATTTCGCCAACCCACACGGTCTTGATTTCGGCCAGTATCAAGGTGACATGTACAGCAGTGCCCATGATGTATCCCGCATGTGTGCGGAAGCCATGAAAAACGACACGTTCCGCTCCATTGTCTCCACCGATAAAGCCACCATTCAAGTCACCCGTTCCGGCGCATCTGCCGATATCGTTCTCGAATCCACCGATACGCTTCTCAATACCTACAATGGGGCTTGTGGCATCAAAACCGGTTACACCGAACAGGCCGGAGCCTGTTTTGCCGGCGCCTGTGAACGTGATGGTGAAATGCTTTATGCAATAGTTCTCAAGTCTTCCACCGAAGCGCAGCGCTTCGTAGACGTTCAGGCACTCTATGACTGGGTTTACAACCACACCATCGATTATTCCCTGGTCCATAGCCCCCAGACCACTTCCTATGAAAGCGATGGGCAAACCCATACCGTGCCCGTCGTCGCCGAAGTGAGCAATAAAGCTTGGATCGACAAGACCTTCAAAGCCACTCTTTCCGACCCTCAGGCTGCCGTGCGCATCTTCACGCTCGAAGGAAATGTGAGTCAGCAGATGGAATTCGACGATGTCTCCTCCGATGTCCATGTCGGTCAGAAAGTCGGTCAGGTGAAATTCCTGCAGAACAACGAGGTTATAGCGACTGCCGATATCGTGGCCGCTGAGGAAAGTGCCGGTCCCAACTTCTTCGAAGGAGTGGGAATATGGTGGGATCGTTTGTTCAGAGGATTCTCCGGTGAACCCACTGAGGCTGAAAATGTTATCGTGAATACCACACCGCTCGTATACGGGAGCAATGCTTCCCTTAAAGCAAGCTGAGTAATGTAAGAGAAACGAGGGTTCGTTATGGCCATCTGTCCTGTATGTAAACACGAAACCGATACCCAGGTTGCCGCATGTCCCGCATGCGGGTACCGCTTCCATGATTCGACGCAGGAATTCGAGATGATTCCGGTTGAAGGTCTGACCGCCGAGAACAAGACAACTGCTTCGGCGGTGCCTACCCTGACGATCAAATACGGTCGACAGGAAGGGCTCGTCTATCGCCTCGATGCGGATAGCGCCACCATCGGCAGATCGCCGAAATGTGCAGTCTTCCTGAATGATATGACGGTATCGCGCGATCATGCTCTCATCGAAAAGGTGGATGGCGTCTGGACCATTCGGGATGCCGCTTCGTTCAACGGAGTGTGGGTCAATAATAAAAACATCGATCATGCCGTCCTTCGCGATGGTGACATTATTCAGATCGGTTGTTTCATCCTTAAATTCTCCGAATAGACAACCCTGTATCCGCGTACGAGAAAAGGACGGTCAATGAAACTTCTTTCGGGAAACGAAGCTATCGCTCGGGGAGCCTGGGAGGCGGGGTGCCATATCGGTGCTGCTTATCCGGGGACTCCTTCCACGGAAACCATGGAATCGTTTGCTAAACTGCCTGATGTCTATGCAGAATGGTGCCCCAACGAGAAAGTGGCCCTTGAAGTGGGTATGGGAGCGAGTGCCGCCGGTGCCCGTGTCTTGGTCACCATGAAGCACGTCGGTGTCAACGTCTGCGCTGACCCTCTGTTTACGGCGGCTTATACGGGTGTCAATGGAGGATTGGTTCTTCTCGCTGCCGACGATCCGGGTATGTTCTCTTCGCAAAACGAACAGGATTCCCGTTACTATGCCATGGCGTCACTGCTGCCGATGTTGGAGCCCGCTGATTCATCCGAAGCACTGCACTTTACCAAAAGCGCCTACGAGCTTTCAGAGGCTTTCGATACGCCTTTCATGATACGTTCTACGGTGCGTATCTCCCATACCAAGACTCCGGTCGAGGTAGGGGATCGTCATGCGGTGGAAAAGAAACCCTATGAATCAAATTGCGCGAAATGGGTTATGATGCCCGCTTTCGCCAAGCCGCGCCGCAAAGTGTTGGTCAAACGCCTCGAAGCTCTGAGAGCATGGGTTGAGACCTGCGAGTTCAATAAGGTTGAAATGACGGATTCCGAAATCGGCATAATATGTGCTGGAGCGGTATATCAGCAGGTCAAAGAAGCTGTCCCCGACGCATCGGTATTCAAGCTCGGTGTTACGTGGCCTATGCCGACTCAGGCTCTACGTGCTTTCGCCGAAAAGAAGGGTGCGGTGTATGTCGTGGAAGAGGCATCCACCTATCTTTCCGATGCGGTCAAGTCCTGCGGCATCGTCTTGGATGACTTCGTGCGGCCTCTGCCTCCCGATGGGGAAGTGCACCCCGCCGACATCAGGGCATCCTTGGGTCTTTCTCTTCCCGACCATCGCTCCACACCTGAAGACGTTCCCGGCAGACCTCCGGCACTGTGCCCCGGTTGTCCCCATCGTCTCGTATTCAAAGAGCTTTCACGTTTGAAGGCGATCGTCACCGGCGATATCGGTTGCTACACGTTGGGTGCCCTTCCGCCGTTGAACGGCATTGATACATGTCTTGATATGGGTGCATCTGTTTCGATGGCCCATGGCTTCGAACTGGCCTTTTCCGATACCGATCATCGCCCTGTCGTGGCGGTTATCGGAGACTCGACTTTTGCGCATTCGGGTTTTTCATCTTTGATGAATACGGTCTACAACAAGGGTGCCGGCACGGTCTGCATCCTGGATAACCGTACTACGGCCATGACTGGGCAACAGGGCAACCCCTTCAACGGGATAACGTTGCAAAACAGGGAAAGCAACGAACTCAATCTGCCGGCGCTTCTGGAAGCATTAGGTGTCGATAGGGTGAGTACGGTTGATCCCTTCGACATGAAGGCGGTACGATCGGCGCTCAAACAGGCTACCTCTCGCGATGAACTTGATGTCATCATCTTCCAAGGTCCTTGCGTTCTTCTGGATAAAACCCCTAAACCCACCTTTGTCGTCAACGAGAACTGCACCGCATGCGGTATTTGTAAGACGCTGGGTTGCCCGGCCATCTCATCCGATCCCGAAACGGGGATATCCTCGATCGATCAGGATCTCTGCATCGGCTGCAATCAATGTGCTCAATACTGTAATTTCGAAGCTATCGAGCTTCGTGAAGGAGGTCGATAGACGTGGCGGATACAATGCAGGTTTTCACTATTCTACTGTGTGGAGTCGGTGGTCAGGGCACCATCACCGCCGCCGATCTGCTGGCCCGTGTGGCTACCGCTGCGGGCAAGGATTGTAAGGTCTCCGAAATCCACGGTATGGCACAACGTGGCGGTGCGGTTACCACGGTCGTCCGCTTCGGTGACAAGGTGTCGTCTATGGTGTGTGACGAAGGAACCGCCGACAATATCGTCTCCTTCGAAATCACCGAAGCACTCCGCAACCTCGCCTTTCTCAAGCGGGAGGGCGTACTGGTTGTAAACGATGAAGCTATAAAGCCGCTTCCCGTCCTAACCGGTAGGGACTCCATGCCTCTGCGTGCACGTGAGCGCTTGGAAGCGGAAGGAGCCACGCTCATTCCGGCGGGAGACATCGCGCGGAGGGCAGGTACCGCCAAGTGTGCCAATGTGGTGCTTCTGGGCGCGCTCGCTCCCACGTTGCCCTTCGATCTTTCCCTATGGGAAGAGGTCATTCGTCAAAACGTTCCACCTAAAACCATCGATACCAATATCGCAGCCTTCAGAGAAGGCGCAGCCTACACGCAGAGGAGGGCGTAATGGGAGTTCAACAGATCAGTGTTTTCATTCAAAGCCGACCGGGCCACTTGAAGCGTATTCTGGATTCTTTCGTGGAATACGGAGTAAATCTCCGTGGCTACAGTTGCTCGGATACGGGTGATTACGGTATCGCCCGTTTCATCGTGGATGATCCCGATCGTGCGCTCGTCGCTCTTGAAAACGAAGGAGCCGCAGCCACGCTCACCGAAGTGCTTTGCCTGAAGCTCAACGACGAACCGGGTGAGCTTGCCCGTGTTTTCGGAGTTATCGCTTCGCTTGATATGAACGTGAAGTATAGTTATTCGCTTATTTCCACCTATATCGCGCTCAGGGTAGATGACGTGGAGAAGGCTGAAAAAGCTCTTGCTAATCAACCCGTCGAACTTATTTCCCAAGGCTTCTTGGAAGCGTAAACATTTCTTTGAACAGGTAAAACATATTATGACAACTTCAACGACAGCACCTATCTACCACCCCGAAATCGAAACCTCCTCCCGCGAGGAGGTCCGCTCTCTCCACTTGGAAAAGCT
>CAJMLT010000018.1 GCA_905214325.1 uncultured bacterium
CATTTTCCCTGCGGGAAGAGTTCCTTGATGGAGATAAGCTGGTAGAATCGATGGTCGATGGATGATGACCCGCAAAAGAAAGTCAGGAATGAAAGAACCCCTTACCGAAAAACTCCTCGACGAGCTTCTCGCCGCACCGGATCCGAAACGGTTTATCGACAAGCACCGTGTTACTTCGCGGTGCTTGTCCGATTATCTCGGTCGATTGTTGGAGGAGCATCATCTCAAGCGCAGTGATGTGGTTCGCACGGCAGGTATCAACGACACGTTCGGGTATCAGATCTTCATGGGTCAACGTAGGGCTTCGCGCGATAAGATCCTCGCCCTAGCATTCGCCATGCATCTTGATCTTCGGGAAACCGATCGCCTTCTGCAGGCTGCGGGGGTCAACGGGCTTTACTGCAAGAACAGACGGGATGCCATCATCATCTTCTCCATCGACAAAGGATATTCTTTACAGAAGGTGGATGAGGAACTCTACCGTTTCGGGGAGGAAACCATCTGTTAGATGATGTGCGAATCAGACGAATTGGCTACTTTTCTCCGGACTGTAGATGGCGATGAGCGCTATCGAGTGGTCGAGACTCTTAAGGAATCTCCCTTCGAAACCACTCAGAAGGTGATGCTCGATGATGGTCGAGGCGGATGCGAAGGTCCCTTCATACGTAAATATATAAACCGCGAAACGGGTATGGGTGCCGTTTATATCGAACTTTGTCGAGCATGGAAAGCCGGGAGATGCTTTCGCCATGTTCCTGCGATATACGATTGCTACGAGATGGGACGCGATCTGGTTGTGATCATGCAGTATATCCGGGGGGAAACGCTCTCGGATGTGGTGGGTCGTCTCGGCTCGTCGACGGCGTTGGCCATCGATGTGTTTCCCCGTCTTTGCGATGCCGTCATGGAGTTGCATAACGGCTTCGATGTTCCCATCATACATCGTGACCTCAAGCCTTCGAACGTCGTCTTGAATCAGGATCAGTTGATGGTGATCGATTTCGGTATCGCCCGTAAATACTCTCCCGAATCGAATGTCGATACCCTCAATTTCGGCACCCGTATCTATGCGCCTCCCGAGCAGTTCGGCTTCGGGCAGACCGATGAGCGCAGTGACGTGTATGCCTTGGGCATGCTTTTGTACTATTGCCTTACCGAACGGACGACCGATTTCAACAACCGTACTTCCCGCTTCGCCGACCCCTGTATCCCCGCACCTTTGCGTCGGGTGCTTTTCCGTGCGACGGCCTTCGATCCCGATGCCCGTTACAAAAACGTATCCGAGCTCAAGCGTGATTTTCTACGCGGAGTTCCGCGCGGGGGGAGGGAGGTTTCCCGTTTCGGTACGGATAGGCCTTCGCCACCCGTTCGGGAGCAGGCGCCTGTCGAACGGGAGTCGCTGTTCGAAAAGATCACCCGCCGCCTACCTTCTCTCCCCGACGGGCGGATATCGCATGGCGTGGGTCGTGTATGGAATGTCTGCGTCATCGCCGTGTTGTGTTTGTTCATAGGAGCCTGCTGGCAAGCGGCCCTTGTTCCCAATGAACACGATCTCGCCTATCCGTTTTGGTTCAGGCTGATCGTCTACGGCCTTTGCTGCAGTGCCATATTCGTCGCCATGGCATTTTGCCTCTACGATAAACGGCGTCTCGGAAAACGGTTTCCCCTATGGCGTAAAGTATCCTTTCCGCGCAGTTTTCTCATCGGTGCGGGGGTCATCGGTTTTTTCTTCGGCGTCATCATGGTCGTAGGTCAATTCGTGGTGGAGGGAGGATTGTTCGTATCTTGAGCGAACTTTTATCGATAAAGTGTTTGCATCGGCGAAATATGTGTTATGATGCTTTGGCTGTTAATCAAGAGAAGCGCTTGCTTCCACCTGTTTCGGCGCAGAAGTTGCTGATGGGTCATGTCGAATAAAGTCTCCTTCGTGGGGGATCGTATTTCATGACCCGTGGCATGTGTCGCGGGTTTTTTTCATGCAGCACGAACGTGTATGTGAGCACCTAAAGGAAAGAATGAAGGAGGTGGGTGCCATAGCAGCTCAGGAACCAAGGCTCAATGAAGAGATCAGGGTCAGCGAATGTCGTCTGATCGGATACGATGGATCCCAGTTGGGGATCGTCCCCATTGAGCAGGCCCAGCGCATCGCAGACGATGAGGGCTACGATTTGGTTGAGATTGCGCCGCAGGCAGAACCCCCCGTTTGCCGCGTTATGGACTACGGAAAGTTCAAGTACGATCAGGCGATCAGGGCTAAGCAGGCACGTAAGAACCAAAGCAAGGTCGAAACCAAGGAAATGAAGTTTCGCCCCAAAATCGACGTGGGCGACTACACCACCAAGAAAAAGCACGTCATGCGCTTTTTGGAGGCGGGATCCAAGGTTAAGATCACCATCATGTTCCGTGGCCGAGAGATGTCCCATCCCGAACAGGGTTTGAGCATTCTGGAGCGCCTCGCCGACGACCTCAAAGATGTGGCGGTTATCGAAAACCAGCCCAAGATGGAAGGTCGTAACATGCATATGCTTATTGCTCCGTTGCCTTCAACGGTGAAAAAGAAAAAGGAAGATCAAGGAAAGGAAGACTAATGCCTAAAATGAAGACTCATTCCGGCACCGCGAAACGTTTTCGCGTCACGGGTTCCGGCAAGATTATGCGTTCCAAGGCCTACAAAAGTCACATCATGACCAAGAAGAGCCAGAAGCGCAAGCGTAATTTCCGTCATGAAACCGAAGTTGCTGCCTCCGATAAAAAGGTGATCGCACGCAACCTTGGTCTTCGATAGTAAGAGGAGGAAAGAAATATGCCTCGTGTAAAACGTGCCGTATCCGCACATAAGAAGCGTCGTACCGTTCTCAATCGCGCGAAAGGTTACTACGGAGCGAAATCCCGTTCCTATCGTGCCGCTAAAGAACAGGTTCAGCATTCTCTCCAGTACTCCTACCGCGACCGTCGCAACAAGAAGCGCGAGATCCGCCGTCTGTGGATCACGCGTATCAACGCTGCGGCCCGCATCAACGGTCTGTCCTATTCCGTTTTCATGAACGGCTTGAAGAAGGCCGGCGTCGAGCTCGACCGTAAGGTTCTCGCCGACATGGCGGTTAACGATGCCGACGCATTCGCTTCCCTCGTCGAGGTTGCCAAAAAGGCGCTCTAGGCCTTTCGTGTCACCCCGATCTCATGTATGAGATGAATGAAGACCTCTGGCTTTACTGCCAGGGGTCTTTTTCGAAAAATCGGGTGGGTTCTTTGTAGTCGGAATAGGGATCGTAGCCGTCGTCATCTTCGTTGATCGATCGGACGGGAGTGGATTTCTCCTTCTTTGCATCGGCATCTTCTTGCGGATGCAGGGGAGGGGTTACACCGCGAAGGGTATAGCGCGTCGTATCCGTATCGTGTTCGGGGTGCTGGTCCACACCGTTTCCTTTCTCCGTCATGCAAAGACAATCCACCATCGGATTATCCTCGACACAGGACCTATGGGCAAGTTTCACCTGCCGTCGTGGTACCATACGCGCAGAAAATGGAAAGGAGACCTATGAAGGTTGAAAAAATCAAAGAATCAAACGGTGAAGTCGAATTGCGTATCGAGGCGACACCCGTTGAGATAGACAAGGCTTTCGAAGACGGTTTGGATGTTTTCGTTACCCAGTTCGATCTCGCGTCCCTTGAGGGGGAAACCGCTCTCGAGAAGATTCAGAAGGCGTTGAGCCCCGAAGAAGCACGCGATGCCATCTCATCGGCGGTTATCGGCTATCTGATCCCCTTCGCACTCGATGATCAGAACATCATTCCCATGACCTCTTCCGAGGTGAACGCCGAAAGCAATCCGGTCAAAGGTGAGTCCTTCACCTTCAGCATGACGGTGCTTCCCAAGCCCGAATTCGAACTGAGCGACTATTCCCCCGTCGAAGTTACCGTTTCCGCGCTTACTCCCGTCACCGAAGATGATATCGAGCGTCAGATCGCCATGCTTGCCCATCAGTTCGCTTTGGTTAAGGTGAATCCCGAAACCGGCGAAGAGGAAATGGAGGTTCCTGAGGTTACGGAAGCATGGGTACAGGAAAATCTCCAGGGTATGGGCGTTGGATCCCTGCAGGAATTACGCGATCAGTTCAAAGCAACATCCGAACGTGTCAAGCAGGAGCAGTTCGAGCAATCCAAGATGGCTGCCGTCATGGAGGCCTATGCGGCCCGTTTCGACGGCGAGGTTTCCGACAAGATGGTCGATTCCATGACCAATGAGATGTTCGAAGCCTTCAAAGCCCAGCTTGCCGAAGAGAATATGACGTTGATGGACTTCATGCTCCAACAGAAAACCGATGAGAAGCAAATTCGTGCCTCGCTCGCTCTCCAAGCGAAAAACCAGCTCATTCAGGGATTCATCCTAGACGCGGTTTTCCGTCACGAAGGTCTGAAGCTCGAACTGAGCGATATCATGGCCACCGTTCGCTCCATGGCTCCCGGCAATGAGGAAGAAGCCTTCGACAATCTACAGAAGATGGGCCGTCTCTTCCTGCTCAAGGAAGGCGCTTCCCGCATGAAAGCAGCCGAATGGGTTCTCGATAACGCCACCATCAACACCGTCGATTGATCGGTCGGATCTCTCCGGGCATCAGATATATCCCACCCGTCGTGTTGCGATGGGGAAGGAAAGAAACATCCTTATCGAAGGGGGCCGAAAGGCTCCCTTTTCTGTGCCGCCACGAGTCATCCTTGCGCTACACTGTGAACGTGTTCATTTTTTGTGAGCCACTCATCAGTTATGGCAACGATCCCCGTTTATCGAAGTGGGACGGGGGCTATGAAAGTTGGTGGTACCTATGGCTGCTCCTGCGACCGAACATGTGCGCAACATCGTTTTAGTGGGCCAAGATGGCGCCGGTAAAACGTCACTGGCAGAAGCGATGCTGCACGTTTCCGGCAAAACACCCCGCATGGGAACGACGCACGACGGAAAATCTTATCTCGACTACGATAGCGAGGAAATCCGTCGGCGCTTCACGTTAGGTACCTCCATCGCCCCTATTCCTTACAAGGATTACAAAATCAACCTTCTGGACACCTCGGGGCAACCGGATTTCCTCGGTGATACCTTAGCGACCATGCAGGCGGCGGAAATGGCCATGTTCGTCATCGATGCCGTCGGTGGGCCACAGGTGATGACCACGCGTCTTTGGCATGAGGCGGAAACCATGCGTCTTTCCCGCTGTGTATTCATCAACCATATCGACCGTGAAGGAGCCAATTTCGACGTAGCTATGGCAACGCTCCATGCTCGCTTCGGCTCCCGTTTGGGGGCAGTCACCATTCCCATCGGTGTCGATGCCGACTTCAAGGGTGTCATCGATGTTTTGAGGATGAAGGCCCGCTATTTCGATTGCGATGCCGAAAGGGTTGAGGAAATTCCCGCCGAATATAGGGAAGCGGCTCATATTGCCCGTGAAAAACTGTGCGATTTGGTTGCCGAAGCCGATGATGAGTTGATGATGAAGTACCTTGACGGCCAGGAACAACTCACTCAAGCCGAACTCGAGGATCTCCTCGATAAGGCCATAGCCCAGGAGATTTTCATTCCTGTGTTCGTGGGATCGACCATCATCAAGCAAGGTATCCAAGGCATCATGGAAGATATTGCTGCCTATTTCCCCCATCCTCGATCCCATGGAGCCTACTATCTCGCCGACGGCAGGGAGCTTTCCATCGACGAGACCGGTGAAGCGGCGGGATTCGTGTTCAAAACACTTTCGGATCCCTATGTCGGGCGTATGAGTTTCATCAAGGTCATCTCAGGTTATCTCGAACCGGGCATGGAGCTGATCAATGCCCGTTCGCAGAAGAAGGAGCGCCTGAGTCATCTTTACGTCATGATGGGCAAGGAGCCCACCGATGTGAAAAGTGCTAAAGCGGGCGATATCATCGTCGTTCCCAAACTCAATTCCACTTCGACAGGTGACACGCTTTCCCTTTCGGGTACGCTTAATATAGATCCACTGCCGGCTCCCGTTCCGCTCTACCCCGTGGTTTTGCAGGCACTCAACAAAAACGACGAGGATAAATTGGGAGTGTTTCTGGCGAAGCAGGCCGAAATGGATCCGACGGTGAAGATCGTCCGTAACGAGGAAACTCACCAAATGGTCGTCTACCTGATGGGGGAAATGCACTTCGATGTTCTTCTCAGTCGTTTGAAGGATCAGGTCGGTATCGAAGTGGAGCGGGTGGCGCTTCGTATTCCCTACCGTGAGACGATTCGTAAAACCGCCACCGCACAGGGACGCCACAAAAAACAGACAGGTGGGTCCGGACAGTTCGGGGAATGCTGGTTGCGCATTTCGCCTCACCCCGACGAAGGTTACGAATTCACCAGCGAGGTAGTCGGCGGTAGGATTCCTAAAAACTACATTCCCGCAGTGGGCAAAGGGGTTCGGGAAGCGATGGCCGAAGGTTTTCTGGCGGGATATCCCATGGTTGATATCGCGGCTACGGTATTCGATGGTTCGTATCATGCCGTCGATTCCAATGAGATGGCTTTCAAGACGGCTGCCCGTATCGCCTTCAGGGCGGCATGTGATGAGGCCGATCCTGTTTTGCTCGAACCTATGGCGGATATGAATATTGCAGTGAGCGAGGAATACGCCGGTGCTATCATGGCTGATATCGCAACGCGGCGCGGTCGGATCGTCGGAACCGATTCCAATGATGACGGGGAAACGATCATCGTGGTACGCGTTCCCTATGCGAAGGTTATCGGCTATACCAGCGATCTGCGGGGTCTTTCACGAGGTGGTGGAAGGTACTCCATCGAAGTCAACGGTTATGAACCGGCGCCTTTCGACGTGCAGGAGAAACTGGTCGAGGATTATAAGGCATCACGTAAATAGGAATCCCCCTCCGTCTATCGTCATGGGATGACATACGGAGGTTGGCGTTTCACGAAAGGACGATCATGAATGATTTCACCTTCTTTTCCCCTACGAAATTCATTTTCGGTAAAGGGGTGAGTGGTGCCGTCGGAGAACATCTCGCTGCCGCCGGATATCGCCGTGTGCTCGTGGTTTACGGTCAGGGGTCGGTGGTGAGAAACGGAACACTCGATCGAGTACTGTCGTCGTTGGAGCAGGCCGATCTTTCCGTCTGCGAGGTGTCAGGTGTGCGCCCCAATCCCGAAGTGGGTTTGGTGAGAAGGGGTGTTGAAGTAGCACGGGAAAACAGGGTCGATCTCATTCTCGCTCTCGGCGGAGGTAGTGTTATCGATACGGCCAAAGCCATCGGTGTCGGCTACGGTTACGAAGGGGACGTGTGGGACTTCTTCGCCAAGAAGACCTCCATCGAAACCACGGTGGATGTCGCCTGCGTGCTCACCATTCCCGCAGCGGGATCGGAAGCGTCCGATTCCTGCGTGATAAGCAACGATGATCTGGGCATGAAATCGGGTATGAATTCGGATGTGATACGTCCCCGCATAGCTTTCATGGACCCCGAGCTCACCTTCACGCTTCCTTCCTATCAGACGGCGGCGGGCGTTACCGACATGATTGCTCATATCCTCGAGCGTTATTTCAGCGGTGTGGGTACGGTCAGCGTGACCGACGCAATTGCTCTCGGGCTTGTCCGCTCCATTATGGAAGAGGCGAAGACCGTCACCGACGACCCTCGAAACTACGATGCCCGTGCGAATATCATGTGGGCCGGAACACTTGCCCACAACGGTATAGCGGGCATCGGTCGTGGAGTCGGGGGCCGCGTCGGGGATTGGTCGAGTCATGCGCTCGAACACGAGCTCTCCGCACTCGATCCTTCCATCACCCATGGTGCCGGACTTGCGGTCATCATGCCCGCTTGGATGCGCTACGTTTGGAAAGAGGATCCGGACCGCTTCCTGTCTTTCGCCCGCGATCTGTTCGGCATCGAGGCCATCACGCGGACTCCCGCCGATGAAGCCGCGGCCATCACGCGGGCTATCGATGAGTTGCAGGACTTCTTCGCGTCGCTTTCGATGCCTACGACGCTTGGCGAATTGGGCATTTGCGAAGAAGATATCGAAACCATGATACCCACGCTTATCAAAAACAAAGGTGAAGTGTTCGGAGCGTTCAAACGCCTCGGTGCCGATGACGCTCGGGCCATCTATCGCCTGGCTCTTTAGGACGCGTTTTTTCATATTCGCGATCGTGTTTCAATCGAAGTCACCTTGCCGGAGGTGACTTCGCGTCTGTGTGGTTTCCGAGAGAACTCTCCGTTAAGATTGTGCAACGTGGGTGCGCTCGGGTTTCCGCGTGATGATTTACGGTAAAATACTTTTCCGATAATCGAACGCAAGGAGTTAACTATATGTGTGGTATCGTCGGCTTCACGGGATCCGTCCAAGCGCGGGATATCCTTCTCGAAGGCCTCAAACGTCTCGAATATCGAGGCTACGATTCGGCGGGCATAGCTGTTTTCGATGGCTCTTCCATCAATGTCATCCGTCGTTTGGGCAAAGTCTCCGAACTGGTGTCTTCGGTCGGTCCCGAAGATTGTCTGGGTACCTGCGGCATCGGTCACACCCGTTGGGCGACGCATGGTTGCCCCAGCGAACGCAATGCCCATCCTCATACCAGCTGTGCCAATGATATCGCCGTCGTTCACAATGGGATCATCGAAAACTTCGCCGAACTCCGTGAGGAATTGGTGGCCAAAGGACACGTGTTCGAATCGGAAACCGACACCGAAGTCGTCGCTCATCTCGTTGAGGAAGTCTATGACGGAAACCTGTTGGATGCCGTCCGTCAGGCAACGGCCCGCCTGGTTGGTGCCTATGGTTTGGCTGTCGTATGCGAGCAGGAACCGGGAGTCATCGTCGTGACGCGTAAGGATTCTCCCATCGTGTTGGGTGTCGGTGACGCGGGCAGTTATGTCGCTTCCGATATCGTGGCTCTCATCGATGCAACGCGTGACGTGGTTATCTTGGAGGACAATCAGTTCGCCGTCATGACCGAGTCGGGTATTTCCTATTTCGACGCACGGGGTGTTGCCATCGAACCTGAAATAACCCATGTCGACTGGGATGTGGATGTTGCCGAGAAGGGTGGCTATCCCGATTTCATGTTGAAGGAAATCCATGAGCAGCCCCGTGTCGTGCGTGACACACTCGCCGGTCGTATGGCCGGACAGGAAATCGTCATCGATGAATTGACCCTGTCCCGACAGGAGCTCAATTACGTTGATCGCGTTTACATCATCGGCTGTGGCACCAGCTATCATGCGGGACTCATCGCCAAGAACCTCATAGAGGCTTGGGCGCGTATTCCCACCGAAGTCGAAGTTGCCAGTGAGTTTCGCTACCGCAATCCCATCATCACGCCGACGACGTTGGTCGTTGCGGTTTCCCAATCGGGTGAGACCGCCGATACCCTTGCGGCTATTCGCGATGCGCGCATCAAAGGAGCCAAGGTATTCGGTATCACCAATGTCATCGGTTCTCCGGTGGCGCGTGAGGCCGATGGTGTCATCTACACCAAGGCGAACAAGGAGATAGCGGTCGCCTCTACGAAATCGTTCATCGGTCAGGTGACCAGCTTGACGCTGCTCGCGCTTCTCCTCGGTCGCGTGAAGGGCAAACTCAACCTGACACAGACGCGTATGCTTTTCGCCGAATTGGCGGATACGGCCGAACAGATAGAGCGCATTCTTCACGATACGACCGCCGTCGATGAAGCGGCGAAATACTTCGAAGGCAAGGATTCCGCACTCTTCATCGGGCGTGGTCTCGGTGAGGCAACCTGCTACGAGGGAGCCTTGAAGCTCAAGGAAATCAGCTACATCCATGCCGAAGCCTATGCCGCCGGTGAGATGAAGCACGGTCCTATCGCCCTTATCGATGAAGGGTTCCCCATCGTCGCCGTGGCGACGCAGGGTCCCACCTACGATAAGACCATATCCAATCTGGAAGAATCCCGTGCGCGCGGTGCATCCATCATCGTCGTGGCGACCGAGGGGGATTCGGAGGTCGCCAAGGTGGCCGACCATGTCATCTATATTCCCAAGGTCCGCGATTCCTTCATGCCCATCACGGCCAGCGTCCCTTTGCAGTTGTTGGCGCGCGCTGTGGCCATCGCCCGTTGTTGCGATGTCGATCAGCCGCGTAACCTGGCGAAATCGGTGACGGTGGAATGAGGGAGGAAGACGCATCCGTAGATCGGGAGCGGGATTTCGCGCTCGACAATTCGGTGTCTATGGGAGTCGATCTCGTCGAGATTGAACGCATCCGCACCATTCTCAAGCGCTCTCCTTCGTTTGCCCGTCGGGCCTTTTCCGATGATGAACGCGCCTATTGTGACGCATCGTCTTCGCCGGAGTTCCATTACGCCACGCGGTTTGCGGCAAAGGAAGCGGTGCTCAAAGCGTTGGGCACGGGTTTTTCCGAGGGCATCGGCGTGCGGGATATCGAAGTGGTGCTCAACTCTAAGGGAAAACCACGGGTGCGCTTGTATCGTCGTGCAGCGGATGTGGCACACGATAAAGGAGTGCGCGAGATACCGTTATCGCTTTCCTACACCCATTCCGACGCCGTCGCCTGTGCTTTGGTTATAACCGATGAAGTCGTCGAAGCCACGAAGAAGCGCGTCGATCCCACCGAGGAGCTCACTCGCCAGTTCAAACAGGCGCGCGCTCTGCTCGACGAATTGGATGCACCCGAGAATTCGCCTGTTGCCGACGTTCAGCCCGATCTTTTCGAGGGAGATCGCCGAAGAGAGGGGACCGAGTGATGTATACCCCTGCGCGTCTGGCGGAATTGGTGCCCTTTCCCGTACGTGATTGCCACAAGTATTCACGCGGTAAGGCTGTTGTGGTCGCCGGATCTTCCGCATACCCGGGGGCGGCTCTTCTGAGTTCATGGGCTTCGCAGCTTTGCGGAGCGGGATACACGGAAGTGTTCACCTCGCGTTCCAACAAGGCCCTGATCCAGATGGCACGTCCTTCTTTGGTCGTGCGTTGTGTTTCCGATTGCTCTTTCGCCGACGTGTTTGCATCCCTGTATCCCGGTGCGTGTCTTGTCGGGCCGGGCATCGATCCCGCCGACCATGAGATGCATGCTGTTTTATCCAAAGCGCTGAAGAAAGTCGAAAAGCCTCTGGTGATCGACGGGGGAGCCCTGTCTCTTCTTGCGGAGGAAAAAGTATATGATCTGGTGCGGAAGCGTTTTCGTAAAAACCGTCTCACCGTGCTTACCCCTCATGCCGGAGAAGCGGCCCGCTTGGCGGCACCTTTCGGTATCGACGGTTCCGATCAGCAGTCGTGTGCTCGGTCGTTGGCGCGATGTTACGGCGCGGTTGTCGTGTATAAAGGCCCTGAAACGGTTATAACCGACGGTGATGTTTCGGATGTTTTCACTGAAGGAACGCCGGCGCTCGCGAAAGCGGGAACCGGGGATGTGCTCGCCGGCATCATCACTTCCTTGCTCGCGCAAGGTCTTACCGCCCTCGACGCCGCAAATCTCGGTGTGGCGATCCACGGACGCGCCGGCAACGTCGCTTGTGAACGTGTGGGCATGGTAAGCGTTTGCGCCGAGGATGTTTTGGATGCCGTACCTGCGGCTATCCGCCTGATCGCTTCCGCATGAGGGGCACTGCTCCGTATACGGTTGCCGATCGAAAGAGAAAGGTATTTCCCCATGGCTCAACAAGAGCATATCGACCTCTTCGGCGAACAGGATCCGGCTTATATGCAGGATCGCGATCCCGGTGAGCGTATAGCGCGTCTCCGAGATGAGATAGACCGTCACATTCATCGTTATTATGTGCTCGATGACCCTGAGATCTCGGATGCGGCTTTCGATTCCCTTATGCGCGAACTGATCGATCTCGAGCGGGAGCATCCGGAATTCCGGGATCCGTCATCGCCGACCCAGCGGGTCGGTGGTGCGGTGGGTAACCAGTTCAGTGCCGTCGTGCACGAGCAGCGCATGTATTCTCTCGATAACGCGATGAGTCTTGAGGAGCTGGGTGCGTGGATCGATCGTGTGGAGCAGGCTTTTGGATCGTTCGTCCCCTTGGTCTGCGAATTGAAGATAGACGGCTCATCGTTGGCGTTGACCTACGAGGAGGGTCGTCTCATACGGGCGGCTACCCGAGGTGACGGCACGACGGGCGAAGATGTGACGGTCAACGTCCGCACGGTTCATGATGTCCCGCTTCGTCTTCACGCCTCTGGTCTCGCCGATATCGTCGACGATGTTTCGTCGGTCGAGGTACGCGGTGAGATATATATGTCCAAGGCAAGCTTCGAATCGCTCAACGAACAGGCACAGCGTGAAGGCAAGACCGCATTCGCCAATCCACGTAACGCCGCGGCGGGAAGTTTGCGGCAGAAGGACCCGTCCATCACCGCCGAGCGTGACCTGTCGACGTTCATGTACGCCATTGCCCGTAATTCCAGCGTATCCGGTAAGGGACAGTGGGACCTTCTGGAATGGTTGCGCTCCTGTGGCTTCCACGTGAACCCCGACGTGGTGCTCTGTAACGATCGCGAAGAGGTGTTTCGCTTCTGCGAGACGTGCCAGAAGCGCCGCAGTGATCTACCCTATGAAATCGACGGTGTCGTGGTGAAGGTGGATTCGTTCGCTCTGCAAAACGAGTTGGGCTATACCGCCCGTGCACCGCGTTGGGCGATCGCCTATAAATTCCCGCCCGAAGAAAAGACCACGCTTCTGCGTGATATCACGGTTCAGGTGGGGCGCACCGGAGCTCTTACTCCGGTGGCCGAATTGGATCCGGTGCTCGTTGCCGGTTCGACCGTCGCGCGTGCGACGCTTCACAACGAAGATGAGATTCACCGTAAGGACGTTCGCGTAGGCGATACGATCATCATCCGCAAAGCGGGAGATGTGATCCCCGAGGTTCTAGGCCCCATTCTTTCTCTGCGACCTGCCGGCGCAGAAGTGTGGCGTATGCCCACGACCTGTCCGAGTTGCGGTTCACCGACCGTGCGGGAGGAAGGGGAGGCGGCGTATCGCTGTGTCTCCATGGATTGCCCTGCTCAGGCACATGAGCGACTCATTCATTGGGCGAGTCGTGGCGCGCTCGATATCGAAGGCATGGGGGAAGAAGTTATCGCCCGCCTGTTGGAGGCGGGCTCCCTGCGCGATGTTGCCGACTATTACGACTTAGGGGAAGAGGAATTGGCCGCTCTCGACATGGGGCGCGTCAACAAACAGGGAGAGCCCATTTTGTTGGGTAAAACCCTTGCCGCCAAGATCAAATTCGCACTCGAGGAAAGCAAAACACGCTCTCTGGCACGTGTCATCTTCGGGTTGGGGATACGTCATGTGGGCAAAACGACCGCAGAAACCCTGGTGCGCGTGTATCCTTCGATGGATGCCCTCAAACAGGCCGATGTCGAGGAGTTGGCCGCCGTCGACGGCATCGGTGGAATCATTGCAAGGAGCATACGGTCGTTTTTCGCAACGCCGGACAATCTGGTCATCGTCGATCGTTTGGCGGAAGCCGGGGTTACCATGGTCGAGCAGGGGCGTGCTCTTCCCCCTCAGACCTTGACGGGTTTCACCTTCGTGCTTACCGGAAGTCTAGTCGAGTCGGGGATGACGCGTGACGAAGCCGCTGCGCGCCTGAAGGAATTCGGTGCCAAGGTTTCTTCAAGTGTTTCCAAGAAGACGAGCTACCTTATCTGCGGCGAAGCGGGAGGGTCCAAGCGCACAAAGGCTGAGGAATTGGGCGTTCCCATTCTCGATGAACGGGCGTTTCTCGCCATCATCGAGTCGGGTCAACCTCCCGTGGGGTAGTCGATCATGGGTAAGAAGCGATTGGATACGCTCTTGGTCGAGCAAGGATATTTTCCCGATGAGGGTGCCGTTTTGCGTGCGGTTATCGCGCGTGAGGTGCGTGTTGATGACGTGTATGTATCCAGCGCGGCGATCAAGGTGGAACAGGATGCTGAAATCTTCGTGAAGAACGCACGCCGCTTCGTTTCGCGTGGTGGTCATAAACTTCAGGGCGCTCTCGATTATTTCGCACAGGACGTGGAAGGACTCCGCTGTATCGATGTGGGGTCTTCGACGGGCGGGTTCACCGATTGTCTGCTTCAGGCCGGCGCGCACAGCGTTGCCTGTGTCGATGTGAATTATGGGCAGTTGGCGTGGAAGCTGCGTCAGGACGAACGTGTCAGCGTGTTCGAGAGGACCAACATCCGTCTGGCCGATCCCGAAACGCTGGGGGCGCCTTTCGATCTGATCGTCTGCGACCTGAGTTTTATCGGTCTTTCCCATCTGGCTTCGGTGTTCGCCGCCCTCGCGAAGCGTGGTGGGGTGTTCATCGGCTTGATAAAGCCTCAGTTCGAAAGCCGCCATGAGGAAACCGATCGGGGTATCGTTGTGGATGAGGCGGTGCGACAACGGGTGGTATCCGAGGTCACCCGGGCGCTCGGTGATGTGGGTTTTTCGGTCACGGGTGTTGTCGAATCTTCCATCAGGGGAGCCGAAGGTAACGTGGAATACCTGATTCACGCGCGTTTCGACGGAAAATGATTCGCACTCCGATCCTCCGGATCGACCGGATGATCGGAGTGCGAATAGTCCGTCAACGAAGCCTGTGAACGGTCCCGATGAATCAGTTCTTCAACGAATTGATGGGGGCGGGGAAGCGCCCGCCGCGGTGGGCGAATACGGTTCCCGCATATTGATTCACCGGCATGACCGGTGCCTTGCCCAGCAGTCCACCGAAATCCAAGGATTCGCCGGCTGCCTTCCCGATGGCGGGAATCAAACGTACGGCGGTTGTTTTGGTGTTGATGACGCCGATGGCGCATTCGTCGGCTATGATGCCGAAAATCGTTTCGATCGACGTGTCACCGGGGATGGCGATCATGTCCAGACCAACGGAGCAGACGCAGGTCATCGCTTCGAGCTTCTCGAGGGAAAGAGCACCCGCTTCGGCTGCGCGGATCATCCCGGCATCTTCCGAAACGGGGATGAAGGCACCGGAGAGTCCGCCGACGGAGGAGGAGGCCATGACGCCACCTTTTTTCACGGAATCGTTGAGCATGGCCAAGGCGGCTGTGGTGCCCGGGCCACCGCAGGTTCCGACGCCGATCGCTTCGAGGATTTCGGCTACCGAATCTCCTTCTGCGGGGGTGGGGGCAAGCGAAAGATCCAAAATGCCCTTCTGGACGCCGAGGCGCCTGCTTGCTTCACGCGACATGAGTTCGCCTGCGCGGGTGATCTTGAAAGCGGTCGCCTTGATGGCTTCGGCGATGCTGGTGATATCGGCCGATTCATCCATACCGCGCAAAACGGCATTGACGACGCCGGGTCCGGAAACACCGACGTTGATGACCGCATCCGATTCCCCGGATCCATGGAAAGCTCCGGCCATGAAGGGATTGTCCTCGACGGCGTTGGCGAATACGACCAGCTTCGCGCAGCCGATGCAGTCGCGATCGGCGGTGGCCGCTGCGGTCTTCAGTACCACATCGCTCATTTTCAAAACGGCATCCATGTTGATGCCGGCGCGGGTGGAAGCAACATTGACCGCCGACATGACGCGATCGGTGGTCGCAAGAGCGTGGGGAATGGAATTGATAAGACGCAGATCGGCTTCACTCATCCCCTTATGCACCAGGGCTCCGAAACCACCGACGAAATCGACACCTACTTCCTTGGCCGCTCTATCCATGGCTTCGGCGATGGGGGTGAGGTCGTCGGCTTTGGTCGCGGCCGATATTTCGGCTACGGGTGTGACGCTGATGCGTTTATTGATGATGGGAATGCCGTATTCGCGTTCGAGCTGTTCGGCGGTGGGTACCAGCTTTTCGGCTCGTTTGCACATGAGATCGTAGACGCGTCGTGCCATTTCATCGACATCTTCGTGAACGCATCCTCTGGTGTTGAGACCCATGGTGATGGTGCGTATGTCAAGATGTTGCTTGCTCACCATAGCAAGCGTTTCGGCGATTTCTTCAGGTGTAATTTGCATGACATTCCTTCAAAACTAGCAGTTGGTCGTTTCAGGATAGAGAATATTCAGTAAAATGACCATATGAATACTATGACTACTTTATCAAATTTGCATTTGGGAATTGACGTCGGATCCACAACGGTCAAAGTTGCGGTCCTCGATAATGAAAATCGAATCGTCTTCGCAATCTACCGCCGTCACCACGCTGACGTTCGGGCAACCGTCCTCGAGGTGCTGAGGGAAGCGGCACAGCAGTTTCCCGACAGTGAGGTGTCGGTGGCCATCACCGGCTCGGGCGGTCTTCTGCTGTCCCAGTGGCTCGGACTGGAATTCGTTCAGGAGGTCATCGCCTCGAAAACCGCCGTCGAGGTATTCATCCCCAAAACGGATGTGGCCATCGAATTGGGTGGTGAAGACGCGAAAATCATCTACTTCGACAATGGTATCGAACAGCGCATGAACGGTACTTGCGCCGGTGGTACCGGTGCCTTCATCGACCAGATGGCGGCGTTGCTCGACACGGACGCAACGGGTCTCAACGAACTTTCGAAGCAGCACACCATTCTCTATCCCATCGCCTCGCGTTGTGGTGTTTTCGCTAAGACCGATGTGCAGCCGCTTCTGAACGAAGGGGCGAAGAAGGAGGATATCGCGGCATCCATCTTCCAGTCGGTCGTCACCCAGACCATATCCGGGCTCGCCTGCGGCCGCCCCATCCGCGGTAACGTCGCTTTTCTCGGCGGCCCTCTGCAATACCTCCCCGAATTGCGCCAGCGCTTCTATGAAACACTCGAACTCGACGATGACCATATCATCGTCCCCGAAAACGCACACCTCTTCGTTGCGAGTGGTTGCGCCCTGGCCGGTAGGGAAGCAGCGGCCGAAAAGCTTTCGGCCATCGTCGATCGTTTGGAAAACCTCGGTGATACGCAGGGTAGCGAAGTCGTTCGTCTCGATCCGTTGTTCGCCTCCGAACGGGATTATGAGGAATTCACGCGCCGTCATGAAAACGAAAAGGTTCGCCGCGGCGATCTCGATCGGTATACCGGCAGTGCCTATCTGGGTATCGATGCCGGCTCCACCACGTTCAAGGCCGCCCTCATCGCCGAAGACGGCGCTCTTCTGTGGAGCTCGTATGTCAACAACAAGGGAGACGTGCTCGGATGTGCCAAACGGACCATCATCGATCTGTACCGTCGCCTGCCCGTCGATTCCGCAACGGGTGAACCGCTCGTAACCATCGGTCATGTGACGGTTACCGGCTACGGCGAGGCTCTTCTTCTGGAAGCCTTGCGTGTCGACTCGGGCGAAATCGAAACGGTGGCTCATCTGCGCGGGGCCCAGGAAATGCTGCCCGGTGTGGAATTCATCTTGGACATCGGTGGTCAGGACATGAAATGCCTGCGCGTCAGGGATGGCGTCATCGATCACATCATGCTCAACGAAGCCTGTTCTTCCGGTTGTGGATCCTTCATCGAAAGCTTCGCAACGGGACTCAATCTCGAAATCTCCGAATTCGCCCGCAGCGCCATCGATGCCAAGCACCCGGTTGACCTGGGAAGCCGTTGCACGGTATTCATGAACAGCCGCGTCAAGCAGGCACAGAAAGAGGGTGCCACGGTCGGCGACATCGCCGCCGGTCTTGCGCTGTCGGTTATCAAAAACGCTTTGTTCAAGGTCATCAAGATACGCGACCCCCATGAGGTGGGGGATAAGGTCATCGTGCAGGGAGGGACGTTCCTCAACGATGCCGTTCTACGTGCGTTCGAACAGCTGAGTGAAACCAAGGCCGTGCGTCCCGATATCGCGGGCAACATGGGTGCCTACGGTGCCGCTCTGCTTGCCCGTGATCGCTACCATGAGGCATCGGAGCGTGCGGGTCATGCGGTGACGACATCCCTTCTCGATGCGGCGGCGCTTGAAGTATTGGAGCCCACCCATCGTTCCGTGCGCTGCAAAGCCTGTTCCAATCA
Organism: uncultured bacterium; assembly: GCA_905214325.1. Classification (GTDB taxonomy): domain Bacteria; phylum Actinomycetota; class Coriobacteriia; order Coriobacteriales; family Eggerthellaceae; genus Anaerotardibacter. Next base: position 17,924 of record CAJMLT010000018.1, read on the forward strand.
CTGCCTGTTGACCATCAACGACTTCGGTGTGGATGCCGAATCGGGCAAACATCGTCGTTTCATCACGGGCAACCGTTGTGAAAAAGGCACCGGCACGCTTGATGAGAAACATTCGGTGCCCAACCTGTTCGAATACAAGACCCAGCGTCTGTTCGGGTACACGCCACTCGCACCCGAAGCGGCTCCCCGCGGTACGGTGGGTATTCCCCGTGCCCTCAATATGTATGAGAACTATCCGTTCTGGTTCACGTTCTTCACCGAACTCGGATTCCGTGTCGAAATATCGGATCCTTCCACCAAGAAAACCTACGAAGCGGGCATCGAATCCATGCCGTCGGAGAGCGTATGCTATCCGGCCAAGCTTTCGCATGGTCATATCATGAACCTGCTCGAGAAGGATATCGATTTCATCTGGATGCCCTGCTCGAAGTACGAGCGCATGGAAGACGAGACGGCGGGAAACCACTTCAATTGCCCCATCGTCATGAGCTATTCGGAAGCCCTGCGTCTCAATATCGACGAGTTGAACGAAACGGACATCCGTTTCCTCAATCCCTTCTTGCCCTACGACAAGAAGGATCATCTCAAAAAGCGCCTGTTCGTGGAATTGGTGGAAGCCCATCCCGACCTCATGGGTAAAAACGGATCGCTTCCCACCGCGCAGGAAATAGATGACGCGGTGGAAAAGGCTTGGGCGGAAGACGAAGCTCTCAAAGCCGACATGCATCGCAAAGGCGAGGAAACGCTGAAATGGATGGAGGAAACGCAAACGCATGGCATCGTGTTGGCGGGTCGTCCCTATCATGTGGATCCTGAAATCAACCATGCCATTCCCGAATTGTTGACCAGCTTCGGACTTGCGGTTCTCACCGAAGATTCCATCGCCCACCTGGGAACGCTCGAGCGGCCTATCCGTCTGGTGGATCAATGGATGTACCATACGCGTCTGTATGCTGCGGCGAAGGTCACCACGGAGCGTAAGGATCTCGATCTGATCCAGCTGAACAGTTTCGGATGCGGCTTGGATGCCCTCACCACCGATCAGGTCCAGGAAATCCTCGAAGCTTCGGGCAAGATCTATACCGTTTTGAAGATCGACGAGGTTTCCAATCTGGGTGCTGCGCGCATCCGTGTACGTTCGCTTCTCGCAGCCTTGAAGGACCAGTCCGACGACTTGGCCGACAGCGCTTCCTTCGAAGGGGGATGTCCAGTGTGCGATATCGACCTCGATACCCTTCAGGCCGATGTCGATGCGCGGATCGAAGCCAAGACGGGGCAGCGTGAAGCGCGAGCAGGTGAAGAAGTGGCTCATTCCATCGTGCGTGAGGCTGCTTCCACCGAATTCGAACGCGCCCAATTCACTGAACGGATGAAAGAAGAAGGCTACACCATCCTCTGTCCCCAGATGGCTCCCATCCATTTCGATCTTCTCGTTCAGGTGTTCAATGCGGCGGGTTATAACTTCGAGTTGCTTCCCTCCGTCGATCACGGTGCCGTCGATGCGGGCCTCAAATACGTCAACAACGATATCTGCTATCCCTCCATTCTGGTTACCGGCCAGATCATGGAAGCGGTCATGTCGGGGCGCTACGATACCGATAAGCTGGCCATCATCATCACGCAGACCGGCGGCGGTTGTCGTGCGACGAACTATATATCGCTGATCCGTAAAGCCCTCAAAGCGGCGGGTCTTTCCCATATCCCGGTCATTTCACTTTCGTTCCATAAGCTCGACGAGGAAAATCCCGGTTTCAAAATCACGGGTTCCATGCTCTACAACGCTATCTTCGCCATTCTCTACGGCGATCTGTTGATGCAATGTCTCTATCGCACCCGTCCCTACGAGTGTGAGCCGGGCGCAGCGCAGAATCTGTTCGACTATTGGATGGAGAAGTGTAAGGCGCAGATATTCGAAGGTGAAAAATTCGCCCGTTACCGCAAAACCGTTCGTGCTATCGTCGATGATTTCGACAATCTTCTTTTGCAAAACGAGGGAACGAAGCCGCGTGTCGGTGTGGTGGGCGAGATTCTGGTCAAGTTCCATCCCACGGCCAACAATCAGGTGGTCGAAGTCATCGAAGCGGAAGGGTGCGAAGCGGTCGTTCCCGGTTTGACGGAATTCTTCCTGTTCGGCATCGCGGGCAGCATCTTCCAACGGGACCCGTTGGGTAGATCCAAGAAGGGTGCTGTGGGAGCCAAGGTCGCCTTGAAGGTCATCGGGCAATTCCGCAAGCCCTTAAACGATGCATTGCGCAAGTCCGATCGCTTTGAGCCCCCGACCGATATCATGGAATTGGCCGATTATGCGGAAGAGATATTGAGTTTGTGCAATTCGATGGGTGAAGGCTGGCTTCTTACGGCGGAAATGGTCGAACTCATTAAAACGGGTGCTCCCAATATCGTATGCGCACAACCGTTTGCCTGCTTGCCCAACCATGTGGTGGGCAAGGCGGTCATCAAGGAGTTGCGTCGTCGTTACGCCAACAGCAACATCGTTGCCGTCGATTATGATCCCGGTGCCTCCGAGGTCAACCAGCTCAATCGTATCAAGTTGATGATTTCCGTTGCGAAGGCCAATCTGGTCGAGCGTAACGCGCCTGCTCCATCCCATTCGTTGCCGAAAATGAAGTTGGAATGTGACGAATGTGATGTCTTTACCACGGAAGAGGAAATCAACATCATCAAAACGGACGACTAGGTGAATCATCGAAAAGGATAGGGGATTCTTGAAAGAGGGTCCCCTGCTTTTTTGCGGAACGCATCGATGACCATCAGTGAGGAACCAATGGAAAATCAGACTATTTCTCAAAAAGGTATGCACATTCTTGCGGTTTTCGTCGTGTGCGTACCCTTGTATTTCAATGTTCTCATGCCTTTTCTCGCCAGCGCTGCCAAGCCGGTGAGTGTTAGTATGGCCGGGGATTTAGGCTATGTGGCCCTGGTGTATTCGAACACGTTCGTTTCGACCGTAGGTGCGGGAGTCATCATCGTCTTGACGTTGTATTTCCTCTTTACCATGAAAGGGAAGCAGGTTTTTCGTCTGGCACTCATCTGCGCCGCGGAAAGCGTGGTGCTTTTCGGCTTGCTCGTCACGGTATTCCACCCGACGTTTTTCGCTCCATCCGATTGCGTGGTTCCCGCATTGAGCGCTGCGGTTTTCGTGCTCGCGGCTATGCTGGTGGGTATTCGATCGAAACGAGACTAGGCTTTTCGCCTACAGGTGGGCCTGGATGAGCCTGGGTTTGAATCCTTCGGCTTCAAGGGCATGCACGATCTTTTCCTTGTGGGCGGTGCCGAAGGCTTCTATGGTAACCCTCAGTTCCACGGCGGCGTTGCGGTTGGCGGTGATGAACTGATTGTGATCCAAACGTACGACGTTACCCTTGTTATCGGCGATGACCTGCGCCACGCGCACCAACTCACCGGGGCGATCGGGCAGAAGCAGCGATACGGTGAATATCCTGTCACGCTGGATGAGACCATGCTGCACGACGGTTGACATGGTGATCACATCCATGTTGCCACCCGATAGGATAGCCGCCACTTTCTTACCCCGGCAATCGAGATGCTTCAGGGCCGCCACACTCAGCAACCCCGAATTCTCGACGATCATCTTATGGCTTTCCACCATATCCAGAAACGAAACGATCAGTTCATCGTCTTCGATGGTGATGATGCGATCGAGGTTTTCCCGAAGATAGGGAAACACCTTATCGCCGGGTTCCTGAACGGCGGTGCCATCGGCGATGGTGCTGACGTGGGGGAGTTTGACCACGTGTCCGGCTTCGAACGACGCCTTCATGCAGGCCGCCCCCACCGGTTCCACACCGATCACTTCGATGCGGGGGTTGAGCATCTTCGCGAGTGTCGACACACCTGTGGCAAGACCGCCGCCACCGATGGGTACCACTATGATATCGACCAAGGGAAGTTCCTGTACTATTTCCATCGCAATGGTTCCCTGACCCGTGGCAACCGTGAGGTCGTTGAAGGGATGGATGAAGGTGAGCTGTTTCTCTTCGGCCAGCTGAAGGGCGTAGGCGCAGGCTTCGTCGTAGACGTCACCTTCGAGAATCACGTTGGCGCCCTGTTCTTTGGTGCGTTCCACCTTGATGAGTGGCGTGGTGGTGGGCATGACGATGGTCGCCTCGACGCCATATTTGCGTGCGGCGTAGGCAACCCCTTGCGCATGGTTTCCGGCGGATGCGGTGATGAGCCCACGGGAACGTTCTTCGTCGGAAAGCGTGGATATCTTGTAATAGGCTCCCCGTACCTTGTAAGCACCCGTCCGTTGCATGTTTTCGGGTTTGAGGAACACTTCGTTGCCTGTTTCCTTGCTGAAGTAGGGGCTGTAGATGAGCTTGGTCTCCTGAGTGACTTCCTTCACCTTTCGTGCGGCTTCTTCGAACGTGTCACGTGTCAGCATGAATATCCTCTACTCTTTCCGTAATCTTTTCTCCGTCGGTATTATGATAGTTATAGTACGAGCGTCCGCTTTTTGGTAGCGGATGAAGAAAATAAACACGCCCGAAGGTTATGCTGAGGTGTGGTATGCGCGAAGGGAATCATCATGGAATCGATCAGTACCACCAAGGCTCCGGCTGCCATAGGTCCGTATTCTCAGGGAATGGTGGTAGGCGATCTTCTGTTCGCATCCGGCCAGATAGCGCTCGATCCCGCAACGGGTAACCTGGTGGGGAATACGGTTGTCGATCAGGCCGAACAGGTCATGCGCAATGTGGGGGCCTTGTTGGAAGCGGCGGGGAGCGACTTCGATCACGTGGTGAAGACGACCTGTTTTCTAGCCGATATCAATGATTTCGCCGCCTTCAACGATGTCTACGCCCGCTTTTTCGGCAAGCATCTTCCCGCCCGCTCGGCACTTGGTGTTGCGGGACTCCCCAAGGGAGCTCTTGTCGAAGTCGAGATCATCGCTTGCGTGAAGCCGGCATAGGGTCGCGGTTCCATGACGAACTCTTCGGGAAAACTCATCATCACTCCAACCCCTTTGGGTAACTTGGGGGATATGACGCCCCGTGCGCTGGAGGCATTGCGCATCTGTGATGTCGTGTGTTGTGAGGACACGCGGGTCACGGGTAGGCTGTTGGCTGCGTTGGGTATCGAAAAGCGCCTCGAGCGTCTGGATGAAGCCCTGATCGGCTCCCAGGCCTCGCGTATCATCACACGGGTGGCCGACGGCGAAGTTGTGGCCTATTGCAGCGATGCGGGTATGCCCGGGGTGTCCGATCCCGGCCAACGTTTGATCGATATGGCCTACGAACAGGGTGTATCCGTCGAAGTTCTGCCGGGGCCGACGGCGCTTGCCACCGCCTATGTGGCAAGTGGATTCACCGCCCAAAGTTTTTACTTCGGTTCGTTTTTCCCGCGCAAGGAAGGCGAGCGTATCCGGGTATTGGAATCGCTTCGTTTACTTGATGCGGTATTGATCTTCTATGAAAGTCCGCAGCGTATCGCTTCCGCGCTCGAAGTGGTGGCCGATGTGTTTCCTCATCGCCGTGTGGCGGTGTGCCGCGAATTGACCAAGGTGCACGAAGAAGTGGTTCGCGGCGCTGCCCCGCAGGTGCGCGATGAATTTCTCTCCCGTGCGTCGTGCGGTGCGATCAAAGGTGAAATCGTTTTGGTGGTGGAAGCACCGACACAGCAAGAAGCTCTCGAAAGACAGTGCGAAATCAATGGGGAGGCCACGCGGTGTGCCCGACGTTTACTCGCTGCAGGCGATAGGTCCAAGAAGGACATCGTGGGGCACCTTCAACATGAATACGGTCTTTCCCGCAACGAAGCCTACGACATCGTCCATGCGCCATCGGAATCCGTGCACTCGTGATCGCAGACAAATCGGACGACATCTCCCATTCCGTTTCCGATGAAGACGATGACGCCTCGGTAGCGCGCTCACTTTCGCCTCTGCGTCGACGACTGATATTTTCAACGATGTACCTGGGTGCTTTCGTTGCCGTCATTGCTCAGTCCATGGTCATTACGGCGTTGCCGGCGATCATGTATCAGTTCGATGTGGATGCGGCGCTGGGTCAGCTGCTCACCACGTCCTATATCTTCGTTTTGGGTTTGGTTTCGGCGACGACGGCGTTTCTCATCAATCGTTTCAATTCGAAAACGCTCTTCTTGGTTTCCATGGGTATTCTGTTCGTCGGCTGTCTCGGATCGATCTTCGCGCCCTCGTATGAAGTACTGCTTGCCTCCCGGCTGCTTCAGTCGGCGGGGGCGGGTATTTCACTCCCCTTGATTCAAGTGGTGGCGCTTCTCATCTTCCCGAAACAGCGTTACGGTTTCGCTATGGGGCTCGTCGGATTGATCATCGGTTTCGGACCCGCATTGGGGCCTGCACTGTCGGGTGTTATCGTTGATGTGTGGTGCTGGCAGGCGATATTCGTCTTTTTGGCGATTGCCTCCGCTTGTGTATTGGTGATGGGCGTCTTCGTGCAGAAAAACGTGACGAAACAGCATGCGGTCCATTTGGATGTCATTTCGATGGTGCTCTTCTATGTTGGGTGCTCCCTTGTCCTCTTCGTCTCTTCGTGCATGGAATCCGATTCGCCCATAGGCGTGCAATTGTTCGTTTGCCTGGGGATAGCCTTGGTGCTGATGATTGTGTTCGTGCGCCGTCAGCTGAGGATAGAGGAGCCTTTCTTGAAGTTGTCCTGCTTCAAGACGCGCACCTTCGCGGTTTCCGCGGTGCTGGTGGTTATCGGGCAGGTGGCTATGATGTCGGCATCGATCATGGTTCCCCTCTACGTGCAGGATGTGCAGGGGCTTTCGGCTACCGTGTCCGGTCTTGCCATCACACCGGGTGCTCTTTTGTTGGGGGTGTTCAATCCCATAACGGGCCGCCTGCTCGATCTTTACGGTCCGCGCAAGGTTGCTCTTTCCGGGTTCGTCATTTTGATAGTGGGTACGGCAGCGTTCCTTCCTTGTGATGGGCAAACTCCTGCGTGGGTTATCACCGTGCTCTACGGATTCAGAATTATAGGGGTAGCCTGTGTGATGATGCCCCTGACGGGCTTCGCCTGTGCGGAATTGAGCCAGCATGATCTTCCTCAAGCCACGGCTATCATCACGGCTTTTCGCCAGATAGGTTCGGCTTTCATCGTGTCACTTCTTATCACCATCATGGCTCACGTTGCGGACAACCCCATCGGCGTCGATGATTGGGGCTTCGACGTGAGCTTCATGGTGCAGATCCTTGTTTTGGGTGCGGGTCTGCTTCTCTCCTTCGTGTTCCTGCCTAAGCGGGCCAGGCGAGCGCATCGGGAACGGTGATCCCCGTATCACGAAGCTGGGATGATGTAGCATAGCGCTACGACAACAAATGTGATGAAATCTCATTCAATGTAGTAAGAGGATGGGAGATGCTGCTCAACTTAACGATAGATAATTGGATGTCGTATCACGATGAGGCTACACTTAGCCGTGTTGGCACGTTTGAGCGCCAGCACCAAAAAACGCTCTCCAAGATTCCTGGCTTTCGCAGTCGCAAGGCGCTGCCGGTGGCATCGATATACGGTGGTAATGCATCGGGTAAGACTGGTTTGTTTAAGTCTAGAAAAAAGTTCAGTGTTTTAGGCATTCCAGTAAAGAATCGCTCAAGGAAAGAAAGCAAATAAGTGATCAACAGAAGGTTTTTCTGGTTGATTTTGGGGTGACGATTTGTAAGGTAATCCTCAGCCTTATTGAGTCGTCATCGTCGAGACTCTCGCACTGATGGCTGTTCGCCTGAGTGGTTGATGTAAGGCCGCTGTATAATGAGCAACTAACCAAATGGTTGAATTTGGGATAAAAAATACCCCCAAGTTTCGCTTAAATCAGAGGCGCAGGGGGTTTCAAATACGTATACTAACGCCGTCTATGACAACGGGATTGGTATCCCGGAATCGCTTAGGAATGCAGGCATAGTGTTCGATGGAACAAAAGATGCGCTTGCCTTGGCTACGAAGCGCGGAGTGACTGACGGCAACGGCATTGGCAATGGTTTATGGATTCTTGATAGTATGGTTAAAGATAATCATGGCTCATTTGAAATCACGTCAGGCGGTGTTCGATATACCCTTAGGCATCTTCGACGCGGTGAGACTCAATATCCAGCAGCATCTTTTTCTAATGCCAAAATGCTTATAGGTGGTTCAACTCTTGTTGATTTTCAGCTTGACTGTACTAAGGACATGCTACTGAGCAATATTCTTCCCCAAGGCGAGAGCGTTGATTACTGGAAAGAAAACCATGAGGACCCCCGCAATGAAGAAGACTGTCTGCTGGACGTTATGACGGAATCCGTGGGATTAGGTACGCGCTATAATGCAAGACATTTCGCAAATATTGCACTGAACGCTGCACGAGAATTTCAGGGGCGGGTGTCCGGTCCTTTCAGCTCGAATGATGACATGTGGGCGTCTATATTCGATGACGAAGAGTAGCCATGCTCGATATCAGATACACCCCGCAATTCAAAAAAGACATCAAGAAGAAACGCAAGCAGGGATCGGATTTGGAGAAGCTCGACAAGGTTATTCTTGCGCTGCGCAAGCAGGATCTGCTCCCTGAGCGTAATCGTAACCATGAGCTTTCGGGTGTCTACAGAGGGCATAGGGAATGTCATATCGAGCCTGATTGGTTATTGATGTACAGGGTTGACGAAGATTCGGTTGTACTGACGGCCGTTCGAACGGGATCGCATAGCGAGTTGCTGGGAATGTGACGCATAGGTACAAATACGAGTCGGTTCGCAACGTAATTTGTGGATTATAAAAAGAAGCGCAACACAATTTGTGTTTTTTAACGGTACTTTCTGGGGGGGGGGGGCTCAAAAGCCCTTGTTTGATGCGGTACTGATACGCAGGTATACGTAACGTGTTCATCGTTTGATAGATTCATCCACCGAAGGACACATACTCATGAATACCTCCCAGGGCAAACCCAACTCATTTCCCGCACCAAACCCTGTCGTACAGCAACCACGGCTGAGCGCCGTGGTTCGCATTCTGTTGTCATGCTTGCTCGTTATAGGACTTGCACCCTTTAGCTTAACTGCTACCCAACAAGCCTATGCAGCTACCACCCACACCGTCACCTACGATGCCGATGGGGGCTCAGGCACTTCCCTTCCCGAGCAAACCATGCAGCACACCGGAGACATGATAGCCATCTACGATGGCACCGGTCTTGCCCGCACGGGAGATACCTTCACCTCTTGGAAAGCCACGTGGTCAGATGGAGTGGAACAGGAGGTGACCTCCGGAGAAGTCATAGCCCTGCGTGATGCCGACCTCACCCTGACGGCTCAATATGCCGGAGCAACCCTTTCTAAGAATTCTACCGCTGAAGAAGTGCTGCCCGTTATTGCGTATGGGTGGTGTAAGCCGGAGAAGGGAGGGATCGGTGATGAAAACGTTGCCACGATCACCTTCACCGATATCGTTCCTAGTTCGTACTATTCGACATGGAATGCTGCTTCTACAGGAGACCTCAATGCCTATGCAGTTGATAACAATAATGGTCTCTATGATGTGTATCTTGTCAGTCCCGAGAACGTTTCGGGGGCTGTGGACAGCTCTTCCTTGTTCGAAGGCTTTTCCCGAGTGGCTTCAATCGACTTCAACGATCATTTTGATACGTCTACCGTGACGGGTATGTCTCAGATGTTCTACAACTGCTCGAATCTCACATCTCTCGACCTAACCAAGTTCGACACTTCTAGCGTGGCGAATATGTATTCTATGTTCGGGGAATGTTCTTCCCTTACTTTTCTCGATGTGAGTGGTTTGGATACGTCTAACGTGACGGATATGAGTTATATGTTTCAATACTGCTCAAAACTAACGTCACTTGACGTATCTGGTTTTGATACATCTAACGTGGAAAAGATACACAACATGTTCTACTACTGCTCAAATCTCACTTCTCTCGATGTAACCAATTTCAACACATCCAACGTTAAGGATATGTACAGGATGTTCTACAACTGCTCGAAACTCACCTCTCTCGATGTAACCAATTTTGATACGTCTAACGTGACGGATATGAGATTTATAGTCGGCTTCTGTTCTAATCTCGCCTCCCTTGATGTAACCAATTTCGACACGGCCAATGTGGAGGACATGCATGGTATGTTTTCGAATTGTGAGAAACTAACCTCTCTTGATCTTTCGTCTTTCGACACCTCAAAATTAGAATCGACGAACAATATGTTCTCCGACTGTTCTTCCCTCACATTCCTCGATCTCTCGTCCTTCGATACCTCTAGCGTGACGGATATGGATAACATGTTCGAAGGCTGTTCTTCTCTTGTCTCCCTCGATCTCTCCTCCTTTGATACGTCTAAGGTAAAGAGAATGGATAGCATGTTCGACCGCATGAAATCATCCTGTATCGTCGGGTGTCGCAATGCTGATGAGGTCACCAAGTT